>CAXRGH010000001.1:0-3825 GCA_964230195.1 Alteromonadaceae bacterium
GTTGTTGACATCTGGGTCAGCAATCATTGGCTCAACGATTGAATCAAGATCAACAACCACTTCTGCGTAGTACTTAGCATTGTCATCTGGTGCAAGCGCTGGAGCTTCGCCAGATTTGACTTCTGCAATACGCTGATCCGCCAAATCAATAAGACCTTGAAGCATATTCGCTTCGTTGTCCATGCCTTTATCGATCATGATTTGGATACGTGATTTAGCCAATTCTAATGACGCAATCAATGTCTCGTTAGTAGAGATACAGATAGACGCTTTGGCTTTCATTTCAGCTGTCCAGTCCGTAAACGTGAACGCTTGGTCAGCCAATAATGTACCAATTTGTACTTCGATAACTCGTCCTTGGAAAACGTTTTCCCCACCAAATTGCTTCAACATTTGGGCTTGAGTCGCGTGCACGATATCACGGAAATCCATGTGCGGTTGCATACTGCCTTTAAATGTCACTTTGACCGACTCAGGGATCGGCATTGCAGCTTCACCTGTCGCCAGTGCTAAAGCAACAGTACCAGAGTCAGCACCAAATGCGACGCCTTTTGACATACGCGTATGTGAATCACCACCGATAATGATAGCGCGGTCATCAACAGTAATATCATTCAATACTTTGTGAATAACGTCTGTCATCGAGTGATAAACGTGCTTCGGATCACGCGCGGTAATAACGCCAAATGCGTTCATGAATGCCATTAACTTAGGCGTGTTCGCTTTAGCTTTGTTATCCCAAACTGATGCTGTGTGACAGCCAGATTGGAATGCACCGTCAACACTTGGCGATATCTTAGAAGCAGCCATCGCCTCTAATTCCTGACAAGTCATAGGACCCGTCGTATCTTGTGAACCAACAATATTCACTTTAACACGTACATCAGAACCTGTGTGGAGTGGTGTTTCTGATGCGACACCAATTGCATTGCGGTTGAAGATCTTTTCAACTGCAGTCAGGCCTTGACCTTCGATTGAGATTTCTTTTGCTGGTGCGTAAACAACAGGCGCTTCAACACCAAGAGTTTCAGCAGCAAATGTTTGTAGCTTTTTACCAAATACTACAGCATAAGAGCCACCGGCTTTCATGAACTCAACTTTTTGCGGTGTAAACGCATCAGATACATCAACCAGCTCTTCGTCACCGTTGTATAATTTTTTCGCTTTGGTATCGATCGTTAAAATAGTACCGGTTGCAACAGAGTAAGCTTGTTCTAAAACTGGATCGCCATTTTCATCGCGAACCACTTCACCATTTTCGTCAGTCTTTTTGACCCAATTTTTAAGGTCAAGACCAATACCACCAGTTACACCTACTGTGGTTAAGAAGATCGGTGCAATACCATTAGTACCCGCAACCACTGGCTTATTATTAACAAAAGGAATAAATGGAGATGTTTCTTCACCGGCCCAAAGTGCAACGTTATTCACACCTGACATACGTGAAGAACCGACACCCATGGTGCCTTTTTCAGCGATAAGCATAACTTTACAATCAGGGTTTGCTTCTTTCATCGCTTTGATTTCTTGCTGAGCTTCAGGAGAAATCATGCATAAACCGTGTAGTTCACGGTCAGCACGTGAATGCGACTGGTTACCAGGAGACAGAAGATCAGTTGAAATATCACCTTCTGCAGCGATATAAGTAATCACTTTGATTTTTTCAGGGATGTCATCAAGCTTAGTAAAAAATTCTGCGTTCGCGTAGCTCTTTAAGATATCTGTCGCAATCGCGTTACCCGCTTTATATGCTTCAGCTAAACGACTTGTATCCGCATCGTATAAGAATACTTGTGATTTTAAAACTTCACCAGCAGCTGCTGCTTGCGCATCATCAGAAAGAGCAACATCTAATAATGCTTCCACAGAAGGACCACCTTTCATGTGCGAAAGCTGTTCTAATGCAAACTCAGGAGAAATTTCAGCAACTACTTCGTTGCCAAGCACGATGTCTTTTAAAAATGCCGCTTTCACAACTGCCGCTGGCGTAGTACCAGGTAAAGTATTGTAAATGAAAAATTTCAGCGATGACTCGCGTTCTGGGTGACTAGTATCTTTGATTTGCTCAATGATTTCGGCAGTTAGTTCTGCGCTGTCGATCGGTTTAGGGTTCAAACCGAGGTCGGTTTTACGGACTTCGATTTCTTTGAGATATTCGTTGTATTGACTCATCGTGTGTTACGCCTTAATAAAATCCATTAGTGATTAACCTAGGGATTATATGAAAAAAAGCACACAATGCCCATGCCTAAGCTGAATAACTATTATAACTTCTATTTATATAGCGCGTAAACTTAATAATATCAATGAATTAGCTTTCATATACCTTAGTTGTAGTACCTTGGCTAACAAGGTTTATGAAGCTAATAACGGTATTTTTAGATAAAACCTTCTCTGTTCTTAAAAAAAAACAGCCACTATCCTACTTACTGGCGTGAGCAATTTATGAATGTTATGTGACAGTAATATGAAGCTTATATTAAACCAACCCAACATGACAGGATTGTAATAAAACTGTCAAAGAACACCAGTATGATTCCCCGAGTTTTAAAATTGCCAAATCATCAAGATCCGGCTCAAAAAAAAGGTCCATACTATGAATCGCTTAGTCTCTCTAATGGCTTTGATTGTTGCAGGTTGCATTAGCTGTGCTGCATTTGCACAAGCAGACCAGACTGTTGAGAAAGTCGTGACTGAAGCAGGAAAAATCAATGCCTCTGCAGCCCAGTCACAAATGAAAATCGACAATATTGTCGAACAAATTGACACTAAATTACAACAGTTCAAAACACTGAACAAAGAAATTGAAGGCTTAAATGTCTATAACAGTCAATTACAAAAACAAATCGATAACCAAACAAACGAAATGCAAGCTTTGAACGAGGCGATTGACGAAGTCAGCGTCATTGAACGTCAAATTACGCCTTTAATGATTAATATGATTAATGGATTAGAGCAATTCGTGGCACTGGATGTGCCTTTCCTTCCGCAAGAACGTGCAGAGCGGGTTGCTGGTTTACGTAGCATGATGGACCGTGCTGACGTCGCTCCGTCGGAAAAGTTTCGCCGGGTGATGGAGGCCTACCAAGTTGAAATGGATTATGGCCGTACACTTGAAGCATACCCTGGTCTGCATACGATCGATGGTACTGAGCGCGAAGTTGAATTCTTGCGCCTTGGTCGTACCGCATTGATTTACCAAACACGTGACGCGTCACGTCAAGGTGCGTGGAACAAACAAACCCGTCAATGGGAAGCATTGGATTCTAGCTACCGTACCCAAATCACTAAAGGTTTGCGTATGGCCAAGAAACAGCTTGCTCCTGACCTTTTAATGTTACCCGTTGCGATTACCGACTAAGGCATGTTTGACATGAAATTTTCACTAAAAACCATTCTAGCCGTCGTTGCTGTATCAGCATTAAGCTTTACTGCAACTGCAAATGATCGTGCATTAGATTTAGATGCACTATTAAAACAGCTTGAACAAGGGCAATTTGCTCAGTCTCAAGAAAACCAAGCACGTGAAGCTGAGTTCGTTACCAAACGTAGCGAGCAGGACCGCATTTTACGTCAAACGCGTTACACCCGTGACAATGCTTTAACGCTTTCTGAAACACTGGAAACTCAGTTCGAAGAAAACGAATTTAAACTCGCTGACTTGAACGATGCATTGAACAACCGCTTAGGTTCACTAAAAGAATTGTTCGGTGTGCTGCAGCAAGTATCTGGCGATACCAAGAACAAATTCACCAACTCGATGATTTCGGCACAAATCCCTGGCCGTGCAGAGTTTTTGGATCAGATGGCCCAATCAATGGTAGC
>CAXRGH010000002.1:0-13372 GCA_964230195.1 Alteromonadaceae bacterium
GTTAAACCACTTTACTGTTCCGACTGCCATCTTTCTACTTCCTTTTAACTTGATTTTGTATTACGGATCCCCACATCATTAACACTAGTATCTAGTGTTCGGTTTAGTTGGAGAAAAAATAAACCGACAAACACTATTTAGTAGGGTTATGAATTGAAAGTCAAGCGATTTTTGTAAAAAAGATTAGACCAATTTATTAACGAAAAGTAAAAACATTTCCTGAGCAACGACTAGTATTAAATATATGAGCAAGAATTCTTCTGTAGACGTAAATAGCAACATTGAGTTGGAAGCAGACAAGGCGAAAGTATCGCCACCACCAATGTACAAGGTAATTCTAAATAATGATGATTACACACCAATGGATTTTGTGATTGAGGTGTTGACCAAGTTTTTTAGAATGGATTCTGAGAAAGCGACGCAGCTAATGTTAACGGTGCATTATAAGGGAAAGGCCGTGTGTGGAATGTACACAGCAGAAATTGCAGAGACAAAAGTGATGCAGGTTAATCAATATGCTCGTAATAACCAGCACCCTTTGAAGTGTACAATGGAAAAAGCATAGGTTTTCGGAGATGAGTAATATGCTAAATAAAGATTTAGAACAAACCTTAAATCAAGCGTTCATGTTCGCCCGTGAGAATCGCCATGAGTTTATGACGGTTGAGCACTTATTATTGGCGCTGCTTGATAACAAAGAGGCAAACGAAGCGCTATTTGCATGTGGTGCAAATATAGATCAAATTAAACTCGAACTGGATAATTTTGTCCAAGATACCACGCCACTATTACCTGACGGTGATGAAGATGACAAAGAAACTCAACCCACACTCGGCTTTCAACGAGTGTTGCAAAGGGCAGTCTTTCATGTGCAATCTTCTGGTAAAGAAGAAGTTACTGGTGCCAACGTCCTAGTAGCAATTTTCAGTGAGCAAGAATCCCAAGCCGTTTACATCCTGAAAAAATCAGATGTTACACGTTTGGATGTTGTGAATTTCATCTCGCACGGTATTGGAAAGGATGAACCAAACGACAGTTCTCCGAGACCATTAGTCGATGAGGAAGATAATACAGACAGTGACGAAAGCTCCTCTATGCTGGAAACCTATTCAACGAACCTCAACCGACATGCGAAAGAAGGAAAAATAGATCCTCTGATTGGGCGAGATAGCGAAGTCGAGCGTGCGACTCAAATTTTGTGCCGTCGCCGCAAAAATAACCCGTTATTGGTTGGTGAAGCAGGGGTAGGTAAAACTGCAATTGCAGAGGGCTTGGCGTATCGAATCGTGAATAATGATGTGCCTGACGTGTTGGCATCTTCAACCGTATATTCACTTGATTTGGGAGGGTTACTCGCGGGTACCAAGTATCGGGGCGACTTTGAAAAACGACTCAAGGCAATACTAAAAGAGTTAGAAAAAGACCCAGATGCTATTTTGTTTATTGATGAAATACACACCATCATTGGTGCGGGGGCAGCGTCAGGCGGTGTCATGGATGCGTCTAATCTTCTAAAACCGAAACTGTCCAGTGGTCAGCTTCGTTGTATCGGTTCCACTACCTATCAGGAATATCAAACCATTTTCGAGAAAGACCGTGCGTTAGCAAGACGATTCCAGAAAGTCGACATTGTTGAACCATCAGTCACTGATACCGCTAAGATTTTGCAAGGGTTGAAATCTCGTTACGAAGAGCATCACAGTGTGCGTTATACTAATAAGGCGTTGTTTGCGGCTGCCGAGTTGTCAGCTAAATACATTAATGAACGTCATTTGCCAGATAAAGCGATTGATGTGATTGATGAAGCCGGTGCAAGTCAAAGACTCGTTGCTGCATCGAAGCGTAAGAAGACAATTGGGGTGGCGGACATCGAGCAAATCATTGCTAAAATTGCGCGTATTCCCGAGAAATCAGTGTCAGCGACAGACAAAGAAGTGCTTAAGAATCTTGATCGTAATCTGAAAATGGTGGTGTTCGGTCAGGACTCTGCCATTGATAGCCTGACCGATGCAGTGCGATTGTCGCGTTCTGGTTTAGGCAACGAAAATAAACCTATTGGTAGTTTTTTGTTCGCAGGGCCCACGGGGGTCGGTAAAACAGAGGTTACTCAGCAGTTGTCTCGCATAATGGGCGTTGAATTAGTTCGCTTTGATATGTCTGAGTACATGGAAAGGCATTCAATTAGCCGGTTAATTGGTGCTCCCCCTGGATATGTTGGATTTGAACAGGGAGGCTTGCTAACTGATGCTGTTATCAAAAATCCTTATTCGGTTGTACTTCTCGATGAGATAGAAAAAGCTCACAGTGATATTTACAACGTCCTGTTGCAAGTCATGGATCATGGTACATTAACTGATACGAATGGAAGGAAAGTTGATTTTAGAAATGTCACTTTGGTGATGACCACAAATGCTGGTGTGCAAGAGACGGTTCGTCAATCGATTGGATTTAAGCAACAAGATCATAGCTTTGATGCAATGAGTGAAATTAACAAAGTCTTTTCACCCGAGTTTCGTAATCGTTTAGACGGTATTATTTGGTTTAACCATTTGTCGCAAGATATTATTTTGCAAGTCGTGGACAAATTCTTAATAGAATTGGAAGCTCAGTTGGATGCTAAAGGAGTGGTTCTTGATGTCACTGCGGACGCAAGAGCGCACCTTGCTGAAAAAGGCTATGACAAAGCCATGGGAGCGAGACCTATGTCGCGGTTGATCCAAGAGAAAATCAAGAAAGAACTTGCCAATGAGCTTTTATTCGGGAAGCTCGTCAAGGGAGGTTCGGTGCGGATTGACATCAAGAAAGACGAGCTGACCTTTGACTACCAGTCAGTAAAACAGAAGAAGGCTGAAGAGGCTTGATTGTCTGTTGTTGAAACCGAAAACAAAAAAGGACCGACAGGTCCTTTTTTGTTTGTATCTTGTCAAGCTAGTCTAAGGTGACAGCATCACCACGTTTTGCTTGCTATCCTTTATCGTGCGCGATAGATAATGCGACCCTTGGATAAATCATACGGTGTCATTTCAACAGTTACTTTATCTCCTGTTAAAATTCTAATGTAGTTTTTGCGCATCTTTCCAGAGATGTGTGCTGTTACTACGTGACCATTTTCAAGCTCTACTCGAAACATAGTGTTTGGAAGGGTATCCATTACCGTTCCTTCCATTTCAATGCAATCTTCTTTTGCCATTTATGAATTATACCTGTGTTATACACCAAACTGCCGCGCAGATTTTGCCCAATAAACGCCCTTATGTAAAGCAAAAAGCGTGATTTTTTGATAATTATCTATAACTCTTTTTTGAAGTGTTGCCATTGCCCATCAATAAACCTTTCATGGGGCAAGAAATTTTTCTTGTATCGCATTTTTTGGCAGTTCTCGATATAGTATCCCAAGTATAAATGCCTCTTATTAAGCCTAGCTGCAACGTCAAGTTGTGCCAAAATCGAAAATGTACCCAGTGATAGGTGTTCATGTTTGGGGTCGTAAAAGGTATAAAGTGCTGACAGGGAATCTGGTTGTTCATCAGTGACAGCGACAGCGATCAACTGTTGGTCATCATAAACACAAATATAGAGCGGTTGTTGCCATTGGTTATGTATAAAAAAATTGAATTGCTCTTTCGATGGTGGAAACATACCGCCATCCCGGTGTTTACCATTTATATATGCCTCATAAAGTGGATAAAAGCAGTCCGTTTCTTGTTGTGAAATAGTCACAGTCAGATGCTGATTTTTGTTACGAATGCGTTTTTGACTTTTACTTAACTTAAATTCATTGATGGCAATACGCAATGATTCACATCGCTGGCAACTTTCGCAATGAGGACGATAAATTTGCTCTCCACTGCGTCTAAAGCCGGCCGTCAGTAAGGCTCCATAAAGTTGCGGAGACGCAGGGCGTTTGCCTTCTTCGTCGTAATAGATGAGTAACCGCTCTTTTTCCTCAGGCAGATAATTACATGTAAAGCTGGATGAGATGCCAAATTTCATGATGTTAGTTTATGCTGTTGCCACATTGCCAGTGGAGTAGGTAGGTCACGGCAATGCTCTAGTGTCAATAGGAACTGCTCCCGCGGGATTTCAATAACACCAAGGCTTTTAAGATGCTCATTCTGAAGTTGAGTGTCGATATAGCGAAATCCATTGTGTTTAAGATGTTCGACGAGATAGTGAAACGCAATTTTAGAAGCATTTGACACCGTATGAAACATGGATTCACCGCAAAACAGCTGACCAACACAGACACCATAAAGCCCACCAACTAAGATTTCATTTTCCCAAACTTCCACAGAGTGTGCATGACCGTCCTCGTGTAAACTGATATAAGCATCAATCATTTCATCGGTTATCCACACGCCATCGCCACCTCGTGGCACAGTTGCACAGTGTTCTATGACGTTTTGGAAATCGCTGTTGATAGTGACAGAAAAACGTCCTTTCCTGATAAGTTTTTGGAGGCTTTTGGAGGGGGCATAGTCGTTGATAGATAATATTCCCCGAGGATCGGGAGACCACCAGAGGATGGGCTCTCCTTCGCCAAACCAAGGGAATATACCGTTGTAATACGCGCACTTTAAACGTTCAACAGAGAGGTCTCCACCGTACGCTAGGAGGCCATTAGGATCGTAGAGTGCGTGCTTAGGTGCAGGAAAACTGAGTGTCTTCGTTAGCTGATGTAACTGAATCATGTGCTCACTTGTATTACGCCTTCATCCTTACCGTAGATAAAGGCGTTTGTACGCTTACTGACTGTCGAGATATTTCTCTGCGTCAAGTGCAGCCATACAACCGGTTCCGGCTGATGTGATCGCCTGACGGTAGATGTGATCGCATACATCTCCGGCAGCAAAAACGCCAGGCACACTTGTTTGGGTTGCATTACCTTCAAGGCCGCTATTAATTTTGATATAGCCATCTTTCATTTCGAGTTGGCCATCGAAAATGTCGGTGTTCGGTTTGTGACCAATAGCAATGAAAAGTCCCATGATATCTAACTCATTGGTTGAACCATCGGTAGTATCTTTGATTCGTATTCCGGTGACTCCCATATCATCGCCAAGAACTTCATCCAGTGTTTTGTTGAGGTGTAACACCACATTACCGTTTTCAGCTTTTTCAATGAGTCGGTCTGAAAGAATTTTTTCACTTCTAAATGTATCGCGACGGTGAATAACATGAACTTCCGATGCAATATTCGACAAATACAATGCTTCCTCTACTGCGGTATTTCCGCCGCCAACAACGGCTACTTTCTGGTTGCGATAGAAAAATCCGTCACAGGTTGCACATGCAGAAACCCCTTTGCCCATGAAGGCTTGTTCAGAGGGCATGCCAAGGTATTTTGCAGAAGCTCCTGTGGCGATGATGAGTGCATCACACGTATAAGTACCGCTATCGCCTTTCAGTGTGTATGGGCTTTGTCCTAATTCGGTAGTATGGATATGATCAAAAATAATTTCAGTGTCAAATTTCTCAGCATGTTTTTGCATTCTTACCATTAAATCGGGTCCAGTTAGGCCTTCAGGATCGCCTGGCCAATTTTCTACTTCGGTTGTAGTGGTAAGTTGCCCACCTTGTTGGATGCCAGTGATTAATACCGGGTTCAAATTAGCGCGTGCGGCATAAACTGCAGCTGAGTAACCTGCGGGTCCTGATCCTAAAATTAGTAATTTGCAATGTCTTACTTCAGACATGAATGACTCCATTTTTCATTTGGTTGAAACGACTTTCGAAAATAATAACAGATAATACTATTCAATGTCGTTATGCATCCGTTTAAATATGCCATATCATAGATGCGTGTTAACTCATTTATTGTTTTCGCATTAGCATTACGTTTGCGAGACACAGTTTGTTTAAGAGAGCGAAGAAAAAATATTCAGTGATTTACTCCTTAGACCGATAAATTGAGTATTATAGTGATATAAGACTGCTATTCGGAGTTACAAGATGCCAGTGGGATTTTTTGATACCCTAAAACGAGGACAAGCGTACGGGCGAGTATGGCCTGCTGAACGATCGTTGTTCGCCTTATTTCCTGATCCTCGCATCATAGCAGCAACTAACTTTGGTATTAAATATATGCCGCCCGTCAGTGTCGCTATTGTTTGTGTGATGCTGATTTCACAACATCCTTTTGCAATAACCCAAGGGATTGCAATGGGATTGTTCACTATCAGCCTGCCTATTCAGGGCTTGTATTGGCTCGGGGTGAGAGCGAAAAGTGATTTACCTCCACAGACCGTTATTTGGTATCGAGAGATTTATCAGAAAATGGCTGACAGTGGTTGTGATATGCAGACTCTTGATGATAAACCCACCTATATGTCACTTGCACGTCTATTGAAAACTGCATTTAGCCAACTGGATGCGTCTTTCCGAAAGGAATGGTTTTAACTGTGACTGAGTAAGGGGTAAACAGTGACTGGGAAAGTGAGTAGCTTACTGACAGCTGCTTGACATTTCTCCTGGTTGCCCGATGTGTATACGACAAAACTTCCCGTCGGCTGCTCTTGGTTATCCTCAAACGGCTTGACCATCCGCTCAACTTGTTGGGCAACTGCAATGTTAGTGTTGATAATGCGGATACCATCAGGTGTAACAAGGTCAATCAAGGGTTGAAGGAACGGATAATGCGTGCAACCTAATACGATAGTATCCACTTTTTTTAAGAGTAGGCTATTAACGTATCTCGACACTAGTTGTTTAGTGGTCGGTTTTGCGAGTTCAAGTTTTTCCACACATTCAGCTAAACCAGGACAAGCTTGGATATGAATGTTCGCTTGATTCAAGAAAGAATTGGCGAACGTTTGAAAACGAGCACTATCCGCTGTTCGCTGTGTCACCATAACACCGACATTACGGTTGTTACTCGCGGCGACGGCGGGTTTTATCCCCGGCTCAACTCCCACAAACAGTGCATCATATTCTGCACGAAGTTCATTAATGACATTGACGGTGGCCGTATTGCAGGCAACAACGATAAGGTCACAATCTTGTGCTATCAATCGTTGAGTTAATATATGCACGCGCTCAATAATAGTATTAATGGGCTGGTCGCCATAAGGTGCATAGGCTGAATCTGCGATATACATGATGTCATGTTCCGGCATTCGTTGGCGAATGCTAGTAGCAACGGACAAGCCACCAAGTCCGGAATCAAATATACCAATACGTGCCATGATAAAATTTCTATCTCAAATGCAATTAACAATGATTTGTTGGCAGTCTATCACACAAATGGAATCGCACACCTGATGGAAATGGATGTATTTTAGATATTTTAATTTTCCATCCTTAGGATATACTTCACAACGCATTCAATACAGGGCGATTCATTATGCAAAAACAATTTATCAGCGCTAATCAGCTATTGGAAGACTCCTTCCAATTAGCGTCAGATATTCATAAGAGTGATTTTAAACCAACTTTTATTGTAGCGATTTGGCGAGGGGGAACACCCATTGGTATCGCAGTTCAAGAATATTTTGCCTATCATGAGGTCGAGACTGATCATATCGCCGTGAGAACTTCTTCTTACTCAGGCATTGGCGTGCAAGAGAAACAAGTCAAAGTGCACGGACTTCATTACTTGATTGAGAATATTCATAAAGAACATAACTTATTGATTGTGGATGATGTTTTTGACTCTGGCCGCAGCATTGAAGCATTAATCCATCGAATTCAAGAAGAGAAGGGTGATGATATGCCTACTAATGTTCGGATTGCATGCCCGTATTATAAGCCTCAAAATAACAAGACAGCATTCACGCCAGATTACTACCTGCATGAAACGAGCGCTTGGCTGGTATTCCCTCATGAACTCACTGGTCTCAGTAAAGAAGAAATTATTGCAGGCAAAGCTGAGTTGAAAGAACTGAGTAAGTTGCTATAGCGAGTGTTTTGAGAGCCTTCTCATTTGAAAGGAAAGCGCCGAAGTGCGTATACAGCGAAAGGTATTTCAACAATACAGTAGCTGATAATGGTAAACGTCAACCAATGCAGATCAAGCTGCGCAAAAGTGATGGTTGTGCCAGCGTACTTTTGACCGACAATAGTGATTGTAAGAAGAATTGCAATCAGGTCAATAACAGCTAACTGATTCATTTTCGTGATCCTTAATTGCTTAATTGCCACGCAATACAGGAGCAGGATGACGACAGTGTTCAAGATAATAATGCTGATGGCTGGCGTCATGGTTTTCTCAAGAATTAAAGTAAAACTTGTCTTGGTAGGTGTACAACCAAGAGGGTGCATAAACAAGAAGCATGGTGGTGATAACACCATTGAACATTGCTTCTGGGAACAACAACAATGGTGTAATGATCAAATACTTATCAAACACCATCCGCCATGTATAAATATCATCCAACACATAATAACCACTTAACAATGCTAATTTCAAACCTATGCTGAGTGCTCCAGCCAGAAAGCCGCAGACGAAAATATAAATGAATGGGTTTCTGGGTAGCTTATGAAATGACCACATGAAGACGCCATAAATCACAACGATGGGAAGGTAAGTTGATAGCAAAAGCTTTACGGCAATTAATTCCGATGTGTATCCCATCAAAAAATGGGTAGCCACAAAGGCAATCGTACTGACAACAATGGCGAGTCGAAAACCTAACATAAGTGTGACAGCAGCCAAGCCAAGAAAGTTAATATCTAATCCAGGATGTAATTGGGTATGAAAAGACCAAAGTACTGAGAGACCCAGTAGACTCGCAAATATTGAATGCTGGGCTTTGTTATTGGTCAGTAGACGTTTGACATCAATGGCCCTTAGTACAAGGGCCAATCCAATTAGGACAACAGGAAAACTGAGGGCCTGAATAAAAGTCATGCAGTGCCTTATTGATAAACCGCCCAAATCGGGGCATGGTCAGATGGTTTTTCGACACCGCGTAATTCATAATCCACATCAGCCTCAACGCACAGTTGGTGCAATTGCTTAGTGGCCATAACCATGTCTATACGTAATCCGCGATTGTCGTCAAAACCTCGTGAACGATAATCAAACCAGCTGAACACATCATCTGTATCAGGGTGTAGCGCTCGGAAACTGTCTGTAAATCCCCAATTTAGCAAAGTCTCCATCCACTCTCGTTCTTCCGGTAAGAAGCTACATTTTCCTGTTTTAAGCCAACGTTTGCGGTTAGGTTCGCCAATGCCAATATCGGCATCTGTATGAGAAATGTTGACATCCCCCATCACAATAATGTCATCATCTGCGTCATGATGCGTGTTTAGGTGGTTCATCAGATCGGAGTAAAACTTTTCTTTGGCTGGAAACTTTGTTTCATGGTCACGGCTCTCACCTTGTGGGAAATAGCCATTGAGGACTCTAATTGAGCGGTTGTTTTTATCCGTTACTGTTCCCATAATCATACGTCTTTGTGCGTCTTCTTCATCGGTAGGAAACCCATATTGCACATCTTCAAGGGGAGTCTTTGACATAAGTGCAACACCATAGTGAGCTTTTTGACCGTGAAAATAGACGTGATACCCCATAGCCTCAACATCTTCTAGGGGGAACTTTTCGTTATCCACTTTAATTTCTTGAAGCCCAATAATATCTGGCGAGTGTTTATCAATCAGTGCTTGTAATTGAGGTAAGCGCGCACGAATACCGTTAATATTAAATGAAACAAACTTCATAATGATTCCAATGTGTTGGGAAGGAAAATGTCATGATATCACTGATAGTGTGGCGGCGGTAGATTGAATAATCCAAAATTGAATGCAGGCTTTAATCAACATCATTTGTGTTTAATGGTAGAATCCCGTTGTTTGATTAATTCACAGGATAAAACCGATTATGCCATTAGTACTAACCCAAGGTGAACGCCAACATATTGCTAGTTTTGAACCCGAAGATCGCGCTGAATATTGTATTACTCAGCTACTGAAACATCAGGAGATATTTGGACTGTTTGGTAAAGATGGTTGGATCATGATGGAAGCTGATGAGGATGTTGTGTTGCCAGTATGGCCAACGGCCGGATTCGCGGAAGATTGGATGGGAGAGCAATTTGAAGGAGTTGAGGCAAAATCTATTAGCTTTACCGATTGGTTTGAAAAGTGGTTGCCGGGTATGGAAGGGAACGGTACGTTAATCCTCGTCTGTCCGGTGGGAGATGAAGAGGAAGGGATTATTCTGTCACCTTCAGAATTCATTGAATGTTTAAAAGCAGATGATGACAGCAAAGAGTAATTGAGTGAATAGTGAATGGACCACGGCTTAGGCGATAGCGACCCGTTATTTGTTGCTCACATTGAGAATATACCGCCATTGTCCCCGTTTGATAGCAGCGGTGGCATCTTGCCTCTATGTGAGGGAGATATCAATGCTTTTGGCCTTGAATGCGGTAATGGTTGGCGAAAAGTGTTTAACGTTTATGCGAAGGTGATATTCGCATTAAATGAACCCGGATTAGCGCCCAATAGGTATTCGCGTTGGCAAGATTATCGGGATCAAAAGTTACTGCAACAAGACAGCGCTACTCAGTTATTATTCCACGGGCCAAGCAAAGTTAAACTCGAGGAATCATCGAGTATCCATGTGGTGATGGGAAAAGGCTTCAGCAAAAAACAATGGTTTGCTTCAAGACTTCAATGGCTTGATGCTAATTTTGCAGTGTTACCCGGCTTCGCTTTAATAGTATGTCCGTATTTTGATTATCGGCAATTAACCAATCAACATATTGTCCGTTTAGTTGAGATTGTTAAGCAACACTGTTTGCCCTTAAAGTCGTTAGAGGTTGATGAACGAAATGAAGAACTTTGCGCCACAGTTTAGATCGCATTTCCCGTTGATTGTGCAGAGCGCGGGAACGGACGGTCTTATTTATTTTGATAATGGTGCGACCACTCAGAAACCGCAGCCGGTGATTGATGCGATCACCGACTACTATACCTCGGGAAACGCTAATGTGCATCGTGCAACTCATGGTCTAGCTCAACAAACGACACAAAAATTTGAAGATGCAAGAGAGTGCGTTAGGCAGTTTATTGGTGCTCGTGAGCGATGCGAAATCATTTGGACAAAAGGGGCGACAGAAAGCCTAAATATGGCTGCTAAGATGATTTTCCAATCGAAGGCGTCGTGTAAAAGCAACCTAGTACTCACTGAAATGGAACATCACGCGAACTTTGTACCGTGGCAAGTATTGGCAAAACAACACGGTATTGAGGTGCGCATTATTCCTGTTCTACCCGACGGCTGCTTGGATAGTGAACTCGGACTTTCTCTTATTGATGATCAAACGTTAGTCGTTGCGGTTGGCCACGTTTCCAACGTATCAGGCGTTATCAACCCAATTGAGAGCTTGATTAAAAAAGCAAAACAACACGAAGCGAAGACCGTTATTGATGGGGCTCAAGCGGTCGCTCATATTGACGTTAATGTCTTAGCATTAGATTGTGATTTTTATGCGTTTAGTGGGCATAAATTGTATGGACCTACCGGGATTGGCGTATTGTATGGAAAACGACAGTTACTCGATTGTCTAGAACCGCAGCAGTTTGGTGGTGAAATGGTGAAACGGGTCAGTCTTGCGGAAACCGAGTTTGCCGAATTACCGTTCAAATTTGAGGCGGGAACTCCGAACATCGCCGGCGTGCTTGGCCTCTCTGCGGCAATTCAATTTATTCGCCAGTTCAATTCTCAAGATAAAATAGAACATGAGAGATTGCTAACACACACTTTGGAAAGTGAATTGGCGAAAATAAAAGGTATTGATGTTGTCGCTAAGGATCATGAACGTATTTCCACCATAGCGTTTACTGTTTCAGGCACTGATAGCAACGATCTGGGGCTTGTGTTAACACAAGGCAATGTTGCAATAAGGGTGGGGCATCATTGTGCAATGCCGTACAATACAGCGCTCAATTTGAATAGCACAGTAAGAGTGTCGCTATCTGCTTATAACACAGTGGAAGAGATTCATACCTTCATACGCATTTTAAATCAAGCCATCGCCATGCTATCCGGTGAGAGCTCGGTTCAAGCACTTCAAATACCGTCTAACGATTTATCTGAAAAAGTAACAAACGCCAAAGGGTGGGACGAAAAATATCGTCAAGTAATGCTTGCGTCGAAAGCGCTGAAGGTTTTACCTGAAGATCAAAGAACCACAGAAAACGAAGTCTTTGGTTGCGAAAGCCAGGTTTGGGTATCCATCAGTCAACACAACGGCATGATTGACTGTCTCGGATATGCCAGTGGCAAGATAGTGCGAGGTCTTTTGGCGTTAATGTTTGATCAAATCCAAGGTAAGCCATATGCGGAAGTCAACTCGGTGGATTTTGAGCAGTCTTTTTTAGCAATGGGACTAGGGCAGCAGTTAAGCGAGTCGAGGGGCAATGGCATAAGAGCGGTAGCCGAAGTGATTAATCAAAAGCTCATTAACCAATAAATCAAAAGGCTTGGGCGTTCAAATGGTCGGTGATAGGAATTATCTCGGTCAACCACGTTGATGACGCTCAATCAACTTGGCTTGTACTCGTGCAGCAGCGACAAAGCCAAAGGTGGCTGTAACCGCAACTGATGCACCAAATCCCGTATTGCAATCTAACTTAACACTTCCATCATTCAGTTGTTTGGTTGTACAAACGGTTCCGTCACCTTGCGGGTATCGCAATTGCTCGGTTGAGTAAACGCATTCAACACCAAATCTACGTTTCTTATTCTGGCTAAAGTTATATTCCCTTCTCAATAGATTTCTTAATTTAGCCGCTAGCGGATCTTGAGTTGTCTTGGCAAGATCACAGACGTTCACTTGCGTAGGATCAAGTTGGCCACCGGCACCACCCACAGTAATGATAGGGATCTTATTACGTTTACAGAAGGCAATCATTGCAGCTTTCGCGCGGACACTATCGGTAGCGTCAACAACATAATCATACGTTGTTTTGATGCAGTTGGCAGTGTTGTCAGCGGTAACAAAGTCTTCAATAAGATGGATCTTGATGTCTGGATTGATTGCTTGAATGCGCTCAGCCATTACGTCAATTTTTGATTCACCCACAGTCGATGAAAGGGCATGAATTTGTCGATTCGTGTTGGTGGTACAGATATCATCCAAATCAATGAGCGTCAGTTCCCCAATAGCCGTGCGTGCAAGTCCTTCAGCAACCCAACTCCCGACACCACCTATGCCTACAACGCAGACATGACTATTGTTCAAAATGTGTGTTTCTTGTTCGCCATAGAGACGTTGTGTGCCACCAAATCGGCTCGAAAAATCAGACATCGTTTTATTTACCAGGACATAACGTTTGAAATAGCATGATAACGCAGAATCGTGTTGATTGGGATGATAAATACTTGGAAGAAAAGATGGTGGAGGGGGCTGGATTCGAACCA
>CAXRGH010000003.1:0-2963 GCA_964230195.1 Alteromonadaceae bacterium
ATAAAGGGCGCGAAACGCTATCGCTGTGCAACGTGAGACGCAAACAAAACCAAAGAGCTTGCGTCTGATATTAATTTATTTGCCAACTGTGGTGCTATTTTCGCCTATACCAAGTTTTTCTTCTGAAACACGCATACCCCATAACAATACCGAAAATGACAAAGATAGGAGTGTGATGTGAGTTAACTATTATGCCAAATACTATCATAGGAGCGGCGACTATAATTGCCGCTCCTATTCTTTGATTTTTGGAGTAAATAACCGGGACAAACATTCCCCTTTTAATTGCAAAATACTGCAAAATCAGAGCTGCCACTATTATCAGTGGGATAATTAACTGAATTGTACTTATATGTTCCATTTTTACTTTCCTTTTCAATAGCGTCTCATATGACTTACCAAACCGAGTTGGCTCAACTTGGTGGTGCACGAACTAAACCTGTGAAGTACTTCTGGTTCACATATGTTGTCAGAGCTAATCTGCGCCAAAATCCTTCGTACCGCCACTGAAAGAACTAGAGTCAATAGCCGAGTAGAAGCCGCCAAAAAAAACCGGCTGCATCCTCTTCACGCAATTCAGAACAAGCGCAATCTTCGCCTCGTTCATGATGAAGTTTATTAAATTGTTTTGCACTAGTGTATAAAGCTTATACGTAGCAGATATGCCGCCAATCATAGTAATATCTTAAGTTCCATCACAGGGTTTTCTTACCCATTCTGCTTTGTAAAAAGTGAGCATTCGGTTTAAAGGAGGGCTCATTAGATCAATGGCTAGTATCCCGTTCGAATAACTCTACAGCATGACAATAGAATATATACGTAAGCACTTACAAACTACAAAAAATTTAAATAACTACAACGTTAGGCTATCGTGTGCTTATAAACCGCACCACAAACAGGCTCTTACGTCCGCCTCAGTTTCTGCTAAAACCGGATCCACAGCCTTTCATCATCCAGCGGAGTAGCCTCAGGCAAGAGTGGATTATTTAGCTGGATGATGCGTTTTGATTGCCATTGAGTCAGTGGAAAAAGGTGTTTCGTCATTGTGTTTTTTTCGAGTAATTGACGCAGCTCGCCAGAGCTAATCATCAATTCCAGTCCCTTCGCAATTTCAGTGTTGAGTTGTCTGTTTTCACGCGCTGTAAAAAAGTATAAAGGGTATGGGTAATAGAGCATGACATCATCAAACAGAGCGAGTTCTGGGTAGGTAGCTCGCGCCATTGCCAAGTCAGTCTTACCTTCAAAAATAGCGCGGGGGAAAAAGTCGCAGCGTTTTTTGTGAGTTAATTCAAAATTCTTGTGGAAGTCATTCACGGAAGCAACGTTAAATTCATTGCTGAGCAAAATATCAGTATCAGGCCAAAATCGCACTTGGCATGCGGTAAGCGCCTTCAAATCAGTGCCCGGCCGCTTGAGTGTTTCAATTGAGTCTCGATGCACTATCGATACTCGATACCCCAACAAGCCTTGCATTAAAGGGAGCCTGACAGGCAACATCTTGCGTTCCCTTTCGCGACTCGTGGCAGTCCAATAAACGTCAATAACACCTCGCTGAATAAGACGTATCATGCCGCCTCTGGCGGCATCAGTGTAAGGCACATGCACAACGCTAGCATCGGCATAATCGCCTTTCGCCTGTTGCAACGCACTAAGTAAAATGTGCTCAAAATAAGCTTGTCGCTCAGCCTCTCCTAGTTGAGGACCTAGTACTGAAATCTCAGCTGCTCCTCTTGCGTTAGCGCAAATAAGTAGTGCTAAGAGCAATAAGCTGGTTCGAATTAGACCGAACATTTTATGGTTAACATCTCAATGATTACCGGTTATGACGCAATTACAGTGTAGCAATGTTTGATTTTAGACACTTATGGTTTCGTGCTTTATTGATAAAACACAGCCAACCATACCGTGGTTTGCTGTGGATCAGTCCAACTGACCTTGTGTTTTCAGTGTGCTGGAATATTAAGGTGATCCCCTTTTAACATTTCTACTTCTTTGCCGTCTTCAAAGCCTATTATTGCGTGACCTTCCAATATCATTACCCATTCATGTTCATCTTGGTCATACCAACCAACATTAGGGGAGCTATGACCTTTGGAAAGTATTCGTTCAATTCTTATGTTTTTCCCGACACACAAATCTTGAAAAAGCTCCTCCGGCAATTGACTAGGCATTTGGTCAAATATGTTTTGTTTTAGCATGACAACTCAAATCCCCTTACTTCAATGACATCAGGCAAAGGCTCCTGCTCCGCTTGTACTTTGTAATCACAAATCACGAGGTTGTGATGTGGGTGCTCTGAGTTAAAGAAATAGCGCTCAGAAAGCTCCGCATAGCGAGAAACTATCTCCGCAACTTCCTTATACATTTTATGCCGTAGATCTTCAGTAAGCTGCATTGGCTTGGCAATGACAAAAGGTTCATCCTCTCTGGGCGCAATGAGCTTTTCGCTTACATCTATCAACGCAGCTTGGATAGACTTGATCACATTCAGACTGCCACTACCAAAGCCTATGGGTTCCGACATCAATATTGTTGGATTGGCTTTTTCCGAAAGGCTAATCAACTCTAATTCTTCAAGTTTGCGCAAGTACAAATGGGTAGAGGCAGGTGACAAGCTCCAGGTTTGTTCAATGTCTTTAGGGGTTTGCCGCGATAACAGTTCAATAAAATACCGAAACAAATGCGGAAAATGATAAAAAGCACGATCTTGTGTTTCGGTAAACACATTGTGTGTGACTTTTCTGTCTTCTACTTGCTTCCAGATATCAGAAAAATCAACTTGCGCTGCATCACACAAGGCTAACAATTTAGACATTGAGATCTCATCACCATTGAGTTGGCGTTTGATTGTCAACACCGACACACCTAATCGATCTGCCAGTGCCTGGTAGCCAGTAGAACTACTTTTGACCTTTTCTTTTAGCAACTCCAAACAATATCTAACCTTATTCCGATACTCCATC
>CAXRGH010000004.1:0-8517 GCA_964230195.1 Alteromonadaceae bacterium
CGAGATGCTCTCTCGTGACTGGAGTTCAGACGTGTGCTCTTCCGATCTCTGTCACTTCTATTTGTTATTACTCGACTACTCATTTGACTGTGTCACGATAATTAACTTCAACTAACCGTGACGAATACTTGTTTATTGAGCGGTTCATATTCGGTTTCTCGGTGAAATTTAAATCTGAGTGTTATCTTTAACTCAATTTGCTTGAAGTGTCGTGAGTTTTGGATTTTAGAAAATGTGAAGGTTTGGTGGTTAGCTTGTTTTGCTCAGTGAACGTCTTGTTCGCGCTCTGATTACTACAAACACAACTGAAATCAATTTAGCGAGTATGCTTGATGGCTCATTTTAATTAACGAGAAATTAGCTTATTAATTTCGATGATTTTTAATTGTTTGAGATTAAGCTTGATGTCGTCACTATCAATATCTGTGTTTGTCTAGCATTTCGCAGGTTTCTGCTAGTGCATCTAAGCTTCGTAAAGACATCCGGTGAAACGCATCGGCGTTGACCTTAATCGCAGGAATTGAGGCTAACTGAGACGGAATTTTAGTGTGCGGGCCATTTGAATTTTCAGGGCTAATTGGTAAAACAATAGCTTGTGGTTGCTGACTAATCACATGCTCAATGCTAACCAGTGGATAATCGGTGAGTTCATCTTCAATAATATTATCCACATTACAAAACGCCAATAACTGGTTTGGCCAAGCGACTCCGGTAACTGACATTAACGGTTGCCGACCCAACAAGTAAAATAGTGAAATTGGCGCTGTATTTTCATATTGTCGGCTTAATGCGGGCAATAGGCTTTGGTATTTCGTAACAATCGCCTTGGCTTGTTTTTCTGCTCCAAGCAGTGTCCCAAGTCGCTTAATCTCACTAATCAGCTCAGAGGGCGTTGTGATACTCGATTCCTCCACAGGCTGCTTAAATCGTTTTAACTGTGCTTTCTGTTGACTGGGCGTACCGTCTTTCCACACTAAGATGATATCAGGTTCAAGCGTAATTATACGCTCGACATTAAGGCTATATGCATCCCCTACTCGTTCTTTATCCAGTGCCGACTTGGGAAAATCTGAATATTCACTCACACCAACTAAGTTATCTCCCAGACCAAGGGCATATACAATTTCCACTAGGTGCGGCGACAGTGCAATGATTCTTATCTCTGTTGATCCATCATGGTTAGATTCGTTAACCTTGTCAGAGGAACTTACGTACCAGCTTGATAACGCGGAAGTTACGAGAGTGACCAGCACAACACTGAAAGGAAGACGCATTACCAATCAATTCCTTTCTGAACTTTTACACCTGACTCAAATGCGTGCTTAACTGAACGAACTTCCGATACTGTATCTGCAATTGCAATCAAATCACGATGGCAGCTACGCCCAGTAATCACCACATGTTGGTGCTTAGGACGGGATTCTATAGCATGGATAATGTCATTTAGTGGCAGATATTTGTAGCTTACCATGTAGGTCAATTCGTCAAGCATGACAACATCAATCGTTTCATCTGCGAGTAACCGTTTTGCTTCTTGCCACACTCGTTCGGCTGCAATTGTGTCACTTGTCTTGTCTTGTGTATCCCATGTAAACCCGGTCTCCATCACATGAAATTCAACACCACATTTACTGAGCAAGTTACGTTCTCCGCACTCCCATGTACCCTTTATAAATTGACAAACAGCAGCGCTTAAACCGTGACCAACGGCACGAGTGACAACACCAAAACCAGCAGTTGATTTTCCTTTACCGTTTCCTGTGATAACCAAAACGAGGGACTTATCCTCAGTGGCCGCGGCAACTTGCTCATCGACTTTTTCTTTCAGTTTTTGTTGTCGTTCCTTATGATTATCAGCCATAAAAAGCTCCCTACAAATGATTTTGGTTACGCGTAACTTTTGCGCTCTTAAAATAAAACCTTTAACTTCAACAACTTATATGGATATCTAAAACCCTGGAGCTAAAAAGAGATTGTCAGTGTCAAACACAGATCCACGGTTTTGAAGCCAAAGTTGATAGGGCTCTCCTCGCAGTTCTGCGTTTTCACTGGCATCAACATTGTGTTGCCTCAAATAGTACCCCACCAAAGCTGCTCTCAAATCAACGGTTAAGCACCCGTCAATCATTTCAAATTCCATTTCGACTGCTGTGGGAGTATGGGCATTATGCGGATGCGGTACGAGTTTTAACGTCACCACCCTATTCCATAAATGGTCGTTTGACCTAACCTCATATTGTGCCAAATCAACATCAACGAGTTTCACTTGACTAATACGGTTGATGACAAAATCTCTAAACGTTTGTGTTTTACGGTCAAACCCTCGTACATGCAACCGGCTACCGTTGTTGACTATGGTATGGGGCACTACTTCACGTGCTCCAGAACCGCTTGAAATGGAGGTGTATATTAACGAAACGGATCGGCGTTGTTTGATCGCTGAATTTAATACTGAAAGTACTGAGCGTACACGCTCAGAGTTGTTAACTTGTACAACAGTGACTATGTCACCATCGGTTGGTTGCTCTGTATACAAGCCCTTGAAATCTGCCGGCGCAGTGTACTCATCACCATCTCGGGAAATAGTTAAACCTAATTGAGATGATAGTTCATTGGTGTAAATGGTGATTACAGTATCAAATCGCTGATCAGTTAGTTCATACATGTTACAGAAATCATGCTTGTTGACCGTCAGCTGTTCAAAAAAGGCAAGGTCGAGCTCTATTAATAATTGCGGTAAGGTATCTCTCATAGTGTTACTATTTTTATTATCCCAGAAGTCATTGTCTTACTCGAACTTTTCCGAGATTGACAGAGAATCATCATGGTTGTTGGTGTTTTTGAATAATCTCTAGAAGCTTTGGTTTTGCTCCGTCTATTACGGAACTCCAAGTTGTTTGCAAACTTGTCACTAGGGCACCGTAACCCTCATCTGGAATTGGGTTAACATGTGAAAATGGTACCACCGCTAAAAGATGTGATCGGCTGGCGTCATAGTGAAAATATAATTGCCATTGACCGCTAATCTCAGCTGTGCCGTCAGTGGTGCCGTTAAATTTATCGAGCTGCCAAGACAGTTGGTAATGAGGACGGTTGCTGTTTGACAGAGGTTGAAACTGGTAACGAGTCAATGCAGTCCATTGGTTATCGCGCAGTTGTAGCTGAGCCATATTCATTAGCATAGTGCTCGGATCGTCGCTCCATAAATGATAGTTTGCATTTTTTAGCCTGGTACCGTCATAACGCATCGCTATGCCCTGCTGACTGAGTATCCCCAATAACTGTGGTTTCTCAACAACCAACAACTGAGGTTGAATCGCTGGAGCCTGGCTACTTTCTGCTACTGTGTTACTTTCAAATTGATAGTAGGTTAATCCTTGTGGACTGATGGTACACGCAGCCAGCACAGCAAACAAAAGCGTTAAACAAAAAGTTTTCACAATTAATTTCCTTTTGGCGGTGTAATGTCCGCCGGTAGTCGTTTCTCGAAGATTAACATATTAGGTTGCTCGTTCAGGGTTCTTGCCACTGGCTTTAACTGGCGAGTGATGGTTTTAATATCCTCAAGTACAGAGCTAACGTCCACCATAAACTGGGAGTTTGCATCGTAGTTACGCATGGTTTTATCAAAGGCTTGCATGGATAATTGCAATGATTCAATAGCGGCAATCATGTCACTCGGGATTTGCTGAGTTTCTTTTTGAGTGATCCAACCGTTCATATTATTACTGAGATTTTCAATTGCGGTCAACGTGTCGTTCAAGACCAATAAACTCTCCTCTACTTTCAGTTGATCGAGTTTACCGAGTACACTACTCACCTGATTTGAGATTTGACTAAAACCAGAAGACACCGTCGGGAACGTCGGGTATCCGGCGTTAAAACCACTGGTTTGTGGATGAGTGTTCGGGTAGATATCCATATCAACATAATTTGCGCCGGTTAACAGGTTGCCAGGTTTAATACTGGCTCGCATGCCCTGTTTAATCCAGATGTTGACGTTGTCCTTCCAATATTTGGTGGCAAGCGCGACGTTGTCATTCATGCGTTTATATTCAATTCTTACGAGTACGGGAACACCAGCAGCTGAGGTCGATGGAAATAAAGAAGCTGCTCCAGAGGGAAGACGGGCTGGACTTTCAACCACAGTACCAATACGAACGCCTCTAAATTCCACGGGTGCACCTGATTTTAATCCCCTGATAGAATCTTTAAAGCTCATCATGACATAATCGTAAGCATCGTAACGGCTTTCAAGTGCCTCTTCATAACTATTGCTTAGCGGATATTCAGTATTTTCAGACGCGACTCGTCCGGTTTGTTCACGTTCTGGTACTTTGAATGCAATACCACCTTGTAACACTTGTGCCAGCGATCCTGTTTTGACATTGACGCCATCCGCAGATAGGTTGAATTCAACTCCAGAACGTTGCCAAAATAATACGGATTCTGTCACTAAATCATCGTAAGGTGCGTAAACAAATATTCCATAGGTCATGCGTTGCTCAGCAACATCGAAAGTTGCGGTCTCAATCTGCCCAACTTGATAGTTGTTGTAAAACACGCCGGTGCCTATGTCCAATACGCTAGTGTCATCACTGAATAATGTATAACGCTTACCCGGAACATCATTAGAAATTAAAGGTGGACGATCCAATAACGTAAATTCAGTCGAATTTTCTTCAGATTTCCCTGGCTGCATTTCTAGATAAAAACCGGAAAACAAGGTGCCTAAGCCTGAAACACCAGTCAGATCAACACGAGGTTTCACTACCCATATTTCGGTTGTTTTATTGAGTAACGTTGCGTACTGAGGCTCAATAAGTGCGTTGATGATCACGCGAGAATGCGAAGCATCCAAATTCACGCTTTCTACCATGCCAACATTCACACTATGAACTCTAATCTCGGTTTTACCGGCAATGATGCCATCAGCGTCTTTTGCATTGATTTGAATGAGAATACCTTGTTGAGCTTGGTATTGGTACAACATCCAAGTTGCAATCATAAGTGCAATGGCAGGAATCGCCCAAATAAAAGAAATCCGGCGTTGCTGTGTCACCTTAGCTGATTGTTCCATTAAGCCTTTTTATCCCATAAATGACGTGGATCAAATGCATTCGCGCCAAACATAGCGGTGATTACCATAGCGGCAAAGTAAATAACGCCTTCACCTGGCGAAATCTCTGCAAATCCTTGAATTTGTACCAGTGCAACTAGTACAGCAATCACGTATACATCTATCATTGACCACTTACCAAAAAATTCAATGGCACGATAGACGTTAAATGCATCTGACGTTAGTGTATTCTTTTGATATCTAACAACATAACACAGAAACAGTAAGGCGAGTATTTTTATTAAAGGTAATACAATACTTGCAAAGAAAATCACAATTGCAACCGGGTAAGAAGCCATAGCCCAAAGTACAAACACACCTTCTAATATACTCGATGCCTCAACAGCGCCAAGCTGTGAGGTATACATGATCGGTAGCGAGTTGGCGGGAAAGTAAAAGATAAGGGAAGTCAAAGCCCATGCCATGACATGTTGCACACCTCGGGGGTGACGCACACGGGCAACCTTTCCACAACAATGACACACAGGGTCATTATTGACTGCTCCGCAGCGTTGGCAATGAGACAGTTCAGCATCAATGCCCCGTGAGACAGTGTCTGGTAATACCGGGGCTTGTTGGCCAACATGTAATCGCCACAGATAGTGTTGGTCGCACCTTGCCATTACAAACAGTGAACTCACCACAAATAAGCAAAACGCCCAAAAGCCGTGTTCAAAGGTAACATCAGCCATTGCCATTACCTTTACCATACTAATCAACACAGCAACCAAGAAAATATCGGCCATCACCCACAAATGCCCTCTTGCAACAAATCGCAACAGCCATCGTTTTGTCGCCGTCCATTGCTTATTCACAGGCATTGAATACAAAACAATGTAACTCAACGCCAGACTTGCGGGCATCACTATAATGGTGATTGTAAATAACGCCGAGAATAAATAGTGTTCGTACCCCAACAATATGGTACTTGCTTCGAATAAGCTGAAGCTCTGATAATTGCCGTATACCTGCATCGTAAGAAACGGGAACGTTAGCGCAATTATCAAAAACACCAATGTGGCGAGTCCAATAGCCGCAATCAGATGGTGTATATTGTGATGGGATTGTTGCAGAAGCGTATTACAGTGCGGGCAACGCGATTGATGCCCAGGCGCTAACTCATTTAGCGTTATTACATGGTCACAATGATGACATAAAACCTTACGTGAATGGTCTACCGTTTCCATAACACTGACTATCGCTCTTTCAATGACTGTCTATTGTGGTTAGAGCGCTGTTTAAACAGGTAATACATGATAAGCAAACACATAACCAATGCACAAAACAACAAAAACAATTGAAACGAGGACGAGGACAACGAGCGGTTCAAGTTTACCCATTGATAAACACTAGTCGCCGCCCCTACCCCGTAAAATACAAGCATCCAACTAACAGACCAGACTTTCAGTTTTAGATAGCTTCGACAAACGTAGAGAACAAAGCAACCAATCAGGGTATAAATCAGGGCCTCCAGCCAACCAAATGAATACTCATCCGTGACAATAGACAAGATCCCGATGGCGATGCCAGCCAATAACAGGATGGTGCCAGCCCCAGCTGTGAATAATCCAAGTGTGATTCGGGTTGGTGTCAGTGTCATATCCCTTTTCCTGAAAACAAATACACAAGGTTAGGCTAAACCAATCACAGAAAGTATTCAAGACAACAAAGCCGCAAGAACTGAACGCGCTATGGAATAAAACAGGGAGTTAAAAAAGAATGGTGCCCGGGGCCGGACTTGAACCGGCACGCTGTTACCAGCGAGGGATTTTAAATCCCTTGTGTCTACCAATTTCACCACCCGGGCTGGGTAGTATCTCCAAATATCTGGAGGCGGGTCCCGGAGTCGAACCGAGGTCCACGGATTTGCAATCCGCTGCATAGCCACTCTGCCAACCCGCCTAGAATTTGGAGCGGGAAACGAGACTCGAACTCGCGACCCCAACCTTGGCAAGGTTGTGCTCTACCAACTGAGCTATTCCCGCATTTTATCTCTCGGAACCGATGGTTCTTTAGGATAAACGCCCTGACTCGTCAGAACGTGCTGTGCATTCTACAGCCCAATTCAATCGTGTCAACAAATAAAACTAGGATTTTTTCTGAATGCTCATTTTTTGATATATTTGAACAGAAAACAGACGCAAGTCGTTTATTCTCGGCGTTAAGCGCTGCGTAAATGTGGCCACGCAGCCCTTACGTAACTGACCATTGACCATACCGATAGTATCGTTGCAACATACAACATACCAGTTCCCAGAGTCACCCAGTATATTGGGAAGCCCATAAAAACTTCAAGGTCAGAAACTATGCCAACTAAGGCCATTAATTGGGCGGTTGTCTTCAGTTTTCCAACAAAAGACACTTTAGCTGTTGCGCTCAGCCCCCTACTCCCAAGCCACTCACGAAGTGAAGAGATAAAAATTTCACGAAGTAACAAAATGACCGCGGGAATAGTAATAATGGGATCATGATAACTATGACAAATCAACAGCAAAGCGGCCGCAACAATTAGTTTGTCTGCCACTGGATCCAAAAAAGCACCAAACGGCGTCATTTGTCCCAATTTACGTGCAAGGTAACCGTCAAGGTAATCAGTCACCGCAGCAAGAAACAGAATAAAAGCAGCACATTGATGAGCCCATTGCCAATCCAAAAAATACACTGTCACAAATACAGGGACCAGAAAGACTCGAAGGCTAGTTAGAATATTTGGAATGTTCCACATTATTATTAGGTTCTCAGTGGTTTAAGTGATCATAAATCGTTTGTGCCAAGTCTACACTAATACCGGGTACTTTGGCTAACCCTTCTACGCTCGCATTTTTAACTTCTTGAATCCCCCCCATATACTTCAACAGCGCTTGACGTTTTTTTGCGCCAATGCCAGGAATATTTTCTAACGAGCTTCTAACCGCTTGTTTGTTACGTTTGTGACGGTGTCCTGCAATTGCAAAACGATGCGACTCATCGCGGATGTGTTGCACTAAATGCAAGCCGGGGTTGTCGGCATCCATGGGAATTGTGTCATGGCTACCTGCTAATATCAGGGTTTCAAGGCCAGCTTTACGGCTCGTTCCCTTTGCTACACCGATTAATAGTGGCACTTTCTCTGACGGCCACTCATCAAAAAAACGCTCGGCTTGGCCAAGTTGACCTTTACCACCATCAATGAATAAGATATCGGGGATCTTTTCCACTTCAGTGGGTTTCTTGTAGCGTTTCTTCAGTGCCTGAGCCATTGCTGCGTAGTCATCTCCAGGTGTAATTCCCTCAATGTTGTACCGCCGATAATCCGACTTCAGAGGCCCTTCTCGGTTAAACACAACACACGATGCTACGGTCTGCTGACCAGCAGTGTGGCTGATATCAAAACATTCCATGCGTTGAATCGGATCTTG
>CAXRGH010000005.1:0-12117 GCA_964230195.1 Alteromonadaceae bacterium
GTTTAAATTGATGGATGCTAGGGATATCCAAACCTGAATTCGAAAGAATGCCGCCTTTTGAATCACTAACCGCAACGATACAGAAACCAGCTTCAGAAAGTAGTCGGGCGCAATGATACCCCCCATTGCCAAAACCTTGAACAGCGACTGTAATTTTGTCAGGCTCAAGATTGAGTTGACGTGCAAGTTGCATGGCGCACAAATAAGTCCCCCGGCCGGTAGCATCTTGCCTGCCCAACGTGCCGCCTAACGCAACCGGTTTTCCAGTAACGGTTGATTGACCAACCGCAGGAAATAACATGCGATATTCGTTGTCCATCCACCCCATAATACGCTCGTTGGTATAAACGTCAGGTGCAGGAATATCAATGTCTGGTCCTATGAAACCCGACATACTGCGGATGTAACCGCGAGAAAGCCGCTCCAGTTCTAACTTTGATAACGCTTTAGGATCGACTTGCACTCCCCCTTTTCCGCCGCCAAAAGGAAGCCCAAGCGCAGCGCATTTAATTGACATCCAGAGCGCTAATGCCTTGACTTCATCTTCTGTAACACTGGGATGAAATCGAACTCCGCCTTTGGTAGGGCCAAGAGTGTCGTTATAGCGACAGCGATACGCTGGAAAGTACCGTAACTCGCCGTTATCCATTCTCACTGCAATATGAGTTTCCAGGGTCGCCATCGGATGCAGTAGCATCTTAGCCGTTTGTGGGTCAATGTTGGCCTTGGCTGCATACAGGTTTAACCGCTCAATCGCTTCATCAAAAACCGAAATTTGGTGAGACATATCTAGTCCTCCTTCGCATCAACAATTGTGTATACGGACCAAGAAATGAAAATGAATAAGGGTAAAGTTCAAGACAAAATTGATTTTTTGTAACACTTTGTTTACAAGTTGACGCCGAATATGGGGAAGGGATTTCCATACTTTCCGTTTAAATTTGGAGTAGACGCGATTAGAGTGAGCTTTTTTACCGATAAGACGTAAACAGCTCCGAATTTATAGAGGGGTTTTTATTAATGTATCAACAAATTAGAAGATTAATTAAGTTTACAATTGCACTGACGGCTGTGTTGTCTGGGTCGGTGCTTGCTCAATCAACTGAACGTGGAGAAGCGCGCGAGCGAATTGATCCTTATGGATGGGTTTATGGTGCAGCGCTAAACGTTAACCAGCAACTCTACAAGGGGTTTGAGCAGAGAACTATGTTATTTCCGCTAATCGGTTATCGTGGAAAACGGTTTGAATTGTATGGTCCTTTCATGCGTTACCGTCTAGCAGATGCGGGTAATTGGCAATTTTCAGCCAATGTATCGCCTCGATTTAATGGCTTTGAAGCTGAGGACAGCCCCACCTTTGAGGGAATGGAAAAGCGAAAAACATCATTGGACGCAGGGTTCGGTGCGCGCTACGAATGGAACGATTACCGATTCTCCGTCAATGGGATGGCTGATGTACTTAATGCTTCATCTGGTACTGAGTTATCAGCAGGCTTCAGTAAAGTCTACAATGTAGGTCCAATTTTTATAGAGCCAAATATTTCGATCTCATCCCAAGATGCTGAATTAGTTGACTATTATTACGGAGTGAGAAGCGACGAGGTGCGTGACAATCGTCCTCAATATTCCGCAGATTCAGCCGTTAATATTACTTATGGGATCTCTGTTATGACGCCCATATTCTTTAATGGACTAGCTCGAGTGATGTTGCAATACACAGATTTTGATACGGCGATTACTGACAGCCCCTTGGTAGAGGGTAACAGTGGGGTCAGTATGATGTTGATGTATTCAAAGATGCTCTAATGGAACCAACTCGCTGCCAGTAAGTGCAAGCGTGATAATAAAACTCTATGACTGTGTGAACAGGAAGTCACCTTTCGTTAGCAATTTAAGGTCAATGACTTCATGTTCAAGCAAAAAGTGGCAAACCGTATTTCTCGTAAAATCATTGGTATGGTGATAGCAGTGATACTGTTTGTCGTTCTGGGCAACATAGTGATCGCTCGCTATGGTATGGATCAGATTACAGATAACGTCCAACAACAGACATCTCAGGCATTGCTCGATAATGCCTTATCGTTAATGAAATCTGAGTCTCTTGTCCAAACAGAAATTGTTGCGCGGACGGTAGAAAATGCTATCAGTGTTGCAGAAACCTTTGCTGCAGATCTTGCCTTCCTTCAAAGCACATATCAAGATTTTGGTTTAAGTCATGAGCAGGCGCGTGAAGCACTACTAATTAAAGTGAAGAGCGTACTCGCTTACCATCAACAATATACAGGGGTTATGACCCCTATGAAGCCCAATAGTTTTGGCAATGATAAACCTTTCGCAAGCGATGACGACAGTAACATGCAACGCGGCATGCTGAATAGCGGACGTGTTGCTCCGTATTGGTATTTTGACAATGGCAGACTTGCTCTGGATTGGGTTAACTCAGTGATAGATGAGTCTAAGAATGGTTACTATCGTTGTCCCGAACGGACGCGAGGAGCTTGTCTAGTTGACCCTGACAGCTTTGAAATCAATGGTGAGCAGGTGTTGTTGACAACCGTGTCGGTTCCTATTAGTAATTCAAATGGGTTCCAAGGTGTTGTCGGGATAGATTTTGATGTCAACTTTGTTACTGCAATGTTGGCAGAGAGTGATCGGTCGTTGTTTGATGGTCAAGGTGAAGTCCTTCTTCTCAGTAATAGTGGCAGTATTATTGGTTATAGCGAAGATCAAAGTGTGATCGGTGAATCTGTCACAACAGCGCTACCGGACATTGCTCCCTGGTTATCCAAAGGGAGAGATAGTGCGGAAGGTGTCGTAGTTTCACACAACGAGAAGATGGCTCAAGTGGTGACTCGGACTCGAATTGAAGGTGTCGATAAACAATGGTTTTTGATTGTTCGTGTACCAAGTGAAATTATTCAGATGACAGCGAACACCATCACTGACGACATAAGCCAAGCCGCAGCAGAGAACACCAGAGATATGTTGTTGATTACGCTATTAGTGACACTGGTTGCCCTGTATTTTGCCTACCTTCTGAGCACGAAAATTGTTCGACCCATTATGACAATTCGCGATGTTGCCGAGGATATTGCTCGGGGAGAGGGTGATCTGAGTCGTCAAATAGAGGTGAAGACCTCAGATGAAAGTGGTGAATTAGCACGTTGGATTAATGTATTCATTAATAACATTGCTGCAATGGTGAAGCAGATCAATCATGTATCCATTACCATTAATGAGACAGCAGGCAAAACTGAGGAGCTCATCGGTCAATGCCACGGCCAACTGAATGGAAATAAGGAAACCTTAGTGAGAATCGTGGATGATGCCAAGCATATGTCGCAAGCCTCATTAGAAGTGACAGAAAATATTCAAAACGTGTCTGTGGTCTCACAACAAACCAATCATAAAGCACTGAATGGGCAACAAGGCATGAAAAGTCTCGTGGGTTCAATTCATCAGGTAAATACTGAAGTGGAAACTGCCAGTGATGTGATTGAAAGTTTGAGTACGAATATTGCTCAGATTCATGAAGTACTCAGCAGTATTCAGGCGATTGCCGACCAAACCAATCTATTAGCACTCAATGCCGCGATTGAGGCTGCTCGTGCGGGTGAGCAGGGTAGAGGGTTCGCCGTAGTTGCTGATGAAGTGCGTACGTTGGCTGCAAATACACAGCAAGCGGTTGAACAAACGAAAAACATGATTTCACAAATCAAACATGACTCAGACAGTGCCGTTAACGCTATGGAGAAAGGCACTTCCTTAACGAAGGAAACACTTTCCCTTGCGAATGAAACTGATGCCAGCTTCGAAGAAATCATTGGTTCAATGCAAAACATCGGTGAAATGACTGAAATTATTGCCGCAGCTGCTGAAGAACAATCTTTACTGACTAAAACGATGTCAGACGACATTGGCGGTATGAGTGATGAGTTGACTGAGGTGGTTAGCAACGTCACTGAACTTAATGACCGATCAGCAGAACTTAAGCACAGCAGCCTCTCTTTAGCAGGGCAAGTGGCTCGGTTTAAATTCTAAGTGCTGGGAAAAGAGACCAGTGATGAGTAAAAAGCCGCATTGAATGCGGCTTCTGTTTGAGTAAATCACTGAGTTAACTATCACACATCCAAGATGTGATTTAGCTGGGATTATTTGAGTCTTTTATCTTTAGGAATGATTTGAGATTGTTTTGAAATAATGTCCCACGACTGCATTGATGGATGATGTTTTGCTAATTTTTGCTCAATGCCATCAATTTTTGCGAGGTTGTCGCAAAGTTTTAATGCCTGTTCTTCAATCACTTGACCATGTTCGTCTGTATAGGCTTCAACTTTGCTTGTTGCTTTCTCAATATCTCCAATAACCTCAAAGAATGAGCGTTCACTGTCTTTGTGATTAGAGAAGGCATTACCAATAATATCGCCTACAGTATCGCCAATGAGATCGCCAAACGCATCACTTGGGGCCATGTTCAAAGAAGAACCTGTTTCATTGTTGTCAGCCGTAATCTTGAAGTGAAAATTACCCTGAGCATCGTAAAAGGTTTCATCAATTATGGTTTCAGTTAACGTCGCAATTTTGGCCTTAGATGCTTCTACTTCGTCTATGTTGAACATTGCATGCATCACGTGGGAGATGGCTTTCTCTGCTAGGCCAAGGCTATTGGCTGTGATTACCTCCACTTGCTTTGCAGTATTTTGAATCTCAGACCGATAGGCTCCAAAGTCTTGTCGTTCACTAGCGTTTAATGTCAACTTTTCTCCATCGACAAACACATTATCACGGTTATCAACTCTTAAATTTTTACCTTGTTTGTTGGTAATTGAAATCTCTTCAAGTGAAATATCGAGATCGGATTCAATGGTGTAACCACAATGTTCTTTAGATTGGTTCTTTTCTTTCATCGTGCTGGCGTGGGCGCTCGGCAAATGAATCAGTATTATCCCGCTAAAGATTAAGGTAAATAAGGTACGCATACTTTTCTCCATATTAATGCAACAAACCACTTGAGCCTCTGGTGACTGCAACAATGGTTATTGTAAATATTATTAATCCAATCGATTGATTGTGAATCCGTTACCGTCTTCATTGTCTACGATACTATCACAACCTGACTCAGCTTAAGATAGCAAATATAGCGCCACATTTTGAAGGCAGTAACCTTATGTTTATTCAATGATTTTTTTGTTTGTGGTTTTTTGGAACTGGATTGCTGGGGAAAATGACCACCTCTTCGCGTATTTTGCTAATGATTCGGCTTATTTGATGAATTCCCATTGTTCAAACGTTGACGCGTCTATGTAACCTCTATTTTTAGTGCCATTGACTGGAGTGATGTCGTTAGAACCAACAAAATGCTCACGCCCATTACCCTTGTCGTTATCACAATATGCCAGCATGAAACCAATCTTCATTTGGGGTGAGAGAGCCAATGATTTATGCGTTTCTGGTTGATGTTCGTTATATGTTTCTGGATATAACGTAATGGCTGCCTCCCAAATGATGTCATTTTGTTGGTTGCGTTGCCAACGACTGGTGACGTGATCAAACAACCTGGGCTGACCGTCGAGACCCATATCAACCACTTGGTTATCCAGCGCAATATGATAAGCAAACGCATTATGATTGTTCAAATGATTGCCACCAGATTGGTCAGGATCAATAAAAATTTCTAGGCAATCATCATCCCAATACTGTGATAATGGGTTGGGGTGTTGGTCGACTAGGCGATCATCGGTGATCCTTGCGAGCAAATATAACTTCTGAGTATCCCATATCAGTTTGAATGCCCCCGAGAAGTCCTCAGGTGTTGGAGCTTCCCCGAGCCAAACATGATTCATTGAGTACCATTCTATGTTATCCCAGATCTCGTTATCAATTTGCCCATCTATGATGGGAGATTTTGAGGTAAAGCGTATAGGCTTGTGTGTCTCATTTCCGTAGGCAAGGGTTGTGGCCAATGCAAACAGGACGATAAAAAGTGATTTCATTTTGTGATTCTCAGTTGCTGTTTGGAATTTACCAGTGTCTCAATGTGGCTGAGTAAATCAGGGGCAGTTATATTAAATGCTGTGACAGGTTCGTCGGCTTTGATGGTCTCTAACTGTTCAAATTGGCTTTTTAGCAGTGCAGCAGTCATAAAATGATTCTTTCTTTGACATAATCTGTGTTTGATTGTCTCAAAATCACCTTCAAGGTGAATAAAGTGGGTATTAAAATCCAATTGCAAGAAGCGCCTTCTATGAGCCTCTCTTAGCCCCGAATAGGATAGAACCAGATCAGAATCAACGCGACTAATGGCTTCAAATAATCGTTCCAGCCAAGGCTCTCTATCAACATCCGTTAACGGAATGCCACTTGCCATTTTCTTTTTTGCTTCATCACTATGATAGTCATCTGCTTCAATCCAGGGTATATCAAATTGGCTGGCGATAAAATTAGCCACTGTTGACTTACCGCAACCACTTACCCCCATAATAATGAATAGATTTTTCATACTAAGCCTCCGGAATTGCAACGTCTATTTCGTAGCTGTTACCTGACTCAATCATGACTAAACCTGGTGTTCCAGTCGGTTGACCATTAACCGTAATCGTCTTTTTCTCAAGCCCCGCAACTTTACGGATTTTAATGTTGAGAATCGCTCCCCTGAAATATCGAACAATCGCGATATTGGTTAAATGCTTGGGTAATTGAGGTGAAATGGTTAAGCCTGATGTTGTCCCTTTTAGACCAAATAAACCTTCGAGCAAACTGCGGGCGATCCACGCACATGTTCCCGTATTGAACAATTGACTTGAACGACCAGCAACCTCGGTATACTGGTGGAAAGCGCCTCTGAAATAATTTGGAATGAAAATAGGTAGTTGACCTCGTTTAAGGTAGGCATCATCCAAATCAGGAATCATCATTTTTAATTGTCTGTAGGCTTCTTCCCCTTCACCGTGCTGGTAGAGTGCATAGATATAGAATGCAGCAGCATGATTGTAAACCGAACCATTTTCCGCTGTGCCTGGAAATTTTTGGGTCACTCGCCCTATGTCTTCACGCATTTTTGTAAATGCTGGTGCCAACATAGCCGTGCCAAAAGGGGTGACCAAATGTTCATTGATGGCTGCCATTATCTTGGCTTTTTGTTCAGGAGAGATCGCATTCGCCAACATAGCCCAGCTTTGTGGATTGAGAAAAATCTTGCCCTCGCTATCCGCGCTAATACCAAAAAGGTTACCGTCATCAGTAATCCCTCTGGCAAACCAGTCACCATCCCAACAGTGCTTATTGACAGCTTGGTTGCAACAGTCAGCTTGCGTTTTGTATTGCTTGGCAAGTGTGATTGAGCCTGTTCGCTCTAATATCTCCGCCCACATACTCATTGCAACACTTGTAGCCAGCGTTAACCAAACAGAAACCCCTTTTCCTTTATAACCCACCATATTCATAGGATCACACCAATCGCCTTGATTGATATAATGCAAACCTCGTTCATCCCGTGCTTGCCAAAGATAATCCATTGCCTGACAAATGTGCGCTTTGACAGGTGCGCAAGCATCACTGTCTTGATAGGGAAGCTGTTCGTCAAGTAGTGAGTAATCCGCAGTTTCTGAAAAATAAGCAGACAATACAACCGGTAGCCAGATGTTGTGATCTGTGTGTGGGACTTGATTGATGTACTTTAATTCCGCACTCTCATGCAACAGAATACCGTCTGGCATTGCACCCGATATTAGCTGTTGGCTTATTGCTGTTATAAACGCTTTTCTCGCAACATTGGGCTTGAGATAAATCATGCCCATAGCATCTTGTAAGTAATTGCGAGTTTGCGGATCGGTGCTCAGACGATTGACATCGCCATGATAATGCATCTGTCTTTTCAGCCAGTGATTCACAAAATGATCAAACTGATGATCAGAGGTGGATTGCTGCCAACCATATACACTCAGATCCATCGCGTTAGTATTCGCTATCAAGCTATCTTCAAAGTCACTTGCATCGGCAAGATAGGATGAGGTTAGGCGGGCTATTTCAGCTTCATCTTGTGCTGGCCCAAACATAAATCTTAGGGTGTGCTGTTCGTTAGGCGCTAAGTTCTTGTCACACTGGAGGACTGCTGTTGGCATGTCGTAATGACTCGCGCCATTGGCTAGTTTGGCGGATGTCAATGCGCTGGGTGCGTGCAACCCGCCTTCACCTTCAAATGCTACTTGGCGAGTTTCCCAGCCTGTAATGTCAGCATCTGTAACTAAGTAAGTAAGATCGTTGAGGTGTTTGTTTTTAAAATAATCTTCAACTTTTTGATATGGCGTAATGGAATGACAGACAACACCATTCAAGGCGTCTGAAAAAGCAGCACTCTGATTCATCCAGGACATATAACCGACGGGACAGTAGGCGAAAACAGAGATTGAACGGCTATCACCCGACACATTATTAACGGTAATTTTCCAAAATTCACACACTTCACCAGGAGTTAGATGGGCTCGTAATGTTACATTCAAGCCAAGACACTCTGAGTGCCATTCAAATCGGTCAGAATGGCAAATAAACGTAAATGTTTGCTCTGGGTGTTTGACTGGCTCATAGGGCAGTGAGAAAATTTCACCAGTCTTATTGTCTCTAATATAAAAGAAACGCCCGGGGTGATGTGTAAAATAGTGATGCTCAGGTTGTATAAATGTTTTCGCCTCTAGTACAGGCGCGTGAGCATATTTTGCAGGCTCAGGTTGCATAAATTGAGCGACTGCAAACCCTCGAGAATTCATCTGCAGGAGCAACTTATCGTTCCATAAAAAACCAGCAGCTTTTGGCATGGATGTTGGATTGTTAAGTGCGACACTACCGGTTAAATCACAAAGTGATATTTGCTCCGGTGCTGAGGTATCCAATGGTGAGTTCATATCCGTTCACCCAGCCTGTTAGGCGTTCGCGTTGTTAATATCAGCATGAATCGCTTCCATCTTGTCTTCTGACAGTTGGTAACGACTAATGATCCAAACCGCAATAGCTGCGAAAACTGCAGGTAACAAACTTGCCAATAATAGTATACCCATGGCAGAGTCTGATGATTGTTCCGTATTGGCAACATACCCCATCGCACCAAGCACCCAGCCTATCGTTGCTCCCGCTGCTGCACCACCGAGTTTTTGAGAGAATGCGGCTGCAGAGAAAATCATTGCGGTGGCACGTCTACCATTTTTCCATTGAGAGTAGTCAGCCGTATCGGCGTACATGGAAAATACTAATGGTGACTTTGGACCTAATGCCAAGCCGATGCAAATTTGAAGTACAAACATCAGAGTTATTTGGTCCGCAGGGATCACAAAGAAGAGGGCGGATAGTACTGCTACGATAGACATCAATACCATAAGCAACTTGCGTTTATCCATCCATTTTGTCAGTAAAGGTGTTGATGCTGCACCAATGGCTAGAGATATCATATACACGGTGGTATAAGCCCCGATTAAATCCTCACGGCCGACATAATACTTAAAATAGAAGGTGCCAGAACTCGCGCGAAGAGAAATAGTAAGCATAATAATCAACGCAAGGGCAAACAGCACTAACCAAGGCCCATTTGATAATAAGTCTTTAATGTCTTGCTTTACGGGCGTTGCAGATGTTTGTGGTGGTTCAATACGCTCTTTTGTTGCTAAGAAACTGAGTGTAAATAATAGTGCTGCAATGCCACCATAAATCCACATGGTTGCTTGCCAGCCAGCGGCCTCATTGCCTGCACCAAGATAGGCCACCAAATTAGGCGTCATGTACGCGACTAAGGTTCCACCGGTAAACGCACCGATAAACCTAAAGCTGGTTAATGTGGTGCGCTGCTGACTGTCGCTAGTAATAACACCGAGCAGTGCCCCGTAAGGTACATTAATAAAGGTATATGCAAGCATCATGAAGATGTAGGTTGCATATGCATAGACCAGTTTTCCACTATCTGAAAAATCAGGAACAGTGAAGAGTAAAACACCACCTGCCGCGAGAGGTAATATCCCTAACAGAAGATAGGGTCTGAATTTACCAAAGCGAGTTTGTGTGCGATCGGCAAGAATCCCCATTGCTGGATCACTGAACGCGTCAATAATTCGGGTGACTAGCATCATGGTACCAACAGCTGCGGCAGGTAACCCAAATACGTCCGTGTAAAATATAAATAAGAATACGTCGAAAACTCGCCAATAAAAATTTGAAGCTACATCTCCAAAGGCATAACCAACTTTTTCGGTGAATTTGAGTTTGTTGCTGTCCATGATAATTCTCTAATTGTTAATATTTTTTTATAAATGTAACCGCTTACATTTCAAAAGGCGAGAGTTATTTTTAAATTTATGTTAATCAAATTTAACATCTGAGAAAAAAGTATGATTTTTGTATGAAATGGCGAAAAAACTCTCTGAAACTCTCTGTCAAAAGTATTCATTTGGCTGTATTGGTATATACTTAGCCTCAATTTTCAACTTGCCGAGAAATAAGCTCTATGACACTAAACGCCTTACTAGTCACCTCTACTTTGTTTTTATTTTCAGCTGTTGCTAATGCCAACGATGAAGAAGCAAAGCCGTTTACTATGGATGGTGAGTTTGGTTTTACATCAACAACAGGTAATACAAAAAGCTCTTCGTCTCTGATTAAACTCAATGCAAAGCACGAGTTATCAGATTGGAGTAATCAATACGTTGTTGAAGGTTTTCACAAGAAACAAGAAGTGTTTAATACTGAGTTGGATAAAGATGTTGAACAAACGGCTGCACAAAAAGTGTTTTTCTCGGCACAAGGTGATTATAAGCTAGAAAATCCAAACTATCGTCTGTTCCTGTTCTCTTCTTATGAGAATGATAGATTTGCGAGTTTTGATTACCAAGCGACACTGGCTGGTGGTTGGAGTCAACAGGTCTGGAAGACAAAAAAAAGTGACTTCAAATACAGTATTGGTCCGGGTTACTCTCTCGCCGAGGACTTGCAGGGTGAGGAAGTCAACGGTTTGATTGTACGTTCGTCTGCACAATATGTTTGGAAGATTTCTGAAACCGCTTCTTTCAGACAAAGCGTCAGTACGGAATACGGTGATGATAATACTAAGTCAAAATCTGAAACGTCATTGTCAGCTAAGGTCAATGGTTCCTTGGCGATGAAATTCAGTTATGTTTTAAACCACAACAGTACAGTGTCACCGGGTAAAGAAAATCTTGATAGCATTGCAGCTGTTACTCTGGTTTACAGCTTCTTTTAAATATCAACTTCGCATTTGCAGGCACCTGTGATTGTCTAATCGGGGTGCCTAAAACGTTACCTGTCCTTAATTGCTCGCCATACTGAACTGTTGATGGATGCCTGCTTATCCATTACCACAAAACGCACCTTGTTTTGAAACTGAAAGGTGCTTCCAGTTGGAACAAGTGTAAGTATGCATGTGGTCATTCAGTAGACTGCTATTCTCATATCAATTGAAGCGATTGAAAGGTATTTTTGTGGGGCCGCTTTTTGGTAACGGCCCCTCGTAAAATATTCATCGTGAGAAAAAATAATTCAGAGTTTTTAGTTGGTTGTCCCATATCGTTATTGGAAAGAAGTATGGGAAAAACGCTATGTACTTATGGTTGGGTGTCCATGATTATTCTAAAAGGAGTAGAGAAGGGACAAGTATTTTTAAGATACTCGAATACTGCTACAGACAAAGGAAGTTTCCTTACGACGACAAGATTTTCCTCACCGAGTGCAGCCGTTGAGGGTTTGTATTTAGCGCCTTACGGAAATACTGCTCAGTATGTTCAGAAAGTGACAACTACTCAAAGAACTATGGTACTTCAAGGGGGTGTTGCTAATGGAGGTGCGGGAGTAAATCAAACCTTAATGATAAACAGAGAAGCGTTTAAAATATTTAAAGGAACAACATATTAATGAACAATAATGTTGATGAGGCTTCAATAAAGAAAGAAGTCGATCAAATGTTAAAGATGCTTGCCGAACCGTTGAGTAACACAGAGATTGCAAACGGTTGGAGTGTTGAGTGCCAGAAGGCTATGGTCAAATTATTTGGTGATATAAAACTTAGGCTTGAATTATCGCAAGACCATCCTCCTCTGTTTATTGCTCGAGGCTTGGATCAATGGG
>CAXRGH010000006.1:0-4048 GCA_964230195.1 Alteromonadaceae bacterium
ACTTCATAGCTATTCATAGACGACGAACGTTCAGCAACTCGATCTAACACTGCAAAAGCTTCATCAGGTTTATTTTCATCTGCTAACGTTTGAGCACGTGCCAATTGGTCATATACACGTGAACGCAAAGCTGGCGTGCGGCGTGTCTTCTTTTTCGCTTCGACTTTTTGTTCGGCTGCCTGCGCAGTCGTTACTGGCACTGTAACCAGCGCCATAGAGCCAATAACCATTGCCAGTGATAATATTACAATTCTCATTATTATCTCCCGTTAACCATCTAACTCAAAAGTAATACGGTTTTGCACGCCTGATACTGCAGCCGGTTCACCATTGATAACCCGCGGCTTGTATTTGAATTTCAGTACAGCGTCCAACGCAGCTCGATCAAATAAACCTTGCGGTTCAGCCTTTACCACCACGGGATCTCTCACTGTACCTTGTTTTGTCACTGTAAACTCAACAATCACATAACCCTCAATCCCACGTGATTGGGCACGGCGCGGATACGAAGGAGCAACCTTCACAATTGGCAAATATTCACCATCACCAGATTCTAAAGCCAGACCGTCACCTAAGGCTACGTCTGCGCTTATGTCAGCAGAAAAATCCATCGCAAAGCCTTCAGTGTCCGCTGAGCTGTCCAACTGCGGTTGAGACATCTGCGGTGGCGGCTCTTTCGGCTTGGGTGGCTTCTGTGGTTTACGGTCTTTTTGCTCAACCACTTCTTCTTGTTTTACACGCACAAAATCAAGGATGTTGCCTGCCGGCGGCTCCTCAAGTTTACCGCCGTCACCTTTTATCAGTGCCTGCATTACGTAAAACAAAGACACTGTGATAAAAGCAGAAAGCACAAGTGCTAAAAATAATCTTGCCATAATGATTACTCATCCGCTGCAATCGAGACATCAAAGACGCCTGCTGCTCTTGACGCATCCATGACTTTAATCAGCTTCTCCGTCGTCGCGGCTTTATCCGCCTGTATGACTACAGTTCCTTGCGGATTTTCAGCGTGTAGGCGTTCGATGTTGGCTTGAATAGCACGATCATCAACCTTACGCTTATTGATCCAAATTTCACCTGTGGCACTGATCGCAACCAGGATGTTCGCTCGCGGTTTAGCAACCGCTGTTGATGCTTCAGGACGATTTACATCAATACCCGCTTCTTTTACGAAAGACGCGGTCACGATGAAGAAGATCAACATGATAAACACAACGTCCAACATTGGTGTCATATCAATCGCTGCTTCTTCTTCATCCATTAAATTTTGAAAATGCTGTTTCATTATCTAACCCTCAGATGTCATACGACATCAAAATCTTTATTTGGTAAGTGACATTTCGTCTTCAATGTGTGCACGCTCTGACTTCACTGTTCGCGTAAGCCATGTTGACGCAAATACGCCAGACAGTGCGCCAACCATTCCGGCCATTGTGGGGATTGTCGCTTTCGAGACCCCCGACGCCATTGAACGCGCATTACCAGAACCAGAGATAGCCATGGTGTCAAATACCTCAATCATACCGGTTACTGTCCCCATGAGTCCGAGTAACGGACAGAGTGCAACCAGTGCTTGAATAATTGGGATGCTACCGTTAAGTCGTTGTACGACCCGAGAAATCATTGCTTGGCGTATCTGATTTGCATTCCACGAACGTTTGTCTTGACGAGCACGCCAAGTGTCTATGGTTTCGCGCTTGAATGCCCTGTGACCAAAGTAAATATAAATACTTCGCTCAAGGATCAGTAGCCACATCGCAAATATCAGGACTCCAATGACGAACAGTACTTGACCGCCCGTCTCTATGAAGTCACGAATTGCCTCGTAAATTTCGACAAAAAACATGTCGTTTTATCCTTTCTCAGCGCGTTCAGCGACAATGCCAGCTGCTTGTTCTTGCAGGATGTAAACGATGTTTTTCGCACGTGTATTAAGTAGCGCAAATAATAATGTGGAAGGAATTGCAACCACAAGACCCAACACAGTTGTTACCAACGCACCCGAAATACCACCGGCCATTAGTTTAGGGTCACCCGTTCCGTAAAGCGTAATTGCTTGGAACGTTTCAATCATACCGGTAACAGTTCCAAGTAGACCCATCAGTGGTGCTACTACCGAGATGATTTTAATGAGTTGAAGACTACGGTTGATATTAGGTAGCTCACCCAAGATCGCTTCTGTCAAATGCAACTCTAACGCTTCAACGTCGGCTTCAGGGTATTTGTCTTTCGTCAATAACACGCGACCCAATGGGTTGTTATCTGTAGGCGTGGTATCTTTTAACTGCTTGTTAACTTTTGCATTGATTGAGAACAACACAATGAAACGCCATAATGCGATGATCAGTGCAACAAAACCAACGGCTAAAATGGTGTAGCCTACTGCACCACCTTGGTCAATTCGCTCGCGAAGGTTAGGTGCAAGAACTTGCAGCTTCATGATAGAACCACCCGTTGGGTCAAGACCAAACTGAACTAACTCACCTGAAGAAGCTTCTAGTGCAGCAACACTATTCCCGTAACGCGCTTGTGGCTGACGTTGAAGTTCAGATACTGTTTGAGTTACCGCGCTGTAATCTAAGTAGTTACCCTCAGATACCAATGCAAAGGTACCCACACGGTAAACTTCTTTTTCTACTTTTTTACCATCGGCTTCAACAACAGCGGTTTTGAACGAAGTCACTTTGCCTGATTCCGTCATTTCACGTTGAAGTTCAAACCATACGCGCTCAATTTCTTCAATTGATGCTAATTTTGAACTTTTACCCATGTCTTGAGCAAGCGTATCTAAAAACTCTGAACGACCAGGGATCTCAGCTGATACAACCGAAGACATGAAATCTTTACTCGCACCACCTGATACTTGCTGAAGCACACCAAACAATTCTTTTAGTGAACCAAGACGTTTACTCAACGCGTCATTCAGATCACCCAATTTAAATTCGTTTTCTTCAAATGTGGTTTCCAAACGTTCAGAACGCGCCAACTCGTTGTTACGATTTTGTTCAGCGTCTTTTAACATGCTATCTTGCTGCGCTTGTTTTGATGCGAACTCTTTTTCACGCTGCGCGTTTTGCTTGTTTTGTTGTAACGTGCCTTGCTCCAGTTGCTTCAATAATTGGTCAAGGTTTACAGGGTTTTTCTCTTGTGCAATTGTAGTTGCACTCAGTAATGCACCTAAAGTAAGTGCACCCAACATTTTCATTACTGGTTTCATGGTCTTTCCTTACTTCTCGGTAATTGCAATAGGTAACATTAATAGGTCAGGAGCAAGCTGTTTTCTTGCCATACGGAGACCTTTAGTTACATGTGAGCGGTAAGTAGAGTCGAGTGGCTCCCATTGCTTGGTAACTTTATTCCATGCGCCTTGAAGATTACCATCACGCGTTTGATATACGAGTGCGGTGCGGCCAAGACGTAAGAAATCAACTTCACGTTCAACACCATCAATCGTATGTAGACCCGAATATGCCTCAACATCACGTCCGTAACGCACTTCAATTTGATAGGCTTCTAATACTCTGCGGAACTTTTCAGAAGACGATACATCGGCACGGTCCATCATTGCACGTAACTTTTCAATACGCTCAGCACGCTCCTGAGGCAAGAATGGTACATCAAGTGCTACAAATTGCTCTAAACCGTCAATCATTCGCATCATCAACGGTGTAATCTGACGCTCAATAACACTAACTTCATCAATCGCTGCATTAAGCTGCGCCATCTCTTCCAATTGATTAGCAATCTGTTTGTCTAACTGTCCGTTGTAGACTTGAAGACCGGCAATTTCCTTATTGATGCTTTTAAACTGCTGTAGTTTTGTATCAATATCATCAGTTACTGCATTGATTTTTTGCTGTGAACTGATAGCAGACTGGTTGAGTGCCGTCGCTTTTTGGGTTGCTTTATCGAGGTAAGCATCTTCTTGTGCGTTAACTGCAAATGCAATAGAGGCAGCAAGAAGTGTCACGGGAACCGTTTTAACAAACTTCATAATAGACCTTCAAGGTAAATAATTGGATTCTTGATGGCGCAATATAATATGTCG
>CAXRGH010000007.1:0-4400 GCA_964230195.1 Alteromonadaceae bacterium
CCTTGTGGATTACGCCACTCGAGTAAAAACAAACATAGAACAACCAGTGACCTTTTGTGAAAATTACGTTCCTTGGTGTCAAAAACTGCAACCGTTAGTGGAAGTATTAGATTTCATCTCTATCCACACCTATCCCGCATGGGAATATCAACCCATTGAGAACGCACTTGCCTATACGATTGAGAACTACCAAAGTGTTGCAAACGCCTATCCTGATAAACCCATTGTCATTACTGAAGCAGGATGGACAACATGTTCCAATGGTAGAGGGATTGATCCGTGGAACGCTTCAGAGGAACTTCAAGCCATCTACTTTCAGCAGCTTTTTGAATGGAGTGAGGAACAGCAAGTTCTCACTTTCTTTTTTGAAGCCTTTGATGAACCATGGAAAGGCTCAGATGATCCACGAGAACCTGAAAAGCACTGGGGGATATATTTTGAGGACCGAACCCCAAAACTGGCTGTCAAATCCAATTAACGGCCTAGCAAGCAGAACCGTCTATCTCCAGCCCTTTGCCATTCAGTGACGATTGATGGCAATGGGTTTCGTACTATTTTGAGAATCAAACTGCCATTCAAAATCTTGCTAATACTCAGCCAAAAAGTGTCAGCTGAAGGCTAAGGCTAACCCACCAATAAAACATCTCACTGTTTGTTAGCCTATTTGGTAACAAAATTTGACTAAAATTATCCAGCACACGCAAAAAACCAAAACTTAACCATTGATTTAAAATGACTTTTTAAAATCAAAGAATAAATGACCAAGTGTCACTCATCGAGCGCACCCGCCACTTCAATTTACTCAACCAGCACTGCATGATACTTTCAAATGTCTTTCAAACTTCGCTTTGCATCACTATTCGTCCCATTGCTAACGAGAGGAAGTATTTAAGGCCGGTGCTTTTTGTCTTTATTATTTTATTTTGGAGATAGCATGCTTCATAGAGCAATATTATTACTAACCCTCTCTGTATTCACCGTATTCAGTGATGCTGGAGAGGTTTACGAAACGTTGCCTGATACCCCTCACTCTAATGTTCATTACGTTTTCTATTCTCATGGGTTTATTGTTGAAGGAACCAACCCAACACCAGTGAACCCTCGTTGGGGTAAATACGATTTTCCCGCCGTCAAACAAGCACTGTCGGATTCAGAGTATCATCTCATAGCGACACATCGCCCAGCTCAAACGAATCCGTTTGAGTACGCTAAAGGGTTAGCAAAACAGGCACAAACACTGATTGACGCCGGTGTAGACGCTCACAACATCTCCTTTGTCGGTTTCTCTCGCGGCGGGTTTATTACCGCAATAACATCCAGCCTTATCAAAAATCAAAATGTCAATTATGTCATCCTCGCGGCATGTACGAGCGGGCTCGCCAAACATCCTGACATTACCCTTCATGGGAAGGTATTCTCCATCTATGAGACCTCGGATACTGTTGGCTCGTGCCATGATGTCGTGAAGAGGGGGGAAAATACTGTGAGCAGTTATAGCGAAATCGCAATTTCAACTGGAGAAGAGCATGGCGCGTTTTACAGACCATTAGATGAGTGGGTGACCCCAGTTAAAGCGTGGTTAAAGAGAAGAAGAGGTTAAAGCTTTGTGGCGTCTTGGTGAGCAAGATGCGAGAAAATGCTGATTACAACAAAATTGAATAAGGATAATCATTGTGTTTTGGAACAAGCCACAATTAGTAATAGAGATGAAAACAGGGGAAATTATTGCCCGCAGTCTGACCAATAACAAAACGTGTTCCATTCCATGTGATGGGCTCAATCACCCAAGGACCTTAATGGGTGATTTTTTTAACGTAGCACAATGTATGACTGAAGTACTCCGCCAATTAGCACCCAAACGCGTCTTTGGACGGGGCCCTGAAGTCTACATCCAGTTATTAAACAAGCTCGACGGGGGTGTTACCAATGTCGAAGCTAGAGCTTTTCGGGAAGCGGCAAGCATGGCCGGTGCAAGCGTCGTTCATCTACCCAAGGTGATGACACCTCTCACTGACGAACAATTGATCAATCATACATTTAACAATTGGGATGACACATAACACAAATGCTCCTTCTGCCCTTGCCTTCGCGAACATCGCGAACAAACTCAACATCAGTGTTCGGGAACTAAATAGCGCTTGTAAGGACAATATACCCGGTGAACAACAATCAATAAGGATAATTAAATCATTAATGTATCACCTCCATCTAGACTCTCTAACATTGAAAGGAACCGTAATGAAGTCAAAGTTATTGCTTTCACTCTTCGGGCTTTTTGCCCTCACCTCCTGTAGTTCGCTTGTAAGTCAACACCACGGCAAGAACACGCAGTCCAGCAGTTTAGTGGACTTCCTATACCCAAGTGAGGAAAGCCGTGCAGAACACAAGCCAGAAATCCCAGTGCTAAAGCTTCCCGTTACTGTTGGTTTAGCCTTTGTCCCGTCCACGAGTTGGGACAGGTCAGGTATTCATAATAAAGACCAAATTGAATTGCTTGAGAAAGTAAAAACTGCATTTCTTCAGTATGACTACATTGAACGTATCGAAGTTATTCCTAGCAGCTATCTCAAGGGTGGCGAAGGTTTTACCACAATGGAACAAGCGGGACGGCTCTATGATGTGGACGTTATGGCGCTCGTGTCTTACGACCAAGTGATCAATACCATTGAAAATAACGCAGCATTATTCTACTGGTCAATTGTTGGTATGTATTTGATCCCAGGCAGTGAAAATTCAATACAAACCTTTGTAGACACTGCTGTTTTTGACATAAAGAGTCGTAAGATGTTGTTCAGAGCGCCTGGAATCAATAAGCTTGAAAAGCGCACAACCGCGATCGGTGTGGATACAGCCATCACTGAAAAGTCCATTGAAGGCTTTAGCTTAGCGGTAGCCGATATGACCACAAACTTAAACGCTGAGTTAACGAGATTTAAAGACAGAGTGAAAAACGAAAAGATTGCCAAAGTAGAGCGCAAAGCGGGCTATTCTGGTGGTGGCGCTTTGTATAACACCTTATTGGCTTTACTGTTGATCATAGTGACAGTGCGTCGCAACGTTCCTCCTGTTATTGAGTTGAAATCCTCATAATATTCCTTAACAACTTACCTCAAAAACTTACCATTATGTCACCAGTCGGCCTGCATCATCAATCACATGTTGTGGGCCGATTGATTTGATCACTTGCTAGCTGATTAATGGGGCTGATAAGTCTAAATTTGACTTTTTCGGTTTATATCAACAAAAAAACCAACAGCCCTATCAAATTATCAATAAAGCTGCTGGTTTTTCGTTACCAAAGGTCAACAGTGACTACATCAGAACTTAATTCGTCCCCCAATGTTGTAACGGCTACCGTATTGACGAGCAAATAAGAATTGCTCTTCGAATCGGCCATAACCTTGTTCAGTTTCGTTGTTAATATTAACGCCCTCAACAAACACGGTTATGTTGTCAGTGATGTCGTAATTCAAGCTCACATCCCATTGGCCAAAGGCTTTTGCATACTGTGGCGGTGCATCAACTGTTGTACCTTGGCCTTGTCCTACACCAATAAGGTAGGCATCACGTAATGAATACGTTGCTTTGACTGACAATCCGTCCAAGTCATAGAACACTTGGAAGTTGGCAGAGTCACTAAGCCCTGGGAGCACAGGTTGTTCCGCATTGACCAAGGGATCGTACTCTACGTCACCCTCAACCAGCGTTGCATTGAATGCCACACCGTAACCAGAGTCACCAAATAAATGCTGCACCGCAAATTCAATGCCCTCTACCGAGCGTTCGTCTAGATTCTCAGGTGAACTGACTCCCCAAACCAGCAGCGGATCGGTTTGCGGATCAGCTTCTATAGCTCCATCTGCATTGCCGTGTCCATTCACTAGCATCTGTTGGTAAATAGCTGAGTTGGTTGCAACCTCTCCTCGTTGTTCAATCTGGGCAACCGCTCGATTCCAGCGTTCACCCAAATAGATATCATGGACACCGTCAACCGTTTGATTGAGGGTTGTATTAGCAATCCAATCCTCTACGTCTTTTTGGAACAGACCAACAGAGACATAACTACCCTCGTCGTAGTAATATTCGAGGGTTAAATCCAAGTTAGTTGACATGTATGGATTTAAGGCAGTGTTACCCCTACCCCCAGTTCGAGCACCTATTTTCGGACTTCCGGTATAATTAATACCACCGACTAGGCTTCCTAAACCAGCGCGAGTTATCGTCTTACCCCAAGATAAACGAGCAACCAAATCATCCGTCAGATCAAATTTAAAGTCGAGCATGGGTAATGTCACATCGTAGGACGCGGAATTAGAAGAACTCACTGTTTGGTCACGATAGACGGTTATCCATTCACTAGCAGATACCCAATTCACTTGCAGTGGGATGTTGTCTTCAGA
>CAXRGH010000008.1:0-2649 GCA_964230195.1 Alteromonadaceae bacterium
TATTGACTTCATTTGTGGTGCATTCCACGCCAATCCCGCGCATCAATGGGCCCATCAATATTGACGGCCAATTAACCGAAAGCGCATGGGAGAAAGCGCCAACTCAATCCCTACCCTACGTTGTTATTCCTTTCAACATCAATACATTACCGGTAAAAACAGAAGTTAAGTATTTTGAGGATGGACAAAACCTCAACATTGCTTTTGTAGCAGAAATTAAAGATCGAAGCCAACTAAGGGCATTTTACAGAGAGCGTGATAACATCTGGGAAGATGACATGGTGGGCGTAAAAATTGATCCTTACAACGACCAAAAACTCGCCTTTCAATTTTTTGTTAATCCTCTTGGCGTTCAGTCGGATGCCACCGAAAATACGATTTCAGGCACAGAGAGCGCAGGTTGGGACGCTATTTGGTATTCTGAAGGGACGATTACAGACTCCCATTACACTGTGGAAATGTCGATCCCACTCAACAATTTCAACTTTCCAGAAAGTAGCACCCCGCAAACTTGGGCATTTGAATTTGTGCGCTTTCACCAGCGTGATATTACCTATCGCCTTTCCAGTGTTGATATTGATCCTGACAACTATTGCTGGGTTTGCCAAATGGCACCACTTGAAGGATTTGCAGGGTTAGAGTCAGGGTCAAATCTGTTGTTAATCCCAACCTTAGTGAGCGGCCGTTCCGAAAGCCGTGATATGCAAAATTCTTGGCAATCAACGCAAGACACGCAAACTGGCTTAGACCTAAAATGGGGATTCAACTCGACTAGTTCACTTAACGTCACCCTCAACCCCGATTTTTCGCAAGTTGAAGCAGACAGTGGACAATTGAATGTGAATGACAACTTCACTCTTTATTTTGAAGAAAAGCGCCCATTTTTTCTCGAAAATATCGATATTTTTCAAACACTCGCAGAACTGCTATATACACGTAATATCACCGCTCCAAATCTTGGAGTGAAGGTGTCAGGACGCGAGGGGCAACATGCTTATGGTATTTTCGCTGCTGACGATGAGGTCACGACGATTGTTCTACCAGGCAATCGAAGCTCTGACACAGTACAGCTTGCCCAATCCAGCAAAAACCTTGGGGTCAGATACCGCTACGATGTGAATAACGACTTGTCCGTTGGTAGTTTAAGTACCATGAGACACAGTGATGGCTACCATAACGCGATGACCTCAGTTGACATACGATACTATCTTGGTGACCAAGACTCATTTGTTGTACAAGCCATGGTGAGTGATTCTGAATACTCACAGAGCATCAGAGAGTTGTACAATTTCAACACTGAGAATTGTGAACAAGGACAATGCGTTGCTTATGAGCACTTCTTGCGAACTCCTGAGGGAGAAAGTTTTACAGGCCATGGCACAGTGGTTAGTTACAGTCACAGAGAACAAGATTGGTTTACCGACATTGAATACTTTACGATATCCGACGGATTTAGAGCCGATCTTGGGTTTATGGATCAAGTGGATGTTGAAGCCCTCGACTCGCGAGCAGGATTAAACTTTTATGCCGATGAATCCTCCTTGTGGAATAAAATCTCACTTCAAATTGGCAATGATGTAAAGTTTAGTCGCGATGGTCAGATTATCTCGCGTGAGAGTGAGATAGATATTGTTATTGAGGGGACATTAAACAGTCAAGTCGTGTTTGGCTGCGAAATAGGTGGGCAAATAGGCAACAGACTCAATCCTGCGCAGCTAAGTTTGAGAGACAATGTCACCTACTTTGATTTATCTGAATGCTCCATTCGCGGCGGGTTTACGCCTTACTCTGGACTTTCTATTGACGGTAGGTATGTTGCTGGCGAGACCGTTGACCTTGATAACAATCGGGTAGCAGATCGCAAGAACGCAAGAGTCTCTGCCGATTATTTTGTGAATGAACATCTGTCTACACGAGTCCAGGTCGTTAATGAAGTATTATTCAACGAATCGGGAGATATCTATGACGCAAAACAATTGGATGTCCGTTTATCCTACAACTTTGATGTAAGACATGCGCTGCGCCTCAACGTGGTCTATACAGACATTCAATACACGCCTAGCCAATACCGCTATTATCAACCCGATAATGTCTACGAAGACCTTGGCACACAATTGATTTATAGCTACAAGGTTAATCCGCAAACCGCTATTTACATGGGTTACTCCGACGCTGCATTCGGTGACGATTTTCAGGATTTACTGCAAGTTCAGAAAAACTTTTTTGCCAAATTTAGTTACGCGTGGATGCCATAACGCAGCAAAAGACAAATTGATATCCCATGGAGATAGAAACAGGATTTTCATGGGATAGATACCCCATAGTGATTGGGTTATCAGTGTATCCTCTCGTTAAGTCACTACCGTGTAACCGACTCAATGACCGTTGAAATGAGATAGTAATCACACAACTTTCCACACCAAAAATCAAGCGCGGACCAATCCATTTCTTGAAAGTATAATTGCCAAAACACAAAGATAGTGAAAATATAGGGTGAAGTTAACCGGTAGAGCGATAGTCAATATGAATAATGAAATTAATACGTCAAAGGAAGACACAAATGACAACAAGAAAATCACGTTCATAAAAGCAACAATCATTGGTATGTTTGTGGGAATAGCATTCGTGTTAGCTGCCAAACTCGTTAAC
>CAXRGH010000009.1:0-8651 GCA_964230195.1 Alteromonadaceae bacterium
TTGTCACTGCAACCGTGTCCGTACCATTCCAATCTGTCGGAACAGAGCCATCAACGGTGGCAACAGTTTCGTTTACATCATTAGTCAAACTTAAGGCGATTGCATCACCAGCGTTTACGTTCGCTCCCATGGTTAATGTAACAGTAACACCGTCTTGAGCTTCGTCATAGGATACTGTACCAGCCGTTCCTTCGGATACCTCGACAGAAGGAGCTGCTGCCGCAAAACATTCAGCATTCCACTCTGGATAAGCGTTGTCTGTTGACTCGACTAGATTCGCTTGACCAAGACCAACGCCTACAATTTCATTAGATAGTGCTACACGCGCATTCTCATTGTCAGCATCTCTAAATTCAGTGCCATCTTCGTTTCGCTGTGTTGTGTAACTCGCTGTCCACTCACATTTATCAAATTCAACTGATTGGCCGATAGCAACGTCGTCGTTACGCTGGATGTTAATGCCTTCTCCGAAAGGGATAGTCATAGCATCAAAGACAACGCGAATATTGTCAGGCGCTTTAATTTCAACTAGTTCAAAAACGTTTGCATCAGTGACTTGAGCTGTACCCGATTTAAATAAAGGTAGACCTTCTGTAAACGGTGCAATAAATCCGCTTGATGGGTTTGGATAAACAACTAAAACGCCACCAGGCTGAATTTCAAGGTTTTTGACTGGGATAATTTTTTCATTTGTTTGCGCACCGTCCACCATAGTGTAACGATACATTTTGAGCTTGGTCTTTGTTTCATAGACTTCGTCGCCAACGTTTTTTAATTCAATGGCATACTGTGAATTATTTGCACCTTTAATGATTTGATTAAAGATAATTTCGGCATTTGCGCCCACTGAGGCTGTAGCCAAACTTGCAGCTACCAATGATTTTTTAAATGACTTGTTCATAAGTATTTTCTTCCTTTGAATGTAACTAGGCGTTATGAATCAAAACGCGCAACGACGCACACAGAAATATGTAAAGCAATCGTAAAGAACAAACTCATTATGCTTGTTTTTTATTTATAGTAAACCCCGAATTAGCAAAAAATTAACATTTTTTTGATGTGTATTGTAAATAATCCTGACAAAGCATCTGATTTATCTATTTTGTATTCATTAATATTGCATTCTGTCCATGACAATGGAGATGTTGGATATAGAAATGCCCTCCAGTAAGCTGCAATTATTCTATGTTCGAAGAGGGATTTGGGTAAAGAGGTTGGAGCCATTGCTGTGGACGCTATCCCACCGAATATAATATGAGGCAGGAGCATCCACATTGACTGTTAATAAGACGGGATTTCTCGTTGATAGTGTTCATCTGTTAACAGCGGAGAGCTAAAAACAAGGTCTGCAGTCGCTTGATTGCAGGCAACCGCAACATTCCAGACACTGCATAGGCGCAGAAGCGCTTTAACATCAGGGTCATGAGGTGCAGGATTGAGAGGGTCCCAAAAGAAGACTAACACATCAAGCTTATGGTCTGGTATCAGTGCACCGATTTGCTGGTCACCCCCGAGTGGACCACTTTCGTACCTGTGTATGGGGAGGTCCAACGCCGCTTGCAAACGTTTACCTGTGGTACCTGTGGCCACCAATTGACAGTCTGCCAGGAGTGATTTGTGGGCTACCGCCCAGGAAACAAGTTCATCTTTTTTGTGGTCATGGGCAACTAAGGCAATTGTTTTCATGTCAGGGTTCCAATAGTGATCAGTGAGTCAAAGGGTTAATAGATGAAATAATTATGACGCTATTTACTCTCGTCACTTGTTATAACACACTGACACCAATAGAATACAGCTTCTACGATTGGAAATATAACCATTCAGACTATGACGGGCAGGAGAACACCGGAATGAGCAATTTACTCGAACAATTAAAACAGGTAACAACGGTTGTTGCTGACACAGGCGACATAGAGGCAATCAAACAGTTTTCACCCGTTGACGCTACCACAAACCCGTCACTTTTACTGAAAGCGGCAGCAATGCCACAGTACGCGAACTTACTGGTTGAATCGGCTACCTTTGCGAAATCAGAATCAGATAACCCTCAACAACAATTAGAGGATTGTGCAGATCAGCTGGCAGTTCTTATTGGTAAAGAAATTCTAACCACTATCCCTGGCCGAATTTCGACTGAGGTTGACGCACGTTTATCGTTCGACACTGAAGCCACTATCGCTAAAGCTCATAGGCTCGTTGCGCTTTACCAAGCTCAAGGGATCAGCAAAGACCGAATCCTCATCAAAATTGCGTCAACTTGGGAAGGGATCCAAGCAGCTAAAGTACTCGAAACCCAAGGCATTAACTGTAACCTCACGCTACTGTTTGGTTTTGCCCAAGCCCAGGCCTGTGCTGAAGCCGGAGTATATTTAATCTCGCCCTTTGTTGGACGAATTCTCGATTGGTATAAAAAGAGTACAGGTATTACTGAATACGCCCCTCAAGATGACCCTGGCGTAATCTCAGTGAGCAAAATTTACAACTACTATAAAGCCCACGGATACAACACTGTTGTCATGGGTGCGAGTTTCAGAAACACGGACGAAATCTTGTCATTAGCTGGTTGCGACCGTCTCACCATTAGTCCTGCTTTGTTAAGTGATTTAGAAGCATCTGATGGCACTCTTGATGTTAAATTAACTGACAAAGGGGCAACAGCGACTGCTGGCGAGCCATTGAGTGAGTCAGCATTCCGTTGGGATATGAACCAAGATCCAATGGCAACTGAGAAGCTGGCAGAAGGCATCCGTAACTTTGCTGCTGACCAAGAAAAACTTGAACAACTTTTAAGTGAACACTTGAACTAACAACAGTAAGAGTAGGCAATAGTACCATGGATATTTCAAGCACTTCTATTTGGAAACAACTTGAATCGCTAGTTACGGCGGTTCCTGAAATGAAAGCATTATTCGAATCGGACGCTAATCGAGCGCAAAAATATAGCATTGATGCTTGTGGCATCTCGTTAGATTATTCGAAGAACCGCATTAATCAGGACGTTGTTCAAGGACTTATCTCATTGGCTGAACAACAACAGGTCAGTCAGAAACGCGATGCGATGTTCGCTGGTGAAACCATCAATATCACTGAAGAGCGTTCTGTGCTGCACACCGCATTGCGCTACCAAGGAGATGAGCAAATCTTAGTTGATGGCAAAGACATCATGCCAGATGTTAGAGCCGTGCAACAAAAAATGAAGCAGTTGGTGGACGCTATTTATTCAGGTACATGGAAGGGAATGTCCGGTAAAGCCATAACGGATGTTGTCAGTATTGGGATCGGTGGGTCATTTCTTGGACCTAAGATCATGACTGAAGCCCTCAAGTCGTATCAGCAAAACAAAGTAAAAGTGCATTTTGTGGCTAACGTTGATGGTTGTCATATTCATGACGTCTTACAAAACGTCAATATTGAAACAACGCTGTTCATCATGTCATCCAAGTCATTTTCAACGCAGGAAACGCTGCGCAACACGCTGACAGCCAAGGCTTGGTTTTTAGAGAATGGTGGCGACCAAGCTTCAGTTGCTAAGCACTTTATGGCAATTTCCACCAACATCAAAGCAGCAACTGAATTTGGTATCCATGAAGACAATATTTTACCGTTATGGGATTGGGTGGGTGGTCGATATTCCCTTTGGTCTGCGATTGGATTACCCATTGCTATCGCCATTGGCTATGACAACTTTGAAGCCTTGCTGAAAGGCGCCGATGCCATGGACACCCACTTCAAAACAGCACCATTGAGTGAGAACATGCCGGTAATCATGGCGCTTTTGGGTGTCTGGTATACCAACTTCCATGGTGCGCAAAGCCATGTATTACTGCCCTACTATCACTACTTGCGAGGCTTCCCTGCTTACGTTCAACAATTGGACATGGAAAGTAATGGCAAGGCATGTACCATGCAAAGCGACAATGTCTCGTATTCAACGGGGCCTGTTATATGGGGAAGTGAAGGCACCAATGGCCAACATTCGTTCCACCAGCTTATCCACCAAGGCAACCTCATTATCCCTGCAGACTTTATGCTGCCGCTTAATGTACCGAATGAACATAGTGAACATCACGCCATGCTCGCTTCCAATTGCTTTGCTCAAAGTCAGGCATTAATGCAGGGCAAAACACTTGATGAAGCAAGACAAGAAGTTAGTCATATGCCCATTAGTGATGAGCAAAAAGAATCATTAGCCGCTCATAAATATATGCCGGGCAATCGTCCGAGCAATACGCTGTTATTTGAACAATTAGACCCACAGACATTAGGCGCTTTGGTTGCACTCTATGAGCATAAGGTCTTTGTTCAAGGGGCGATTTGGGATTTAAATTCGTTTGATCAGTGGGGAGTGGAGTTAGGTAAAGTATTGGGCAACCAAGTGCTTGATGCCATCCATCACTCGGAAGACAGTGCTCAATTCGATGCCTCAACAAATTATTTGGTGAATCGATTTAAACACAAGTAATAGAAAGACTGATTGATCAAAGCGCGGGAACTGAGTTTACCGCGCTTTTTTTATGTTGTGCACTGATACGACGTTCCTGTGCTGATAACGCTGAATGAATGATTCATCGCTGAGCGAGTGTAAAAAATTAACTAAGTCCTGTTGCTCTTCTGCAGTAAGATTTAACGGTTTAATGAAGGGGGATTTAAAACGGTTTTCCCGCCCATCACCGGCGAACTCACCTTCAACGACATGACGACCACCTTCATTATACAGGGCAATAACGTCAGCTAAGGTGGCCACGCTACCGTCATGCATATACGGTGCGGTCAACCCAACATTACGCAAAGACGGCGCTCTAAAAGCACCACTATCAACAATATTCTGAGTGACTTCAAAAAGGCCGTTGTCATTGGTTGGGTAAGCTCCAGTACCTCCAACATTGTAAAGCCCAGTGTTGTGAAATTGTGCGTTTATTAGCGTCTGCCCTTCGTGAACTGCAGACTGACTTAAGTTGAATCCTCCGTGACAATGGTGACACTCTGTTCGCTCGGAAAAAAACAAATTTAACCCTCTTTTCTGGCTTTCTGTCAGAGCCTCATCCTTGTTCTGATAAGCATAATGGTCAAACGGCGAATCAAAGGATAATAATTGCCGAACAAAACTAGCAAGTGCATAGTTAATCGACAGAAATGACGCTTTGTCCTCACCAAATGCATCCTCAAACAAAGCTCGGTACATTGGCGTATCAAATCGGGCCAAAATAGGGTCCTCATTTCCAGTCACGCCCATTTCAACTGGTGATTCAGAAAACAATGGGATCATGATCTGCTGTTCGATTTGAGTCATACCGTTGTGAGCCCATGTGTAGTGCGTATTATAGGCAACGTTGACTAAGGCCATGGAATTTCGCGACAACACTTCACCTGTGCTTCCCACTGAACGCACCAGAGACTCACTGAACGCCAATTTAGGTTGATGGCATGTACTACAACTTTGACTTTGATTTGAGGACAAATTGGTATCAAAAAATAAAGCTTCACCAAGTCTCACCTTTGCTTCTGACATGGGATTATCGTCAGGCGTTTTTGGGATGGGAAAACCTTCCGGTATCTGCCACTGATACTCATTAGGTGCTTGATTACATCCCGTAATAGAGAGACAACTCAGCAATACTAAGGTGCCAAAGAATCGCGCAAACTGCTGACTTGCGCATTGCAAATTATGGGTCTTGATATTCAACCTCAACGACTCCGAAATACATCCTGCCCTAAGTTGTTATAAAGCAGCTGACAGCTTGCTCGCTTTTGCTGACTTAAGCAGGATTGATGACTCGTAAAATCGATACCTTTTAGCAACGCAGATAGATCAACAATCACGGCTTCTGATGAGCCATCGAGCTTCACACTGTAACTAAAACGATTGGGATTTTTACATGGTTTCTTTGGGGGGCGAAGTGAAGACTCACTTACACAACCAGTGGATCCCAAGTGGAAGACCCATGGTGTGGGTGCCGTAAGATCCAACCTGAAAAATTTATAGCCAGTCTGCCAACTCCAGAACATTCCGCTGTTATTGAGAGGAGCAGTTTGCTTGAGTGGCAGCACATGATTTAACTCAAACGGCACGCCAAGTTCAAAACCAATGGTATCACCTAGCTTCACCGGACGATCCAACGAGGTTGTCCAGCGCGGACTCCCATTACATGCCCCGCCAATCAAGGCCACAGAGGATCTTTCCTTCCCCCCATCAACAAAGTTCACACTCTCATTATTAACGGTTAAGTTACTGATATAGAAACTGAGTTCACCAAGCGGTAATACATCCGATGACGGTAATACGCCACTGCCACATAAAATATCAGTGCCTTCGAAATAAGGCAGAAACTCAAGAGTATGGCTGGGTCTCGGCTGGCAGCCCAAACACAAGCCAAGGAGCAATCCCAAGAGGAAGATTTGACAACGCCATTGTCTCAATGAAATTTTTTGCAAATGTGACATTATTCGTTTTTCATGTGTCATACTGGGTTTAGTTTTAAAAAATCACGTTCATTATGAAATATATCTTATTTTTTGTTTTTTCTCACATTAGCCTGCTAATAAGTTTCCAGGTCTTTGCCCATTCTGAAGACAAACAAGTTCGTTATGTTGCGCAGCTAGGAAAAGACATAGGTGAGTGCACACTTCCCGTTAGACCTTGTCAATCCCTTGATTATGCCCTGAACAGAGCAACCAAAGGAGATGTGATTAAAGTCAGCGCAGGACAATACCAAATCACCTCACCCGAAACTTTAGGCTACTTCCTCGGCCATCTCATCAATATTACCGGCGGGTTTTCCACCATTGATCTCTTCCAAAAGCAGGCACCGGAGCGCAATAAGACTGTCATTAGTGGCGTTCCATACACCTTGCGACAACAATTTCTGAAACGTGGATTTCACGTAATCGCAGATAGTAAAACGGCAGGTTCGGGCAATCAGGCACAATCGGTAAAACGCGTCCAAGGGTTAACCGAGTTTCATAGTAATGAGCTTTGTAGCAAAGGTTTTGCCGCTGGATTTCCATGTGAAAATATGGATTTGGTGAGTCACGTTCCGTTACCGGGAGCAAAAGTGGGTGGTTCCGATATTTGGGGGCACACGGATGCTAATACTGGAATTGAGTACGCAATCATGGGATTCAGTGACGGTGTGCGCATTTATTCACTCGCCGACCCGTCTGAGCCGGCATTGGTCAGTCATATTCAAGGTACCAATACCATCTGGCGCGATATTAAGGTTTACCAATTTTATGATGAAGCCAGCAACCTATTCAAAGCATATGCTTACGTTTCTTCAGAATCTGCGAGCAATCAACTGCAGATTATTGACCTGACGTTATTACCAGAAAAAGCAACACTATTGCCAGCCGTGTCTATTTATGGCAGCGCCCACAATCTGTTTATCAGTGGTGTTGACTACGCCTACAACCTACCATTAACAGATTCTGCTGTTGAACTGCATGTCTCAGGTGCCGACAAATATGATGGTGCCATAACACGTTATGCATTGGCGCAATACGCATCGCCAGAACTGATTAATGTGCCAGATGAAGCAGCTGGTTATACTCATGACAATACAATCTTCACCTTAACCGATGAGCGCGCAGCGGCTAGCTGTGGTGGGAAAACTCTGTGTCAGGTACTCGTTGACTTCAACGAAGACAAAGTGAAATTATGGGATATCAGTACAGATAGCAATGCACTACTGAGCGAATTTGAATATACCGATGTCACCGCTTTTGTCAGGTATGTACATTCTGGATGGGCTACTGAAGACGGACAGTTTCTTTTTGTCCATGACGAACTTGACGAACGCCGAACCGATATTCCAACGACAATTCGAGTAATTTCTCTTGAAGACCCCAGCGCTCTCAGCGTTGTTAAACGTTGGGAGGGAGAGACTAAAGCCATTGACCACAATGGATTTGTTCGTGGTAATCGTTATTACTTTTCCCATTACGAGCGCGGCGTCACCATATTGGATATTTCACAGCCGGCTGACCCTCAGCGTATTGCCAATTTCGATACCTTTCCAACTTCAAATAATGCCAATTTTAATGGCGCTTGGGGCGTATACCCCTTCTTCCCCTCCGGTCATATTATTGTGAGTGATCTTAACGCTGGACTATTTGTGTTAAAACCCAAGACAACCGCAAGCCATACCGTGTCATTCTTAGAGCAGGCCGTCACACTTAACGAAAACCAAACTCAGCAAATAGCGGTTAGCATTAGTGGTACGGAGCTCCTATTGAATGATCAAACTGTAGTGGTTGAGGCTATTCCCGCGAGCGCACGAGCCGGCACTGATTATCAAGCGGTTAATTCAACACTGACATTCAACAAAGATGCAACAACCCAATACGTTGATATACGGACACTTTCGTCAGGTAACGACTCACAGCAAACGCATTTTTACTTGCGTTTGAGCCAACCGTCAGAAGCACTGCAACTTGGTACCCATCACTATGCGAAAGTGAATATTGGTCAAGGAGTCTCACAGGGAAGTCCTTATGCCTACTTAGCAGAGAGCGAAGTCAGCGAAAATGTTGGTATTTTGTCTGCTTCAGTGACACGAAAAGGTGGTAGCGATGGCGAACTTGAAGTCTATTACAAGCTGTTAAATAGCGACAGCACTGATGTCAGTTTAGTCAGTGGTAGTCTGCAATGGGGT
>CAXRGH010000010.1:0-14665 GCA_964230195.1 Alteromonadaceae bacterium
TAGTCTTGCACAGCTTTATATGATGAAAGAAGACTACGACAAAGTGGTTGAAAAGCTCCAGCGCTGGGAAGCGATTAATAGCGGCAAGATACCGGCTAAAAATTACGTACTAAAAGCACAAGCTATGTATCAGAAAAAAGATTATGCAGCGTCGTTAGAATACATTACTCAGGCTATTGATCTCGTTGAATCTGACCCTGATTTTGGCCCTATTGCCGAAGAGGGCTGGTATATTTTACAGCGGGCAGTTTTCTTTGAATTGAAGCGTCCAGAAGATGTAAAAAATGTGCTTCTTAATAAACTCGTAAAACACTACAACAAAGGAAAGTACTGGATCCAACTTGGTGGTATGTACGGTGAGCTAGAAAATGAAGAGAAGCAGTTTGCGGTGTTGGAAATGGCCTATCAACAAGGTTTCATTACCAAAGGCAGCGACATGTTTAATCTTGCCCAGTTGTATTACTACCACGGTGCACCTTACAAAGCAGCAGTCACAATGGAAGCGGCATTCAAGTCCGGTGAATTGGAAAAGAACTTAAGAAATGTTCGTTTTCTTGCCAATTGTTGGACGGCCTCAAAGGATTTAGATAAAGCAATTCCAGTCCTTAGCGATGCAGCGAAATTGTCTGACACTGGAGATATCTATGCGCAACTGTCCCAACTGTATTTGAATATGGATAAGTGGGATGATGCCGTTATCGCTGCTGATAATGCCATAAAGAAGGGCGAGTTACGTCAACCAGGTGTTGTTCACTTGGTGAAGGGGATGTCATTTTTCAATCAAGAAAAATATAACGACGCTTTGAACGAACTTGCAAAAGCTGAAAGATTTAAGTCATCAGCAAGCATGGCAAAACAATGGCAACGTTACGTTGAGTCTGAAAAGAAGTCAGCTGCAATGATGGCAACCATGTAAGTTATGTGTTGGAGGCGATGTCTTGTTCAGAACGCATCTGCCTTTACGCCATAAATTAACAAAGCCCAGTCATAAGTAAGCAAATGACTGGGCTTTTTTGTGGTATACAGGCAATATCTGATGACAATAGTCAGTCAATCATGGATTCATAATTGATTGATGGCTAACGTCTTCACTCACTTTATTTGTGAGTGGATGTGACTGATTCGCCAATTGTTTCATTAAAGTTTGCTGAATTTCTTGGAAACACGTAAATTGAGGTTGTTTGTCATAATAATGTCATGCCGCAGTCACATACTGTGGATGTCAAATATGCAGGAAATAAACTATGTCAAATAAGGTACTAATTGTTGAAGACGAGGCGTCTATTCGCGAAATGCTTGGTTTTGTGCTTGAGCAAAATGATTTCGAGCCCGTCTATGCCGAAGACTATCCCACAGCAGTAGATAAGCTTGCCAGTACTCAGCCATCACTTATTTTGCTAGATTGGATGATCCCTGGCGGTAGTGGTGTTAAGTTTGCGAAACTTGTCAAAGGTGACGAGAACACAAAAGAACTTCCTATCATCATGATCACCGCTCGCGGCGAGGAAGATGATAAGGTACAGGGTTTGGAAGCGGGTGCTGATGACTACATCACCAAACCATTTTCGCCAAAAGAATTGTTGGCTCGAGTTAAAGCCGTGATGCGCCGAGCAGCGCCAGCAAGCGGTGAAGATGAGATACGCGTGAATGGGCTACATCTTGATCCAGTGTGTCACCGTGTCACAGCTAATGGCGAGCATCTGGATATGGGCCCAACAGAGTTCAAATTATTACATTTTTTCATGACGCATCTAGAGCGTGTTTACAGCCGTGAACAGTTATTGGATTACGTTTGGGGTACAAATGTGTATGTGGAAGATCGCACGGTGGATGTGCATATCCGCCGTTTACGCAAAGCCATCAGCCTTCATGGACATGAGAAAATGATTCAAACCGTTCGTGGTGCAGGTTATCGCTTCTCAAAGAAGTCATAGAGGTTCAGTATTAAACACTGGTTAAACGCAACGGGCTACATATTGGTAAACTTGATTGCATTGGTAGCGATTGGGTTTATCAGTGGTGAGCCTCTTGTGGTTATCGGAGCAGGATTGTTTGTCCTGTTGCTTTGGCATTATCGAAATATCGTTCTGTTGTCAGATTGGCTTACCCATAGCCGAAGAGCAACACCTCCCGAGGTCAGCGGCGCATGGCGGAAAATATTTGAGGGTATTCACGGGTTACAACGAAGTAACCGTCGCAGGCGCAGCCAACTTGGCGATATGATAAAACGGTTTCGCCAAGGGGCCGAAGCATTGCCCGATGCCACGGTCGTTTTTAACGCGGACGAGTCCATTGTCTGGTGTAATAAACTGGCGCAACAGCAATTAGGTATTCGATGGCCCAAAGACCAAGGCCAACGCTTAACCAATCTTATCCGAGTTCCTGAATTTCTTGAATTTCTTGATGCTGGTGATTTCTCAGCCCCGCTAGAAATTCACGCTCCAGCACAATTCCAAACCACACTTGAAATTCGTATTATGCCCTATGGTGAAGGGCAGCAACTGTTGTTGGCCCGTGATATTTCACATTTGAAACGGTTAGAGACCATGCGACAAGACTTTGTTGCAAATGTGTCCCACGAGCTTCGCACTCCGCTGACGGTACTGCAAGGGTATTTGGAGATGATGGAAGAGTCTGAGTTACCACCTATTATGGTGGATAAAGCCCATAAGATGATGTCGGAACAAACCGTTCGTATGCGGGGGCTGATTGAGCAGTTGTTGGTTATTTCACGGATTGAAGGACAAGCTCATAGTGCTCACGACCAAGTGGTTGATGTGCCGGCGATGCTCGAACTGGTCTATGAGGAAGCTGAACGGCTGAACGAGGACAAAGGTCATAATTTGAATTGCTCTATTTCACCCGATTTATTGGTGTTCGGTATAGAGCAAGAATTACGAAGTGCCGTTTCCAACCTCATCTTTAATGCCATCCATTACAGCCCGCCGGGTAGCACTATTAAAATTCAATGGGAATTGAAAAACGGTAAAGCGACATTTTCTGTAAAGGATAATGGGGACGGAATTGCCAGCGAACATCTCTCACGTCTGACTGAGCGTTTTTATCGAGTAGACAAAGACCGTTCACGAAAGACGGGTGGCTCAGGGCTTGGATTAGCAATAGTAAAACATGTGTTAGAGCGTCATGGCTCTCGTTTGCAGATAAAAAGTGTGGTGGGAAGTGGTAGCACCTTCTATTTCCGACTTCCAGAAGAATTAGTGATTATTGAAAACGATGATGACTTTGATGTTGAGGAATAAGTCGTGAGGATCCATGTCGCAGGTCTGCTCCGAACGGTATGGCTAGTGAGTCTCCTTGCTCTCTCGGTGAATAGTTTTTCTCAGAGTTCACTATCAGGAAAAATTACGGTGTCTGGCTCAGATACACTCGCGGTGATAGTTGAAACGTGGGCGCAGGAATTTTCAGTGATGCATCCTCAAGTGCAATTTCAGCTACAAGCTGCGGGTTCATCGTCTGCCACCACAGCGCTTGTGGAAGGGACGTCTATCTTGGGCACAATGAGCCGAAAAATGACCGATAGTGAGCGTGCGCGTTTTCGTGAGCAATACGGTTATGAGCCGTTTGAGATACCCATTGCCATTGATGCATTGGCAATTTTTGTGAATAAACACAATCCGTTAACTGGTATAACGCTGCAGCAAATCGACAGTGTTTTTTCCATTACACGCTATTGCGGAGAGCAAACTAATATCTCTCATTGGGATCAGTTGGTGGGCGCTCCAGAATTCAGGCATCGTGAAATTAAATTGTATGGTAGGCACGCCGTTTCAGGGACATATGGCTTTGTGCGAGAAACAGTATTATGTCATGGTGATTTCAAGGCAAACCTGAACCAAATGCTTGGCTCATCAGCGGTGGTTAAGGCTATTAGCGAGGATAAATTTGGTATAGGGTATTCTGCTATTGGTTTTCAGGGAGCGAATACGCGTCCGTTACGAGTGCAAAATGAGCAGGGGCAGTACGTGGATGCGTCCGTGATCAATGCGGTATCGGGCCGCTACCCATTAGCGCGCCACATGTACCTGTATGTCAACATGCCAATTGACACGCCATTGGATAGCCTTCATCGAGGATTCCTTGCCTTTATTCTTTCAGAGAGAGGTCAAAGTGTCGTCAGTGACGAAGGGTTTGTGCCTTTGTCAGCAAAAACGAGAGCCTTGTATCAAAAGCGTCTGCTTAAACAGTAAAGTGCCTCGTATCCGCCTTGATGCTATCAACACCATCTATGTTCCGAATAACGCTGGGGTTTGTCCATTGGCATACACTATCCTATTGACTATCTTGCGTCGAAACGTAGAAACGTCGATGCGCCAATTTCCTACGAGTGTTTCTCACTGACGTAAACAATCATTAAGCTATAATCAACGGTCTCGAGGTATTCACATTCACGTTGTAATGCAGTTTCTATGACGCTTTTGTCGTTAAGCCAGCCTTCAGGCAGTGATAGCCGTATTCGTTTGTCTTCAATAGAAACCGCGACGTGGGTCAACAAGTTATCTTGTCGTTTTTGATTCAGAATGATCGATAGTCGCAATATTAAGCAAAGAGGCACCAAGACTGTTTCTGGAATGGTGCTCGTCGGCAAGGGCATCATTTTGTTGAGGCGCTTTCGGCAGTGCTTTAAGAGCCAACGTAAGGTATTGAGTTGAGGTTGTGTAAAGCCGGGTAAATCAGAATGACTGATGATATAAGCAGAGTGATTATGGTAGCCACGGGTGTGGATATGTACGCCAATTTCATGCACCAGCGCGGCACTCGTGACAAGCATGTTTGCTTCAGAATAATACGCATTATCTAATGAAAGTAAGTTTTTGAGTAACGTGACTACGGTACTTTTTACTCTATTGGCTTGTTCATGATCCACATAATAGCGCTTCGCAATCCCGTCAATGCTACGTTTTCGAATATCAATGTTATGAAGCCGGCTATCCATGGCGTAGAGGACTCCCTCACGTAATGCAGCATCACTCACTATCATGCTTTCAATCCCAAAGGTATCAAACACTGCTGTTAAGATAGCAGTACCGGCAGCGATAGTTTTAGCTCGCGCTTCGGAGAGCATAAATTCGCTGAGGTTATCGTGATGTTCTCTACTAACGAGTGTATCTCGTAACGTTGAAAGGGAACTACGGTGGATTTGATGTTCGTCAATGGATAAGTGACGAAGCAAAATTAACACTGCTTTGATAGTGCCTGAACAACCGACAGCACTGTCCCAACCTTTTGCCTTGAACACAGGAGCACACAAGCTCAAGCGCTCCATTGCGCTTTGGTAAGCTCGCTCCATGGCGACGTCGGTAATTGCGCCGTGTGCGAAATAATCTCTGGTGAAGGTTACACAACCTATATTGATACTGCGCAACTGTTGTGGCTCAAAATTTTCGCCGATGATCACTTCGGTACTTCCACCACCAATGTCAACCACGAGTTTACGATCTGATTCAGACACAGTATGGGCGACACCGTCATAGATAAAGCGCGCTTCTTCTTCTCCTGAAATGATCTCAATGGGATAATCAAGAAATGCGTTTGCTTTATCTAAAAACTGCTGTGCATTCACGGCTTTTCGCAAGGTGTAGGTTGCAACGATACGGACATTACGCGGGTCAAAACCGCTAATTGCTACAGCAAAGCTCTGAAGGGCAGATAATCCTCGCTCGATAGCAGTTTCTGATAATCGATTGTGATGGTCTTATCCTGATGCTAGTTGCACCGCCAGTTTTTGCTTTGATAACGGCTGTAATGTCCCTTCGACCACTCGAGCAATCATTAAGTTAAAACTATTTGAGCCCAGATCAATAGCGGCTATGACCGGGGTGTCGTGTCCTGCACTTAAATCCGTTGATTCACTCATTTAAATGGTCTCGCTAGTTTCTCACGGTGTTCAATATATTCGTACGTTGCCTCTTGTGAGCGAATTTTTTTACGTCTTCCCCTAACCACGTATTGATTTGTTTGTTGCTCGTCAATAATCCGAGCTTTCAAGGTGTCTTTAAATTGCAGCTCCAACAAATCAACGAGTGTCTTTTTATGATGAGGTGAATAAATAGGACAGCCAACCTCAACGCGCTCGTCAAGATTGCGTGTCATCCAATCGGCAGATGATATGAAGACAGACCGTTTGCCACCATGATGAAAGAACATAACTCGGGGGTGCTCCAAGAATCGATCTATCACGCTGATGATTTGGATATTGTCACTTAACCCTGCAATCCCCGGTACTAATGAGCACATGCCTCGGATGATTAGGCGGATCTTGACACCTGCTTGAGACGCCTTGTAGAGTTTTTCTTGGAGCTCGTCATCAACAAGGTTGTTAACCTTAACCAACATACTCGCTTTGCGACCCGCCTGGGCTTCTTGTATTTCGTAATCAATTAATTCATTGATGCGTTCGCGATTGGTAATGGGGGATACCATAAGGTGTTTGAAATTGAAGCGTTTGTAACTACGTTCCACGAATTCGAAAACATGACCAACTTCTTGGCAAATTTCTTGATGTCGCGTGAATAAACTAAAATCGGTGTATATTTTGGCCGTATTTTCATTGAAGTTACCGGTGCCTATGTGTGAATAACTAACAACCTCATCGTTTTCAATTCGCTTAATTAAACACAATTTCGAATGCACTTTGAGAGAGGTTAAACCAAACACAACGCGGATACCTGCGTCCGTCATGATTTTAGCCCAATGTATATTGTTTTCTTCATCAAAACGCGCACGCAATTCAACAATTACAGTGACCTTCTTACCGTTTTTAACGGCGTCAATTAAGCTGTTGATAATGCGTGACTTTGAAGCAACCCGATAAATATTGATGCGAATGCTTAACACCGATGGGTCAAAGGCAGCTTGGCGCACCATCTCAGTAAAATACGAGAATTTGTGGTACGGATAGTACAGCAGGATATCTTGCTTTTTAATGGCATCAAATACATTTTCAAAACGGTCAAAGTCACTGCTTGCTAAGGCGGGCAATTTTTTATTCTCTAAGTAGGGCCGTCCAACATTAGGAAAGCCAATGAAGTCTTTAAAGTTACGATAGCGTCCCGCGGGTAGAAGATTATCGTAGTGGCTTAGCTTGAGTGTTTTTCGCAGTACTCTGAGCATTTCGGCTGGCATGTTCTGGTCATAAACACACCGCACGGGGGCTGCTTGTAGGCGCTCTTTGATACCGTCACTCATTTTTTCAATCAGACTTTGTTCAATTTCATCTTTCAAATCAAATTTAGCGTCGCGCGTCATTTTGAAAGAAAAGGCTTCTACACGGTCAAACTCTACCAACTCGCGAAAAACGCGATGTAAGTTGAGGGTAATAATGTCATCTAGCATGATGATATTTTTAACACGCTTTGTTTTGATTGTGGGTAATTGGACAAAGCGGGGGCGATGTTCCGTTGGCACCTCTAGCACCGCGTATTGGCTTTTATCGCCGTGATGTAGCGCAACCATTAAAAACGGAATGTTGTCTTCCAGTAATGGGGCGAGGCTGGTTTTTTCATCTACCCAAATCGGGATAACATACCGTTGCACTTTGTTTTGAAAATATTTTTCTAGCCAAGTGATATGAGACTGAACTAGATCGGCAGTATCGATGAGATTGATGTTATACCGAGACAAGCGCTTAACCACCTGGCTGTATATTTCGTTGAAGCTCTGGTTGAGACGGTAGACTTTGTCAGAAATTTGACTCAACAGTTCCGCATGCTGAGTGGAAGAGGGGCGTTCAACATCAAGAAATACCTGACGCTTTATATTCGCAACACGAACGCGATAAAACTCATCCATATTACTTGAGAATATACCCAGAAACCGGATTCGTTCAATAATTGGCACCGTTTCATCAGCGGCCTCTTGCAAAACCCGCTCATTAAACGATAACCAACTTAATTCCTTGGGATAAAACGGTAAATTCTCAGGCATATAACTTCTCTTGTACTTCTGCTTACGGGTTAATGAACTAGATCTAACTCAACGACGAGGTCATTGGCTATGGCTTCAAGACGGTCGCTTATGTGGTCGCTATCGGTATGCTCGTCAATAGCAACGACAATGTGGGCTTTGAATAAGTCACCCCCCCAATTTGGTGCTGGCTCACACGAAGATTGAAGCTTGACGACGCTCGCTCCTACCTGTGCAAGTGCGGCCGACACCTCTTGGATAATTCCAGGCTTGTCGTTACCCATGATATCAATGTTGAAATATTTAAGGGCTTGTTCAGTGGTATCATTGTCGTCCACTTTGATCAGGCATTGCAGAAATTCGAGTTGCTCTATCTTATCTTCAACTTCTGTGATTTTATCTGTAGGCAATTGCACTTGAACTATTCCTGCAAACTGTCCGGCCATTTTGCTCAAGCTTGATGACAGCCAATTACCGTTAGCTTCAAATACAAAAGTCGCGACGGTTTCAACAATTCCGGGACGATCTTTTCCAACTAGCGTGATGATGACATTCTGCATGATTTTCTCCGAGGTACTTAACATTCATTAATATCAAAAGAATATGAAACTATTAAGACCACGTAAAGTTTAAATCGAAACTAGGTTTTACACGGATTACTTCCAGAAACAGGGGTTTAAGTGTAGTATCACACTATTGTTTTGACCGAAATTGAATGGTTGTCCCTTGAGTCTACACACTAATAACCATGTAATGAATCGTCGCAGACATTATGCAGATGCTACTGCTAAAGGGATTGTCATTGGCGGCGGAATTGGAGTTTTGCTGACATTACTACTGATATTCTGTTATTTATTGTACGTTACTCTACCGTTAATGAATAGCCCTAGCGTCACGACCCAAACGACTATTGTATTTGATGACAACCAGCCAGATGCCGTGCTTTGGGATGATTTCCAACTCTCTCTGTTCTATCAATACCCGAAAACACCTACCACTGAGAACGACAAAACTCTGTTGTTAGGTCAACAATCGGTGGTAGTGACCAACCGTATTCATCAACTACCCGCAATATCGCAACCTCAAATTGTATTGGATTGGTCCGAGCATGCCATCAATGTCAGCCATGAGGATATTCAATATGTGCTTCCTGAATCGATTATGGTGGAGGCATCGATTGATTTGTCAAAAAACGAACAGGGAGTTGAAACACTATTGATGGACGCTCGAACAACCGAAAAATATTTAGGTGTTGTAGTGACAGTTCATCAAAAAGTGCTTTTTGTTAAATTTGAGCGAGACACGGGGCGGATAGTGTCTGTGTGGCATGACCATTTAGACAGCCCTTTTGATCAAGTACTGATGAGTACCCGGTTGAATCATTTGTTTTTCAAAAGCGGCGATGAGTTATCAATTTACCACGCAACTAACACGAAATTTCAACTCTTGTATTCAGTAACCTTAAGTACATTTTTTGAGGGGCATAAGGTCAAATACCTCAAGCCCATTGGCGAGAGTTTGGTCATGGTTACTGACCATAATGTGGTGTCTTTATGGTCTGAAATTGCGTTGTCTGACAGGCATACATTTCAACAGTTGAATCAATGGAACACCTCTTTGGATATTGCTTTTTTGCAAACTAACAGCAAAAGTGGTGTCATAGTCATTGCAGATAAAAACGGTCTGTTAGAGGGATATCATGTTACCGATAGAGAGCATCAGTGGAGCGCTGTAACCTCGATTAAGGACTTAACGCTTGTCAGTTTGAATGACAGTGCAGATGGACTTGTGGCAATCAATCAAAACACACTTGAATACTTGTCTATTGATAACCCCCACCCAGATGTATCGTTTTCCTCGTTATTTGATAAAGTCTGGTATCCGGGATATCCAGAGCCTGACTATGTTTGGCAGAGTAATTCAGTCAGCGATGGTCAAGTCAGTCGATTTAGCCTAGTACCACTGACAGTTGGTACGTTAAAGATAACCTTAATCGCTATCATATTGGCTATTCCAATTGCGGTAAGTGCCGCAGTGTATTCAGCATTTTTTATGTCTCCAAGCATGCGTTCAGTGGTGAAACCCACCATTGAAATGGTTGAAGCGTTACCCACGGTAGTATTGGGTTTTATTGCTGGGTTATGGTTAGCGCCATTGTTCGAAGCACATTTCCTGTCCATTCTGTTAGTGATAGTTGGCTTGCCCATTGGTATTCTGGTTACTATGTTTTTGTTGAGTCGAATCACGATTCAACAGACGTCAATGCCCCTTCAAAACTTGCTTCCTTGGCTTTTAATCCCGCTGATATTGGCTTTGGTAGCATTGTCGTTTAGTCAAGCGCGTCACCTAGAGGTGATGTTTTTTGACGGCGACATACTGCATTGGATCTATCTTAAATTCGGTATTACTTATCAGCAAAGAAATGCATTAGTTGTAGGGCTACTTATGGGCTTTGCGATTATTCCAACGATTTATACCTTGTCAGAAGAGGCGATATCAGGTGTACCGAAACATTTAGCAAGTGGTGCGCTCGCACTCGGTGCAAGCCATTGGCAAGCCGTAACACGTGTGGTTCTTATTACTGCAAGCCCGGGAATTCTGGCGGCAGTTATGATCGGTTTTGGAAGAGCTGTTGGTGAGACCATGGTGGTATTGATGGCAACCGGTAATATGCCTTTGATTGACACTAATATTTTAAATGGGGTGAGGACACTAACGGCCAATATTGCGATTGAAATTCCTGAGTCTAATGTTGCCAGTTCCCATTACCGGGTACTATTTCTATCTGCGCTTTTGTTGTTATCTATCACCTTTATTTTGAATAGTATTGCAGAGGTTATCCGGCAACAAATGCGTAAAAAATACAGCGAGTTGTAAGTCATGAAAACATTCCATTTTGTTCAACAAATGATGCGGGGCGGAACGCCATGGGTATGGCTAACTTCCGGGTGTATTAGCATTATTTTGTTGGCCGCATTAGGGTTGGTGGGCTTAATTACTGTCAAAGGCTTAACCTATTTCTGGCCACAACCCTTGGTCCAATATCAAATGGCTCATGATGATCATTCCATTAATCGATTGGGCTTGTTAATGGCCACAAAAACACGAAAATTGCCTCACTTTACGGGAAGTAATAACGCATTAGTGCAAGAGTCTTTAATTCATTATTACGATGATGTTCGTGGTCGTATGGCATTTCAGTGGGTAGATACCCAACAGACTCAATTCCAAAGGCCTCAATCCGCTGTTGTTGTCAAACTCTCAAATGGACAAACCCTGCTAGGCTATTTAACCTCATCGGATAAGCAACCACTGACCTCAGGTGCTGCTGATTTTGAGACGGCGTCTGCCAAGCAACTCGTGCCACCCTACAAGGGGGACTCTGTAACCATACTCACGGCATCGGGAACTCCAATTCCACTAGTATCGGATGTTATTATTGAATTATACCCGCCAAATACCATGGGGTTGGTGGATAAGTTAGGATATTTCTTTACTCATTTTAGCCAGTTTATTTCTCAAGGCGATTTCAATGAAAATGGCCAAAAAGGCGTGTTTCCAGCTATTTTTGGTACCGTCTTTTTAGTGTTCCTAATGACAATAATGGTTGCTCCTCTTGGTGTGGTAGCGGCAATTTATCTTTTTGAATATGCCCAAAATACCATCACCACACGAATTATCCGAATAGCGGTTGTCAATTTGGCGGGGGTTCCATCTATTGTTTTTGGGGTGTTTGGATTGGGCTTCTTTGTTTACTTTATTGGCAGTGGTATTGATAACGCTTTTTACAGCGAGAGCTTGCCGAACCCGACCTTCGGTGAGCCGGGAGTATTGTGGTCAGCGCTGACGATGGCACTGCTCACCTTACCCGTGGTGATTGTGTCTACTGAAGAAGGGCTTAGTCGTATTCCTAAAAACACGAAACGAGGATGTGTTGCATTGGGTGCAACTCGGTTTGAAACCCTCTACAAAGTCCTATTACCAATGGCGAGCCCAGCAATTATTACTGGCCTTATATTAGCTATCGCACGAGCAGCAGGAGAAGTGGCACCGTTAATGCTGGTGGGCGTAGTCAAATCTGCTCCGACTTTACCGGTGGATGGCACCTTCCCGTTTATACACCTTGACCGGCAATTTATGCATCTTGGGTTTGAAATATTTGACTCGGGTTTTCAGTCGCCTAATATGGACAGTTCAGCGCCACTCGTTTACGCAACTGCGATGTTACTTATTCTTGTGATTTTGATGTTAAATATAACCGCAGTTTCATTACGAAACCATCTCAGTGTTAAGTATCAAGCGATGCTGGATTGAGGCAAAAAGGAGCGATTTTGAGAGAAGTTGAAGAATCATTTGATACTACTGCGGCTGAGCAATTGGAAGTGGCGAATAGTGATGTCGCAGTAGTGATCGAATCACTAAATTTGTTTTATGGCGATAAACAGGTGTTAAAGGATATTAATCTGAAGGTACCAAAACGCGGGGTGACCGCGTTCATTGGTCCGAGTGGTTGTGGTAAATCAACATTGCTCCGCTGCTTTAATCGCATGAATGACCTTGTTGATGATTGTTTTATTGAAGGTCGCATAGAAGTGTTTGGTCACAATGTCATGTCTCGTAAAACCGATATCAACCACCTTCGTCAGCAAGTGGGCATGGTTTTCCAAAGACCGAATCCATTTCCAAAATCCATTTTTGAAAACGTGGTGTTTGGTCTTCGATTGCGAGGCGTCAAAAATCAGCGAGTGTTAAATGATGAGGCAGAACATGCATTGCGGCTCGCCGGTTTGTGGGGTGAGGTGAAGGATCATTTAGATGAAAGCGCCTTGACCTTGTCTCTAGGACAACAACAACGGCTGGTGATTGCAAGAGCGATCGCTGTAAAGCCATCTATTCTATTGTTAGATGAGCCAACGTCTGCACTGGACCCTATTTCTACATTGACCATTGAAGAACTGATTAATACGTTAAAATCGGAGTTCACCATTGTCATTGTTACTCACAATATGCAACAAGCCGCTCGAGTATCTGACCGAACGGCATTTATGAATATGGGAGCATTGGTTGAATACGGTGATACCAATACCCTATTTACAATTCCGAAAAAGAAAGAAACGGAAGATTATATTACTGGGCGCTATGGCTGATAGGATTTGTTATGTCTGAATTTAATATTAGGAAACATATTTCTGCTCAATACAATCAAGATCTTGAAAATGCTCGTCATCAAGTCTTAAGGCTGGGTGGCTTAGTTGAGCAACAATTGGGACATGCACTAACTGCCATTATATCCGGAGATAAAGTCATGGCTTCTGGTGTCATAGAGCGTCACCAAAACGTGCGAGAAGCGGAATTGAGCGTGGAACATGACTGCACGCGCATCATTGCGAAACGTCAACCGACTGCATCTGATCTGAGGTTGCTTTTAACGATTTTTAAAACCATTACTGACTTAGCTCGCATTGGTAACGAGGCAAGGCGTATCGCTATAGCTGTTACAGAAAATAAGCATTCGTTTGTTCGTCACTTTGCATCCAGTATTGAGTCTCTCGGTGAGCGTGTGCAACTCATTCTCAGGGATACATTAGACGCATTCGCTCGTCTTGATCTTGACGCGGGCGCGTCCATTGCGAAACAGGATAAGAAGATCGACAAAAAATACCAATCTTTGATTCAACAATTAACCGAGCATATGATGGCAAACCCCAAGAAAATTCCACAAACCATGGACGTTATGTGGTCTGTGCGTTCGCTAGAGCGTATCGGTGACCGATGTCAAAATATTTGTGATTACGTGGTGTATTTTGCCGAAGGAAGCAATCGCTAATTTTAATTGTCGGTTTGTAAAATTATTTTTCACTTTTATGACAAAAATAAGAGTATCCGCTTGCACTCTATGCTTAATCGTTTATCATTCGCGCCACAGCTTATGTTTGGGAATTACCTTCCTCGGCGCTACAAAAAAGCACTGCTTTTAACGTTGATAGGAAACCTACACCGCGAGTTAGCAGTGCCGCGTAATACGTGGATATCGTTGTGTTATTCGTCCAACATAGAACAAAATTACACTGTAATAAGTGGAGTAATTGAATGGATATATTATCAACACACTCAATGTTGTTGATTACACTCGCTGCCATTTTCGGCCTTTTTATGGCCTGGGGTATCGGAGCAAATGATGTTGCTAACGCAATGGGCACATCAGTTGGTTCGAAAGCGCTAACAATCAAACAGGCGATTTTGATCGCAATGGTTTTTGAGTTTGCTGGTGCCTATTTGGCTGGCGGTGAGGTTACGTCTACTATCCGCAAAGGTATTATTGATTCCGGCTACTTCACCGACGTTCCAGAACTTCTCGTTATTGGCATGATAAGCTCCCTACTTGCTGCAGGCACTTGGTTGTTTGGCGCGTCATTACTTGGCTGGCCAGTGTCTACTACACACTCAATTGTTGGCGCTATTATCGGATTCGCTGTTGTTGGTGTGAGTATGGATGCCGTTGTGTGGAGCAAAGTCGGCGGTATTGTGGGTAGTTGGGTAATCACTCCAGGTATCGCTGGATTAATTGCTTACCTGATTTATAAGAGCGCTGAAAAACTGATATTTGACGCTGCAAATCCATTTTTGAAAGCAAAACGCTACGTTCCAATTTACATGGGGTTGGCGGGTTTTATCATGTCTCTTGTGACCATCAAGAAAGGGCTAAAACACGTTGGTCTGGAACTCTCGAACGAAGCAGGCT
>CAXRGH010000011.1:0-4593 GCA_964230195.1 Alteromonadaceae bacterium
GTGCGCGTAGAATTCATGGGAAAAAAAGGCAAGTTAACTGACCTATTGAAAGGGTTAGGTAAATTGTCGAATGAAGAACGTCCAGCTGCTGGTCAAAAAATTAACCAAGCGAAGCAATCCATTCAAGGGTTAATACAGGAACGCTCTGAGGCTCTTCGTCAAGCTGAGTTGAATGCCAAGTTAGCGGAAGAAACCATTGATGTTTCATTGCCTGGTCGTCACGCAGAGCGTGGTGGGCTTCACCCTGTTAGTCGTACGATTAGCCGAATTGAGTCGTTTTTTGGTGAATTAGGTTTTAGCGTAAAGACAGGCCCAGAAGTTGAAGATGGCTTTCATAACTTTGATGCGTTGAATATTCCTGAGCATCATCCGGCGCGAGCAGATCACGATACTTTCTATTTTAATCCTGATCTGATGCTACGTACTCAGACATCAGGTGTTCAGATCCGTACAATGGAGACTGAGCAACCACCTTTGCGTATCATCTCTCCAGGTCGCGTTTATCGAAATGATTACGACCAAACACATACACCAATGTTTCATCAGGTCGAAGGCTTGATGGTAGACAAGAAAGTGACTTTTGCTGAATTAAAAGGAATTCTTCACGATTTCTTACAACACTTTTTCGAGCAAGACTTAAAAGTACGTTTCAGACCGTCTTACTTCCCTTTTACAGAGCCTTCCGCTGAAGTGGATGTTATGGGTAAAAACGGTAAATGGCTGGAGGTATTAGGTTGCGGTATGGTGCATCCTAATGTCTTGCGTTCAGTTAATATAGACCCGGAAGAATACAACGGCTTTGCCTTCGGTATGGGCGTTGAACGTTTGACAATGCTGCGTTACGAAGTCAACGATCTTCGCGCATTCTTTGAAAACGATCTGCGTTTCCTCAAGCAATTCAAGTAATCAGGGCAGGGTATAGAATCATGAAATTTAGTGAAAGTTGGTTAAGAGAATGGGTTAACCCAGCGATCTCAACAGAGGCGTTGGTTGAGCAGATCACTATGGCGGGTCTTGAAGTTGACGGTGTTGACCCTGTTGCTGGTGAGTTTTCAGGTGTATTAGTTGGTGAAGTTGTTGAATGTGGACAACACCCGGATGCTGATAAGTTGCGTGTCACCAAAATTGATGTGGGTGCAGACGAATTGCTAGATATCGTTTGTGGCGCTCCAAACTGTCGTCAGGGACTGAAAGTAGCAGTCGCAACCGTGGGTGCAGTATTACCGGGTAATTTTAAAATTAAGAAAGCAAAGCTTAGAGGGCAACCGTCCTTCGGTATGTTGTGCTCCTTTTCTGAACTGGGTATGTCTGATGATCATGATGGTATTCTTGAATTACCGCTTGATGCGCCTGTAGGCCAAGACCTCCGCGAATACCTTCAGTTAAATGACCACGTGATTGAGGTTGATCTTACGCCGAATCGTATGGATTGTCTGGGTATCAAAGGTTTAGCAACAGAAGTTGGAGTATTGAATCAAACAGAAGTTACTCCGGTTACTGTGACCGCGGTTGAGGCAACAATTGAAGACCAAATCAGTGTTAGTTTAGAGGCGCCAGAGGCATGTCCTAGATATTTGGCTCGAGTAATCAAAGGGGTAGACGTAAAGGCGACGTCACCATTGTGGTTAACAGAGAAGTTACGCCGTTGCGGTGTGCGAGCGATAGACCCGGTAGTTGATGTGACAAACTACGTGTTACTTGAACTTGGTCACCCAATGCACGCATTTGATTTATCACAAATTGACAGTGAAATTAGAGTGCGTTTAGCGACGCAAGATGAGGAAATGACATTACTTGACGAGAATACCGTCAAGCTAAATGATAATACGCTAGTCATAGCGGATGCTCAAAAGCCATTAGCAATGGCGGGTATCTTTGGTGGGCTGAATTCAGGCGTAACTGAAGAAACCCAAGATATTTTACTTGAAAGTGCGTTTTTTGCACCACTCGCAATTGCCGGTCGAGCTCGTCAGTATGGCCTTCATACAGATGCTTCTCACCGTTATGAGCGTGGAGTTGATCCTCTATTACAACATCAAGCAATGGAGCGAGCGACTCAGCTTTTACTCGAGATTGTTGGTGGTCAGGCTGGACCGGTTGTAGAAGCAAAGAGTGAACAGCATTTACCAAAAGAAAAATCAGTGTCTCTGCGCAAACAGAGGCTGGCTCATATTCTTGGTGCTGAAATCGCTGATGAGCAAGTGAGCGACATATTAACCCGTTTAGGCTTTAGCGTAACGTTCAACGGTTCGGTTTGGGAAGTAGTGGTTCCCCCTCTGCGTTTTGATATTTCAATTGAAGAAGATTTGATTGAGGAAGTTGCACGTATTTACGGTTACAACAATATCGCCAACACAGCACCGCTAGCACGTCTTACCATGAATCCAGCAGATGAATCCAAGATTGCATTAGCAAATCTAAAAGAGTCATTGGTTAATCGAGGCTATCAAGAAGCGATTACCTATTCGTTTGTTGATCCAAAAATACAATCATTGCTATTCCCCGATCTTCAAGGATTAGTATTGCCGCACCCAATTTCAGCTGATATGTCTGTGATGCGCGTCAGTTGCTGGCCTGGTTTACTGCAAACAGTGTCCTACAATCAAAAGCGACAGCAGCAGAGAGTGCGTGTCTTTGAGTCAGGTCTACGTTTCTTACCAGATGCTCAGTCACCGGGTGGTGTTTTCCAACAACCTGTGATTGCAGGTGTTATCAGTGGCAACCTGAATAACGAACATTGGACAGGCGATGATCAGAAGGTCGACTTTTATGATATCAAAGCCGATGTTGAGGCATTGCTTGCGCAAACTAATCAATCACGGGAATATCGTTTTGAAGCGGCTCAGCACAGTGCACTGCATCCAGGACAAACTGCCGCAATCTACCTTGGTGAAGACTGTGTAGGCTATGTTGGTGCAGTTCATCCGCAGTTTGAAAAAGCATTGGGATTAAATGGACGAACCTTTGTCTTTGAATTGGTTTTATCTGGTATCACAACACGCTGTTTGCCAAAAGCGTCAGAGACATCAAAGTTCCCGGCAAATCGCCGCGACATAGCAATTGTTGTTGACGATTCGGTGCCTGCAAATAATATACTTTCTTGTATAGAAAAATTTGGCGGAAATCAATTAGTTGACCTAAACTTGTTCGATGTATACAAGGGCAAAGGTGTTGAGGAAGGCAAGAAGAGCCTTGCGATTGCCATTACCTTGCAAGATACTTCTAGAACGTTAGAAGAAAATGAAATTCAAGAGGCTGTTGATCGTATCGTTGCAATGTTATCAGAGTCTTTTGAGGCATCGTTGAGGATTTAAGTTTATGGCACTGACCAAAGACAAGATTGCTGAGAATTTGATTGATAAATACGGTCTGAACAAGCGAGACGCGAAAGAGCTAGTTGAGTTATTTTTTCATGAGATTCGATCGAGTCTTGAATCTGGTACTCAGGTAAAATTGTCTGGTTTTGGTAATTTTGACCTCCGGGACAAAGGCGAACGACCAGGAAGGAACCCTAAGACGGGAGAGGATATTCCCATCAAAGCGCGACGCGTTGTTACGTTCAAGCCGGGTCAAAAACTCAAGAGCAGAGTTGAAACGCTAAAACAGTAAACTGTTTTTGCAGATATAAATAAAGGAGACAATTAGTCTCCTTTATTTTTATGTGCGACATTTTAAATCGTGAATTCATCCAAACAAAAAAGAGGCGTTGAGCCTCTTTTTCAATGAACTAGAGAAGAGGTTTGACTCATCCAGTGACCTTCTTCACGATTTCTTGCCACATTGCTTTGATAGAGAATCGTTTTTTCTCCACCTGAGCGCTTTGCTCTACCACAATATCTGAGGCTTTGACTGCGGGTTCTGCAACTTGCTGTGTGGGGGTAATGACTTCAGTTTCAATCGGCTCTTGCGCTTGGTCATTACTCGTCATCTTTTCTTCAACTGCCACGACTGGTTCTACTTCCACAACCGCTTCTGCTTCCGCAACCGTCTGGGACTCATCTGAGACTTCAGCAGTGTTGGCCATGGAATCAGCAAGTTCTTGAAGTGCTGCAAGACGGATACCCTTTCCGCCATCGACTTTGTACCAGCCACTCTTTATTTCAAGTTCGGGTGCTTTACCGTGCGTCTTAGTGTACGCTTCCGTGAATGCTGCAACTACAGCGTTTTTATCCAGTTGACTCATAGGTTTTTACTTTCAGTTGTTTGGGTTAAATATCTCTATGTGTATAATGTTATACCGTTTTTTTAATTCGATGTCTAATTTTTGAGCGCCGGATTCATTTTCTGGGAGGTACCCGTGATATCCAACAAACAACTACTCAGTTGGCTTGATGAGCAACTTCAGCCTAACCGAGTGAAGGACTATTGTCCAAATGGACTGCAAGTAGAAGGAGGTCATGATGTGCACAAAGTAGTGACTGGTGTTACCGCGAGTCAGGCCTTAATTGATGAAGCCATTAAGCAAAATGCACAGGCGATTATTGTGCATCATGGTTATTTTTGGAAAGGTGAGGCGCCTGAAATCAGAGGAATGAAGCGTAATCGTCTGAAAGCACTGTTGGCGAATGATATTAACCTTTATGGTTATCACCT
>CAXRGH010000012.1:0-15290 GCA_964230195.1 Alteromonadaceae bacterium
CACAAACCACAATCACACGATTGGTTACCATGCTGATGCAGCAAAATACCGAACTTGAAGATATTCAAGAGTTGATTGAGAGTGATTCTGGCTTATCCTACAAGTTGTTGCGCTATGTTCAATCTCCATTATTTAAGAGAAGGGGAGATATCCAATCGATTAAGCAGGCCACTGTAGCCCTAGGCATTGCCGAGTTAAAACGTTTCTCATCGCTTCTATTTACCAACGAAATGGGGAAAGAGAAACACTCCGAATTGAATAAACTTGCACTCTACCGCGCTAAGTTTTGTGAGTTAATTGATCAAGAATTGGGCAATAAATCACCCAGTGGCTTTGCGTTCATGACAGGGCTTCTATCACTGATGGATGCCATGCTTGACGGGGAACTGATTCAGTTGATTGCTCAAATTCCAATTCATCAAGATGTGAAAGAAGCTATTTGTTCTCACAAGGGACGTCTTGGCGCCTATCTCCGCATTGCCAAACATTATGAAAACAATTCAACTCAAGCAACGGAAGACTTACTTGAACGCCTCAGTATCTCAGACGATCGTCTCAACGAGTTATACATCGCCTCTTTACAATGGGCAGTTGAACAAACCGTCAATGAAATCTGATGAATATCGGTGATGCGCCCCAATGATTAACACCCAGCGATGGACAGTGTTGTCACTGGGTGTTATTCACTACTAGCCTTTTCTCCAAGAGGTTCCTTGGGGACCATCTTCCAATATGATATTCAACGCATTCAATTGATCTCGAGCAGCGTCAGCTGCAGCCCAATCTTTGTTCGCTCTCGCGGTATTTCGTTGAGTGATTAAGGCCTCAATTTTTGCTACCTCATCATCATCTCCGCCTGACTGTAAAAAGCTAGCTGGATCATTTGACAGAATACCGAGGATATTGCCCAGTTGAACTAATATACTTGCCAATCGACCGGCCTCTGCAGGGTCGTCGTTTTTGCATTTATTAATGGCTTTCGCAACGTCAAATAAAATGCTCAAAGCAATCGGTGTATTAAAGTCGTCATTCATTGCCGCTTCAAACGCTGTCAGGTACTCGTAATCGGCAAGCGATACTTCCTCATCTACCGTCACGTCACGTAAAGCAGTATACAGACGTTCAAGACTGTTACGCGCTTGAACCAAATTGTCTTCTGTGTAATTCAATTGACTTCTGTAGTGCGCAGACATCAAGAAATAACGTAATGTCTCGGCATCATATTCTTTTAAGACTTCACGCACCGTAAAAAAGTTATTGAGAGACTTAGACATTTTCTCGTTATTGACTTGTACCATACCAGAGTGAACCCAGTAATTGACGTAAGGAGTATCATGAGCACAGCAAGATTGTGCGAGTTCGTTCTCATGATGAGGGAATGTCAGGTCAGAACCGCCCCCATGAATATCAAAGTGGTCACCAAGGTGTTTTAAATTCATCGCTGAACATTCAATATGCCAGCCAGGACGCCCCTCGCCCCATGGTGACTTCCAACTTGGCTCGCCCGCTTTGGCAAGCTTCCAAAGGACAAAATCCATTGGGTTTTTCTTGTCTTCACTGACACCAACACGAGCACCGGCTTGCAAGCTATCAAGATCTTGTCTGCTTAATTCACCATAGCGATCAAATGACGGCACATGAAACAACACGTCCCCACTCTCTGACTGATACGCGTGTCCTCTATCAATTAAGCGTTCGATTACCGCAATAATTTCTTCAATGTGAGTTGAAACACGCGGTTCTTCATCGGGTAATAGCAAATTTAACGCGGCAAAATCTTCATGCATCATGCCAATAGTTCGTTCTGTTAATGCTTCAAAACTCTCATTGTTTTCTTGCGCACGTTTAATGATTTTGTCGTCCACATCGGTGATATTTCGGATGTATTTCACATTGTAGCCAAGGTGCCTCATATAACGTACCATGACATCAAAGCTGATATAGGTTCTTCCATGCCCCATATGACAGAGATCATATACTGTAATTCCACACACATAGAGCCCAACGTGATCGTCATGGATAGGCTTAAACGCTTCTTTCTCGCGCGTCAGTGTATTGAATATTTGAAGCATGCAATAGGTTCCTGTAATTATCCGATATGGCTTGGCATTCTAACAAAGAAGTTTTCTGACTTCTGCTGTTTTCTGATAAACTACCGCAAATTTTAAGAGGAGACGAATACCATGGTTGTTTTACACACAAATTTTGGCGACATCACATTGAAAATGTTGGAAGACAAAGCCCCAAAAACAGTGGCTAATTTTTTACAGTATGTCCAAGATGGATTTTACAGTAACACTCTATTCCACAGAGTGATTGACGGTTTCATGATCCAAGGCGGTGGTATGGAGCCTGGTATGTTAGAAAAAGATGGACGTGCACCTATTGAAAACGAAGCCAACAATGGTGTGAGCAACGCTAAAGGCACCGTCGCCATGGCCAGAACCAATGATCCGCATTCGGCATCCTCACAGTTTTTCATTAACGTTAGTAACAACACTTTTTTGGACTTCAAAAGCGAAACGCCAAGCGGATGGGGTTACTGCGTATTTGCTGAAGTCGTTGATGGCATGGACGTGATAGATAAAATTAAAGGGGTGAGCACTGGTAGCTATGGCTTCCATCAAGATGTGCCAAAAGACGAAGTGATCATAGAATCAGCAGAAGTGGTTGCTTAACTGCACAAAAAGCAGTCTCACCTAACGGAGACTGCTTCAAACCTTATGAATACCATCACTTACTTTATCTCCGATTTACATCTCTCTCCAGAACGAGGCGATATCACGGAATGCTTTGAGCGGTTCATGCGAGAACAAGCGCTTCATGCAGACGCGCTATACGTGCTAGGCGATTTATTTGAAGCATGGATTGGTGACGATGACATTTCCTCCTTTACTCACCATATTGCCGACATATTTAAAACGGTGTCCCATAAGGTTCCAACGTATTTTATCCACGGCAACCGTGATTTTCTGGTGGGTCAATCATTTTGTCAATCTGCTGGTATAACCCTATTACCGGAGCAGGCAGTGATTGATTTATACGGCACACCGACACTGATTTTACACGGTGATGAACTCTGTTCTCTAGATGTTAATTATCAACGTTTTCGCCGCATAGTACGCCACCCATTAACGCGATCATTATTAACAGCATTACCACTTGCTTATCGAAAGAAACTCGCAAGAAAAGCACGAGCGAAGAGTGTAGCCTCACAGCAAGGCAGAAACATGGACAGTATGGATGTAGTGCACTCTGATGTGGTGAATGCCCTTAATCACCATGGGGTTAGACACATGGTGCACGGACACACACACAAACCGAACATTCATTCCTTTAAATTAGCGGAAGGAGTAGGACAACGCATCGTTCTCGGCGATTGGTATGATCAAGGTAGCATACTAGAAGTATCAGCTGACGGACTTCAACTGAAGACCCTCAAACATTGCAGTGTCTAAACTCGATTAATATTGCCATCAGATTGTCATTTTATGATGGAAATTCATCTCGCTACTGCTGGCCTTATACCCTTGGCAGGGTCTTCCTTTGGTCTTTACATGCTTTAAGAAAGTATTATTGTTGATTTTGATATCATTCTAAGAACGTTTAGATTTACTCCCCAAGCCAAGCCGCTTTGGTAATTTCAGTTATTCGATGTCTGCGAGGATATAGCCCAATTGGGGTTCGGTTAACTAGCCCTACTCAAACCGTAACACGTTCAAGCATTGGATATGTGATGATGAGCGCTCGGAGGCTCGTCTAAATTGCTTACCCCGAGCTTACTCTTTGTTAACCTGCGCTGTTTGGCGTCTACCAAACGCAAGCATCATGCCCAGTAGTAAAGGCAACATAGTACCACCACCGCCGACTGATTCATTATTTTCAACCGGTGTTGAAGTTGAAATAACCTGCAAAGGAACAGATACCTGGACCGTATTGCTGGCAAGTTCATGAGTTTCACTATTGTTAACGGTTAGCGCAAAAATCAAAGTGGTTGCTTGTGTCACTGATGGCACTAGGAACGTGGCTTGCATCTCTGCTGCACCAGAAAGGCTGACACTCGGTCCTGATATTTGTTGCCATTGATAACTTAAGGGGCTGTTTTTACTGTCTGATGAACCGACACCACTCAGAGTCACTTGAGTATTCGTTTGGTATTGATTGTTAATCAATGTGCCGGATACAGTACCAAAAGCGGTAACAATTGCCGGTATATTGACTAGGTTAACCGAAACGCTTTTTGTCACTGTTGAACGTCCGTCGCTAACACTGACTTCAAACACTAAGGTTTCATCGTCAGCAATCTCAGGTGCAATAAACGCTAGTTGTGAACTGTTATTGTCACTGGTAAGAGAAACCGTTTCACCTGCTATTTGTTGCCACTCAAAGCTCAATGTGTCGCCTTCTGGATCAGATAACGATGTTAATTCTACATTGACGGATTCACCTTCATTAGTGAGTATGGACTCTACGACACTAAACTCCGGCGGTAAATTCGCCACTGCTATCACACCTGGATCGGCAACGGAACCGTTGGCATAGCCGTCATCATCGTAGATTCCACCATCTGTCAATTCTATCAATATGCACGCATCCCCTTGATTCAAGCCATCAGTGTACTTGTCGGATGAATAGACAGGACACAAACCGTTGTCGTCTCTGGATGCTGATGCAATGCGATTATCTGCATCCGCAATCATGGTGTACCAACCGCTCTCACTTGAGAATTTACGATAGACTGCATTGTTAGGTAATACATTTCCCTCAGGCATTGGAATGACAACCGGAACAGTAAGCCCTGGTTTTTCTAATTGATGAATTTCAAAATCGATAATTGCGGTGATGGCAGCGAATGCATCATCAGCGGCCAGTGCTGTTGCTTCACTATTTTCTCCGCCAAATTCAGCAATGTCCTGACGAGTGATAGACAACCCAGTGGCATCTTTGCCGTTTGCTGCTTGTGCGATGTGACCGAGGGAAATCGATAAACCTGTTGCCGTTGTCACAACCGTTGTTTGTTCACTGCTTAACGGTGCTAGGTGGGGCTCACTCAAGTTATCCAAATAATTAGGGATCCCATCATTATCAGTATCACCCAGCCCCTCCTCTGCATCAACAACGCCGTCGTTATCACTGTCGGCAGTATCGGATAGCGATACCTCAGCCTCTAAAACGGTGAAGCGTATTGAGGCGCCACTTTGCAGCGCAGCTTCCGTGTTCGTTTCTGATACCACAACGTCAATGCCATAAACTCCCGGAGCTAAGTCATCAACATCCAAGGTGAAGGTATTGGGATTATCGTCTCGCAAGGTATCAAGTAGATCCGGATGTGACGGTATCCAAGTGACAGTATGAGTGTCCCTGTGATTCAAATCTGAGATATTTGCTGTAATGGTCGCATCCAATCCCGTAGGAGTCAGTAGACTGGTTAGCTCGCCATCTTGAGACACAGCTAAACTCACCATAGGTGCCTGCTCCCCTGCGATCGCGGTGACAGTATGAACTACTTCGTCACTTAAAACTGCATGTTCGGCAGACGTCAAAGAAACCATCAATTGATCATCAACTTGAGTTCCAAACCCACTTAACAAACTCACTGGAACGTCCAAGCCTTGTCCTGATTGTATGATGAACTCTCCGCTCGTTAGAGTATGAGCATTTGCTGGTATCGAACCGGAAACTTGATACGACAGACGCACTGGATAGTTAGGCGCATCACCAGATAGAGTGATACTGATAGTGGAATCGTGACCTATTTCTGAGTAACTCGCAAGAGCAATACTCACCAATGGGTTGATGTGAATGACCTGCTCAGCCGTGGTTTGATTACCAGCAGCATCTTGAACCTGCCATGTTAGGGTGTTAACTCCGCTCGAAAGTATCTGCTCTCCCGAAATGCTGGCGGTTAATTCACCATCAACACTATCAACAGCCGTTGCGTTTTCAAGGCCTAAGCTTTCAAACGTCATAGCATGAGAAACTGCGTCTACAACGAGTAAATCTAAGCTATCAAACACCGGTGGTTGAGTGTCTGCAACACGAATGTTTTTACTCACACTCGCGACATTGCCTGCCGAATCAGTTGCCGTCCAAGTCACTGTGTTATCGCCTAGCGCCAGTTCCATTGGTGTGGCAACGATAGATAAGACATCACCATCAACAATGTCGGTAGCTGAGGCCCATTGCATATCCACCAGCATGGTCGCTGATTCAGCCTCAATCACACGATCAGCAACATTCACTTGCGGTGCAAGTGTGTCTTCAACCGTTAGATTTAAACTGATACTTGTGGTGTTAAATGCTGCATCAGTGGCCGTCCAAACAATCTGATGTTGTCCCAATGCAAATGGTCCTTGATGACTCACAGTGACCGTAACGGGTTGTCCTTGATCAGTGGCAGACACCTGAGGTAACTCAACAGAGGTTAGCGGGCCAGAAGCCTCAACAACCATGTCCGCCAACCCTGACAATGCAAATGCTGGCGGTGTTATATCATTATCAAAAGGTGCTTTATCATCGGCATCAGCGATACCGTCATTATCATCATCAGTGTCAGTGTTGTTGCCAACGCCATCACTGTCGGTGTCAACTGATTCAAAGGGGTCAAGTGGGAATGCGTCTTCGCCATCTGCGACTGTGTCGCCATCATCATCGGTGTCGGCATTGTTGCCTATACCATCTTGGTCGGTGTCCAATGATTCTTGAGCATCTAATGGGAATGCGTCGTTAACATCTGTCACGCCGTCGCCATCATCGTCTTCATCGAGGTAATCAGGAATAGAGTCACTGTCGGTATCCACATCATCTCGTGGATCAGTCACAACAATTGTGCGTCTAACTGATGTTGCGACATTGCCGGCGGTATCTGTACTAGTATATTCAATAGAATACGTACCCACTACTGACGTATCTACTGTACCAGTGACGACAACAGATGCAGACAAGTCACCATCGACAGCATCCATCACAATCACACCTGCATCAACAAACACTTGGCCAACGGTCAATTGAACGTTGGCTTCCCCGAGAAGAGTCATCTCAGGGGCTGTTAAGTCTTTCACCCAAATATTCGCAGAGGCGGTTGCCACCTGCCCTGCACTGTCTACAGCAGTGAATGTCACTTGAGTAAGACCCAGCGGGAACACATTGGGTGCGTCATTAGTCACGACCACATTGCCATCAACGGCATCAACGGCAATGGCTGAGGATAAGAATTCACTGATCACTTGATTATTGATAGTGGTTCCGCTTGCATCAATTGCTGCCACCTCACGATTTTCAGGCGGAGTAATCACGGGAGCGCTAACATCCACAACGGTCACTTGACGAGTTTTTATTGTCGATTGATTTCCAGCAGCATCGGTTACCTGATATTCAAGTGTGTAGGTTCCAGTAGTCGTTTCGTCAACAGTACCTGACACGCTCACGGCCTCAGTCAAATCACCGTCAACATTATCGCTGGCTGTGAAGCCTGGCTCTTCATACGCTTCATGATGAGCGATGGTGATAACGGTCTCCCCCACAAGCACTACTGCCGGGCTGGTCATATCAACAACATGAAGAATGGCTTGAGCGGTTCCCGTTTGGCCAGACAAATCAACGGCTTCAAAAGTGACTGTTGTTGTACCCAGAGGGATGATTGCTGGCGCATTGTGGGTCACGGTTAATTCGCCATCAACGTCATCTACCGCAGTCGCTGCCATCAGGAACTCGGCAATCTGTTGGTCATTACTTGGTGTTCCCGCTGCGTCAACAGCAGCGACAGTCAGGGTATTGGGTACTGACACTACTGGAGCAGTCGCGTCTTGAACAGACACTGTTCTTTGCAACATTTGCGCTTCATTACCAGCGTCATCAGACACTGAATATTGAATCAGGTAATGACCAATGGTTGCAGTATCCAGGGTGCTTACTACAGTGACTTGTTCAGTCAAATCACCATCAACATTATCAGTCGCGCTAAATCCAGGCTCTAGATAAGTTTCACCAACGAACATCGTCAGACTGGTTTCCCCCTCTAACGCTATCACCGGTTTTGTTTGGTCACTAATGGTCACTGTTGCAGACTTTGATGTCACATTACCAGCGCTGTCGGTAACGGTAAAGGTTATGGTCTGGCTACCAAGAGCTAACGTCTCCAGAGTGTCGTGATGAATGGTTAATTCCGTATCCACATTATCGGTTACCGTTGCCTGATTGAGCCAATCAATAACGGTTTGTTGGGTGCTTAACACACCATTCGCATCCGTGGCGGCAACCGTTATATTTTCCGGTAACATCAATTGAGGTGATGTTTGGTCTGTTACTTCTGCAGTTCGGTGTTGCGTCTGTGCTCCATTACCCGCCTCATCCGACACAGCATAACTCAGGGTATAGCTACCCACAGTCTGCGTGTCAACGGTACCGGTTACCATGACTCGAGATTGAATATCACCGTCAAGATTATCTGTTGCAGTGAACCCGGGCTCACTAAAACTCCCTCCCTGTGGGATGGTCAGCGCGGTATCTCCCAGCAGTACGATAATCGGTGGTGTTTGGTCGGTAACGGTAATCGTTCGCTGAACACTAATTGCCGAATTACCTGCATCATCAGCAACACTGAAGGTCAAAATATAGCTACCAATTGCGGTTGTATTGACGCTACCAGTAACACTCACCTGAGCCGTTAAATCACCATCAACATTATCAATAGCACTCACACCCGAATCATCATAGGTGGTGCCAAGTGCAATTGTTATTTCACTCGCCCCTGCAAGCGTGATCTCTGGTGCTGTCTGGTCGGTCACTGTGATTTCTCGTTGCACCGAAGTTGCTGTATTGCCGGCATTATCAGCAACACTGAAGGTCAGCGTGTAAATGCCTGGTACTTCACTATTCACTGTACCCGCCACAACGACATCGCCAGTGACATTGCCATCAACATTATCCGATGCAGTGTATCCTGCGTCTGTGTAGAGGGAGCCTGCAGCAATGGTTAAAACCGAAGTACCCGATAAATTAATCACCGGCGCTGTGTTATCAACCACAGTCACATGACGTTGCGTCGTTAATCCTTGATTACCGGCATTATCTTGAACCTGATAACTCACACTGTAAGTACCAAGTTGAGCCGTGTTGATATTATCGGTGACGCTAACTTGATTACTGATATCACCATCCACGTTGTCGGTTGCTGTGAATCCCGGCTCAACATATGTATCACCATACTCCAACGTCATTTGAGCGCTGCCATCGAGTGTGATTACTGGGGCTGTTGTGTCTTCTACTGTGATACTTGCTTGTTCAACAGTGAGATTACCCGCACTGTCTTGTACTGAAAAATTAATGACTGTCTCACCCAGTGGTAATTGGGTTGGCGCGTCATGAGTCACTGTCAAATCAGTATCAACGTTATCCATTGCTGTTGCTGAAGCCAAGAAACTCGTTATCGCTTGTTCACTCTGCAATGTACCCTCAGCATCTGTCGCTGAGACTGTGATGTCACTCGGCGCCGACAGTACCGGTGCTGATTGGTCTGTTACCGTGACGTTTGCATTACCAGATACGCTATTTCCATCACTATCTTGTGCAGTGAATGTCACATTTGTCTGACCCAAAGGGAAGACCAATGGCGCATTATGATTAACCGTTAGGCTACCATCTTCTGTATCAGTAGCGGTCGCGCCTGAGATGAACTGTGCTATGTCAGTTTCCGTTATACCTCTGCCAGTAGCGTCCAGCGCTGCTACTGTGATAGGCGCAGGAACCGAAATAACCGGTGGTGTATTTGTCTCAACATTCACAGTAACAACATGAGTGATCACATTTCCTGCATCATCTTTCACCCAATAGGTGAGATCATAACTGCCAGAAACTTGCGTGTTGACTTGCCCATAAATACGAACCTTCTGGCTTAAATCGCCACTGACTGTATCGCTTGCGGTGGCACTTGGCAGTGTCAAGCTATCCCCTACAAAGATATTCAGAGTTGAACTACCAGAAACTAACAAGCTCGGAGGTGTGCTATCAAAACGGGTAACATCATTGGGGGCCTCATCTGCATTGTCGCCAACGCCGTCTCCGTCTGAGTCTTGAGATTCATTGGGGTCGAGTGGGAAGAAATCATGAATATCAGCAACGCCATCGCTATCCGAATCGCGATCGCTTGGAACGTCACGAACAATGGCTGGTGCTCCCCCTTTACCCGAAATATTAAAATTACTTCGCAGAGTGACTTCATTTACCCCATTACTGTGGGCATTGAATCCGTACGCTGGATACGGTGAAGAGATTGTCAAGGGCGTGATAGGTGTCAGCATAGTCCACGTGTCATCACCTTTTGGCGACCATCCATTGTTAATGGATTCAAACTGCAATCCACTATCATTGTAGAATGCTGATATGCCCTCAAGTTCGGCCTGCGTCGCCCAACGCCACTCTTCATAAGTACCACCGGACTGCAACAAAGCGTCAATATTGAGATAGGAATTTGCGGTACTATTAGACTCAGACGTGCTGTAGAGAGTATCTGAGAAAGATAGTCTCATCACATCAAGAAGATTACCTTGTCCATCCACATCGTGCATCGTCCAGTATTGCTGGTTGGTCGTATCATTGGAGAATGAAGATGCGTCAGTGACAATAGACGCAACCGAGCCTGATGCAGGTTTAATGACCACTTTGTCTACTTTAAAGTTATTGCCGCTTCTGTCTTTTATACTCAATCGCTCAACATTATCTGACTTTACACTGGGTAGTGTAAAACTGGTAAAATCATAACGATACCAACCATTGCCTTGAGCGCTCTCGGTTGTGGTTAAGGTTAGTGTTGTGGATGTGTTATCCGCACGACGATACCACAGTGTAAATTGAATATCGTCTGGTGCATCAGCCGCCGAATTCTCTGTTTTGACGTAGGCAGAACCAATATAGGGTGTGCTGGCTGACAATTCAGCGCTGTATTGCAATGATTCACTGCTGGAACCTGAATTATCGGATATCGCAGCCACCCACGAATTCAAGCTGCTGTCATACTCTGTCCAAGCGGTCACATTTTTGCCAGACCAACTATCAAGCCCTCGCGTGAAGTCCCCATTATTCAAGACATTAGCTCTGTCCGTTGATAACGTATCTACGTCTATCCCCGGAGACGTAAATGCAGTCTCTGTATAGTGATTACACTGATAGCCGGTACTGTTCTCTTGCGCCAACACCACCACGCCCCACAAATGAACAATGGGTAAGGTAATGGTCTGCCCTCTGGTGCTATCGGTTAACGGTAGCACTTGGCATTGTGGTGTGTAGTCATCTTCATCAACACTGTAGTAATAGGCACCTGCAATTTTGTTATTGCTGATTTGAGCAACATCTAATTGCACTTGCACCTGTAACAGGGGATCAATTTCGTCCGTGGTATAGGAAACGTTTCGATTCACGGCATGAAGTACAAATGGCGCTTGTGGATCGGTTGTATTATGTCGTAACACCAGATCAATCTGACCATTATGACTAGGCGACAACACATTGCCATACTGTTGATTAACAGTATGTAATTGATCGGTAATATCAGCTTCCGTGTTCACATGAACCACATGAATACCGGCGTCAATAGCATCCTGCAAATGGTCTGCTTGCTGCGCTGTCAGCTTATTTTTATCATTGTGAGTAACGATGGCCTTAATACGATTGAGTTGCTCGGCTGATGGGTTTCCACCCCAAATATCATTACCATAGCTAACGAGTTCGTATTGCAATCCATCAGTGTAAGCTTGACGGTTAAACGCTAGTAATTCAGGCAGTGCATCATCTTTTGCAATACGGCCAGCTTTGGATGATTCCATTGCCTCATATGAATGCAAAATGCCCACTGAACTAACCAGTGCATAATCATCAAACAACTCAGGATTATTGCCAATAAAATCAGTAATAAACTCGATATCGCCTTGGCGCGTTCTAAATGCATCATTCTTTATCGGTACCACGTAGTTTGCGCCGTAAGCATACCCCTCAACCATCCAATGTAATGCTTGATTTATAGCATCGTTATCATAGGCTTTAATCCAATCTGGCGGACCATGGTTAAAGGTGAGAATCTTGCCTTGTGATTCCGCAATACGGTACAACAATCGAATATCATCGGGCTCGCTCTGCTCTTCCTGCGCATAAAAGTCTACCTTGCTCGGCTCAACGCCTGCAATCGGATAAACCAACTTACCACTGGTACTGATATGAATGTCCGGCACGTCATTACCGGCATTATCTTTAAAACTATTGGCGTGCTGTTTTAGCGTTTGTAGCAAGTCACCATGTGCATGAACATGAAACGCCTTAAAGTGGTCATACAATGGAATATCAGCGGTGTCGTTTTGATAAACTTTTTCCCACAACGTCATGTCCGTGTAGCCTTCGCCTAGCAGAAATGTGTTGTATTCAAAGTCATCAAACTGTACCAATGCATAAGGTAACTCGCTGTTACTCGCATCGGCATTGGTGTTGAGATATTGATTTAATGCTTGAATATCTTGGTTAAAAACATTGGCAAGATACGCGTTAAACTTGTCCATACTCGGCTGAGAGAAATCGCCTCCCCAATAGAGAGTTTTTGATGACGCAGTTTGAGAGTCAAACATGATGGAATCAACATTACCGCCCAAAACGTAACCCACGGTTTGAGATTGACTCCCCCCCATCAACACATTGACTTGCTGCTTCAACAGTTCTACAACATCATCACTGTGAGTGGAATAATAGTACGGTGGAATTCGATAAGATGAACCGCCGTGGGAAAACTCATGGTGTGCTCCGGTAAAATTAGCCGGATCACTGTGGCGTGCTGATGCACAATTTAAACCTGAACAGTTTTGACCCGCTTGATTACCCAAGTGAGCGGGATACAGTTGGTAATCCCCTTCTAACGTCCGAACCGTTTGCGCTTTGTGATCAACCCCTTCCAACACAAAGTATTCTGCAAATGTTTTCCAGTTAGCATCAAATTCTACTCGCGCCTGGATTTTGATACCCTTGGCACGTAAACCAGAGAGTTCATTATAAAAATCAGTGCGGTCAGGTTGAGAGATTGGACGCCAGTGATGGAAAACCCAGTTATACCATCCGGCATGAAAGTAATCCGCTAATGTTTTTTGTTGCGCAAGTTGCTGCTGTTCAACCAACCCATAATTTCCCGTTTCTACTTGGCGCAACATAATATCGGATTTAGTCGGTACCGTTGCACTCGTCAGAAAAGATAAGGTAAGGGAAAAAACTGCTAGTATTGAAACACTAGACCATAATCGTAAAGGTTGAACCACTTTGCACCCTAAGATTGTTAACAATTTTGAGAGGTGAGTTTACCAACCAAATGGTTAACAATCAACAATGGGAATTTACAATTTACTTACAAAAAACACTGTGTCATCTAGTGCTTTGATAATAGAGCTTAAATGTTTAATTGAGATAATTAACGTACTCTGTATTTTTTAACCAACGCTTGTTCGAGGCGCCAGGAGTTCTTTGGTACTTCATTGATTTTCCTGTCGCGAATAATGCTTGGCTTAACTTAATGAACAGCCAACGTCACTGGAGGAGTGAGAGATCCTGTCTACAAGCCAGTTGTTATTTAATTACTCCGACCAAACTGCATACTCATTCCCATTTGGGTCACTGAAGTGAAATCTTCTACCACCAGGAAATGAGAATATAGGCTTTATTATTTTACCACTGGCTTTCTGAACTTTATCTTGAGTCGCCTCTAGTTCATTGCTGTATAAAACAATTAACGGACTTCCATTTTTAGTAGAAACAACTAAATCAGATTTGAAGAAACCACCGTCAACTCCTTGAGCAGCGAAACTGCTGTAATCTCGCCCATAATCAACAAACGACCATCCAAAGACTTCACTGAAGAATGCCTTAGTCACTACGACGTTTTGGGTTGGAATTTCAATATAATTAACTTTATTGTGTCTTGTCATTTTCGTATCTGTCTCCTTAATCTCACGAACGTTGTTTGCGTGAGTATTAACTAAAATATAGATAGCGTTAATGCAATAACATGTTTAATCGGTCCTCGTGAGCAAAAAACACGATTACATTTAATCAAAGGGGGCTTTCCAAAGCTACTTTGGGATAGTTTCTAGTTAAGATGCCATCAACGAATACTTTCAAAAAACGAGTGTTCCATCTTTGCTCATTGTAGCGCTAGATCACTAAACGACTTTCATTCATTACAGCCGTTGGGGCGCCGCTGTGAAACTTAAAGTCTGAGTCCGGTGATGTAATAAGCTCTGCTTCAATCTGGCCGAAAAATTCAATGCGGTTAGTCACGTCCCCACCCGCAATATCGCGCGCTAACGTAAGGTAGTCTTCAAAATGACGTGCTTCTGAGCGTAACAAGGAAATATAGAAATCTCCTAACGCCGGAGCAACATGAGGTGCAAGCATTGCGAATCGTTCACACGAACGAGCTTCAATGTAAGCGCCGCAAATAAGTTTATCAATCAAGGTGTTTGGCTCATGATTTGTCACATGAGTTAGCATTCCCTTGGCGTATCTGCTAGACGTGATTTTTTCATATTGAATACCGAATGACTCCATGATTTCAAGAACTTGGAAGAAATGGTGTAGTTCCTCCTTGATAAGCAGCACCATCGCATCAATCAAGTCCTGACTATAAGGTTTTGTGGCCTTGGGGATCATCCCTTTACTCAATCGATTACACCCTGCGAGGGACTTCCAATCCCCAACTTGGCGGTATGTGAAATCCTCGTAAGGTTTCAACCACGCCAGCAAGGCGTTTCCGCTCTCTTCGTCTACTGCATATTTACGAATCAAAAACATGGCACTTTGGGCAGCCTTGAGCTCACATATCAGATGATCAGTCATCAAGGTCGCTAAGTTAATGGGCTTAATTGCCTCATCAAGCCAACTTTCTGGTGTCTCGCACTTTAAGAAGGTGCGGATTGGGGTTAATAATTCTTGGTGTGACAATTTGTGAGCTCTCAACGTTTACAACGTCGAAAATAATATCATATCTTTGTACAAAGCGGGGAAATGAGATCAGCTAGTATTCAACCGTACTTGATGACCAAGTCATTCATTATGCTCATTGAATTCATCAATCATTTTTTCTTCATTGTACCGCTAGCAGTCGCCGTGATAGCGGAAGTGATTCTTCACTGACTGGACAACTGACTACGAAAGATTCAAGAGCAGAAAATGAGACTGCTGCTTACACTGATGATTCAACTGATGATGTATCCGAATGAAACTCCTCTTCCTTTACTGAAAAACCAATAGTAGAAGAGATCGGAAGA
>CAXRGH010000013.1:0-18689 GCA_964230195.1 Alteromonadaceae bacterium
ACCTACACATGACCATTTTTTACATCTGTGTGGCCATTGGTTTAGTCGTCTTTGGCTTGATGATTTACTCAATGATTTTTCACCGCAAATCTCGAGGCGTTAAACCAGCGCAATTTCATGAAAGCGTGAAAGTTGAGATTGCTTGGACGGTTGTACCTTTCATTATTCTTATTGTAATGGCTATCCCTGCTGCGCGAACACTGGTGGCTATGGAAGATACCAGTGAAGCTGACGTCAGTATTTTAGTCACTGGTTCCCAATGGAAATGGCACTACAAGTACATGGAAGACGAGGTTGAATATTTTTCTCTCCTTGCTACTCAGCCTGAACAGATTGGTAACAAATTTGACAAAGGGGAAAATTACCTACTTGAGGTTGACCGTCCATTAGTGATTCCGACTAACCAAAAAGTCCGTTTTTTGATCACTTCTGACGACGTTATTCATTCGTGGTGGGTACCTGAGTTTGCGGTGAAAAAAGACGCCAACCCAGGTTTCATCAACGAAGCGTGGACAATGGTAGAGCAGCCCGGTATTTATCGCGGTCAGTGCGCGGAGTTATGTGGTAAAGACCATGGTTTCATGCCTGTTGTTGTGATTGCAAAGGAGCCGGAAGAATATCGTTCGTGGCTCGCAGAGCAACGCGCTGTCCAAGCAGCTGCAAAAGCTGAGGAACAACGTTTGCTGGCCATGAATATGTCAGAGTCTGAGTTGATGACGCTCGGCGAACAAGTTTATCTGGCTCGATGCGCCGCATGTCACATGGCAAATGGTGAGGGCATGCCCGGTATTTTCCCAGCACTGAAAAACAGCCCTGTGGCCTTAAACGACATGCCTAAGCACATAGATATTATTGTCAATGGTGTAAAAGGCACCGCAATGCAGGCATTTGGCAAACAGTTGTCCATGAAAGAGATTGCTGCCGTGACCACATACGAGCGTAATGCTTGGGGTAATAACACTGGCGAGTTGGTTCAAGCAAAAGACGTTAATGCCGTCATGAATCCAAAATAGAGAGGAGGGTGAACATGACTACTACAACAAATGAACATGACCATCACGATCACCACGATCATCATGGTGCTCCGAAAGGGATCATGCGCTGGTTATTAACCACAAACCATAAGGATATAGGGACACTATACCTGTGGTTCTCCTTTATTATGTTCCTCGTTGGTGGCGCTATGGCCATGGTAATACGAGCAGAATTATTTGAGCCTGGGCTGCAAATTGTTGAACCGAACTTTTTTAATCAGATGACAACCGTTCACGGACTTATCATGGTATTTGGTGCGGTTATGCCTGCCTTTACCGGATTAGCTAACTGGTTAATCCCAATGATGATTGGTGCTCCTGATATGGCGCTTCCACGAATGAATAACTGGAGCTTCTGGATATTGCCGGGTGCGTTTTTGATTCTTCTCTCGTCACTCTTCCTTGAGGGCGGTGGTCCGAACTTTGGTTGGACATTTTATGCACCGCTATCAACAACCTACTCAAATGACAGTACCGCACTATTTGTTTTCTCTGTGCATATTATGGGTATTTCTTCCATCATGGGCGCCATCAATGTCATTGTTACGATTGTTAACATGCGTGCGCCAGGCATGAGCTACATGAAAATGCCATTGTTTGTTTGGACTTGGTTCATTACTGCCTTCTTATTAATTGCAGTTATGCCTGTCCTCGCTGGCGCAGTTACTATGGTATTAACGGACAAATTCTTTGGTACTAGTTTCTTTGATGCCGCAGGTGGTGGTGATCCTGTCATGTTCCAACATATTTTCTGGTTCTTTGGTCACCCAGAAGTGTACATCATGATTTTACCGGCTTTTGGTATTGTCTCTCAGATATTGCCGACCTTTGCACGTAAACCGCTGTTTGGTTATGCCTCTATGGTTTATGCAACCATGTCTATTGCTTTCTTGTCATTCATTGTTTGGGCTCACCACATGTTTACCACGGGTATGCCGTTATTTGGTGAAATGTTCTTCATGTTCGCGACTATGCTGATATCGGTGCCCACTGGAGTGAAAGTGTTTAACTGGGTCGCCACCATGTGGCGAGGCTCAATGACGTTTGAAGTTCCCATGATGTTTGCCATTGCTTTCATTATCTTGTTCACCATCGGTGGTTTCTCAGGACTCATGCTGGCCATAACACCAGTTGATTTTCAGTATCATGACACGTATTTTGTGGTCGCTCACTTCCACTACGTATTAGTGACTGGTGCGGTATTCTCTATCATGGCTGCAGTCTATTATTGGCTGCCGAAATGGACCGGTAAGATGTTTGATATCACATTAGCAAAATGGCACTTCTGGTGCTCGCTGATCTCAGTTAACGTCTTGTTCTTCCCAATGCACTTTGTTGGTTTGGCGGGTATGCCACGACGTATTCCTGACTACGCTCTGCAGTTTGCCGATTTCAATAAATGGATAAGTGTCGGTGGCTTTGCCTTTGGACTATCACAGCTAATCTTCCTTGCCCTTGTGATCAAGGCTTGCCGTAAGCAAGGTGAGCCGGTGTCTGACCAGGTGTGGGATGGTGCAGAAGGTTTGGAATGGGAAATTCCTTCACCGGCCCCTTATCATACGTTTGAAACACCGCCTACGGTGAGATAATGATGTTAGGTACCACGAATCCCCATATGAAAATTGTACGACAACTGCTGTTTGTGGTTGTCGGCATGTTTTGCTTTGGGTTTATTCTGGTACCACTTTACGATGTATTTTGTGATATCACGGGGCTAAACGGTAAGACTCGTGATGACGCAGCGGTTTATCAACAAATTGAAGTTGATGAAACGCGATGGGTGACGGTGCAATTTGTTGCTCGCACTCATCAGCAAATGCCGTGGTTATTTGCACCGGAAAGCCGTTCTGTGAAGGTTCGTCCAGGAGCGCTTACCGTGGTCAATTTTAATGCTCAAAATCAATCGGGAAAACACATGGTAGGGCAAGCTGTTCCCTCCGTTACACCCGGCACTGCAGCTGTCTACCTCAACAAGACAGATTGCTTTTGTTTTAACCAGCAACCGTTGTCCGCTGGTGAATCATTATTAATGCCTATGCAGTTCTATGTGGACCCACAATTGCCTAAGCATATTTCGCACTTCACAGTGCAATACACCCTTTATGACATTACTGACCAGTCGCAGCAGGTGGCGGTTAGTTCGCTAAACACAAGTGACGTATGGAGACCCTAAATGTCTGAACAAGAATACAAAACTTATTACGTACCTGCGCAAAGTATCTGGCCAATCGTCGGCGCGGTAGCATTGTTTCTCATTGCCGTTGGTGCTGGAAATTTTGTGATTGAATCAACCGCTGGTAAAGACGGGTATGGAGGATATATCCTTACCGCTGGCCTTGTCACTTTATTAGTGATGTTGGTTGGATGGTTCCGTGACCAAATCAAAGAGTCTATGTCGGGCCTCTATAGTGAGCAACTCGGCCATTCATATCGCCAAGGTATGATGTGGTTTATCTTCTCTGAGGTTATGTTCTTCGCTGCGTTCTTTGGTGCTCTGTTTTATGCTCGGGTGTTTGCGGTACCATGGCTCGGTGGTGCTTCCAACAATGTGTCCACTCATGAAGTGCTTTGGCCCAATTTTGAAGCGGTTTGGCCTCTGGTGACGTTCCCTGATGGTGGCGTTACTGAAGCAATGGGGCCGATGGGGCTGCCATTATTGAATACGGCTATTCTGATCATTTCATCAGTCACTTGTCATTTTGCACATGTCGGCTTAGAAAATAATAACCGCAAGCAACTGAAAACCATGCTCTCTGTTACGGTTTTACTTGGTGTCATTTTCTTATTCTTCCAAGTTGAAGAGTACGTTCACGCGTATCGTGAAATGGGACTTACTTTGCAGTCAGGTGTTTACGGAAATACCTTTTTCTTGCTCACTGGTTTCCACGGACTACACGTGACTCTCGGCACCATTATGTTGTTTATTATGTTGCTAAGGATTCTGAAAAATCATTTCACGCCGGACGACCACTTTGCCTTTGCGGCAAGCAGCTGGTATTGGCATTTTGTTGATGCAGTGTGGTTATTGTTATTCTTCTTTGTATACATTCTTTAACGAATATAACTAATAGGGGCGGGGATTCGGGTCGATGATTCCCGTCGCTATCGCAATAAAAATAAATACGAGAACAAGACTGGAAAACAGCACCCGTCGGCCAATAAAGTGACTCATTTTTTGTTTTGTTTTTGCGGGCTTTGTCATCACCACCATGGCTTTGAATAAATTGAAAAGCATGACCATGAGCAATATAAAAATTACAATTTTAACCAACATAAGCTGCCTTAGACCTAGAGTGTGTTAATGGGAAAATTTCCACTATCAACAGTAGTCGTTTTTTTGTCTGTTGTCATCATGTGTGGCTTGTCGGCCTGGCAGATTTCGCGGGGCTTTGAAAAGCAAGCACGGATTGACCATATCAGTCGTGTTACGAATGAACCGGACCATTGGATGACGCTGGTGGAGGAAACCGACAATCCAAATGATATTCCGGTTCGCCTGACAGGAACATTCGACCATGACTCAGTGATGCTACTGGATAATAGGATGCGCAATGGTAAAGTCGGTTACGAGGTGATTGTTCCTTTTTTAACACAATATGGTTGGGTAGTGACCAATCTTGGCTGGGTCTTGGGCGATAGAGATCGGTCAGTTCTTCCGGCTATTGAGTTACCTGAAAATACGATAGAGATAGAAGGTCGTATTCAAATACCCACCGTCAACCCTATGGTGCGAGAGACGTTGGTAGAAGTTACTCAGTGGCCTGCGGTGGTACAAGCGATCGATCTTGAGAAAATGTCCCGTTGGACCGACCGTCAGTTAGTCCCTTTTTCAGTGGTGGTAACCGGAGACGCGTTACCGCAATTTGATAGTCGTTGGCAGCCCGTGGTTATGCCGCCAATGAAACATTTTGGTTATGCATTGCAGTGGCTTTTATTAGCCATTGCAGCTGCATGGATTTACATCAAACTGGTGTTAAGCCAGTCGTCAAAACAGGAGCAAGATCATGGCACAAAACAAAAATAAAATGATGCTGGTTTTGTTATTCACAGCGTTCGCTGTTCCAGTCTTACTAGCAAAACTGGCTTTAGAATTCGATTATTTTAATAAAGCGTCAACCAACAAAGGTCAGTTGTTATCACCTGTGATTGATACGTCCAGTTTCTACACACTTGAGCAACCCAGCTGGCAAATCGCTTATTTCCACAAAGGCGAGTGTGATGCCTCATGTGACAATGCGATGTATAGCTTATCTCAAGTTTGGTCGGCATTGGGGAAACACAGAGATAGAGTGACGCCTATGGTATTGCATAGTCAAGCCAAGGCCTTACAGCAACAATTAGCTCAGTACCCTGTGCTCAAGACAAAACAACTCGAAGCGTCAGTCCTAGAACAACATCAGCAATATTTGCAATCTGAAACCGGGGTTTACATCATTGACACGCTAAACCAAGCCGTATTGTTCTATCCAGTCACCGCGGACAAAAATGAAACCGTTATGATTGCACGAGATGTGCTCGCAGACCTTCGTAAATTACTTAAGTTATCCAGAATAGGTTGAGGTGTAATATGAAAAGATTGGTCAAAATTTCATTAGTATTAGCGTTCACCGTTATTCTTTTGGGTGCCTACACGCGCCTAACGGATGCCGGCCTAGGTTGCCCCGATTGGCCAGGTTGTTATGGTCATCTGCTGGTACCCTCCGCTTCTTCAGATGTAGCAGCGGCAAACCTTGCCTATCCAGAGCGTCCAGTCGAAACAGTGAAGGCGTGGAACGAAATGGTACATCGCTACTTCGCTGGTTCATTGGGTTTGCTAATTCTATGGATATTTATCAAAGCCTTCAAAGAAGCGCATGAAAAACGTATCCGCATCACAGCCTCGGTACTGTTGGCTCTGGTAACCTTTCAAGCTGCATTGGGGATGTGGACCGTCACCATGAATTTGATGCCAGTGGTTGTGATGGCTCATCTGCTCGGTGGATTCGCGGTTTTCTCGGGATTATATCTGTTGCACTTAATGCTGAACCAGCCTCAAAAAATCGCGTCAGCGACACAACGAACGGTCAGTGTTATTGCATCAGTTGCCTTAGTGGTATTAGTGGCACAAATTGCACTAGGTGGCTGGACGTCAACAAATTATGCGTCACTGGCTTGCACAGAACTGCCCATCTGTGAAGAGGGATGGCAGCAGCGTATCACGCTCTCTGAAGCGTTTTCAGTTCCAGAAGCCGACAATTACGAATATGGAGTCCATGCGTATGAGGCTAGGATGACTATGCACGTTGTTCATCGCATTGGTGCCGCAATTTGTACATTGGCATTATTAGCCTTAGTGGCAGGGTTGGCCGCTCAGCGCCGTATTCCCGGAACACCGAAAGCCATGTTCCTTATTAGCTCGCTGTTAGCGATACAGGTGCTACTAGGAATTAGTAATGTCATGTTCAGCCTTCCGTTGTATGTCGCCGTTGCGCATAACGGTGTTGCTGCATTGCTATTGTTATCCCTTGTTAGGGTTAATCTCCAATTATCAGGACGTTCACCGGAGGTAATGTATGGATAAGCGAGACTCGTTATTACTGACTTTCCCCTCTATCGATTGGAGAGAGTATTATCAGTTAACCAAACCGAAAGTGGTGATGCTTTTGTTGCTGACAGCACTCGTTGGCATGTGTCTAGCTGAACCAGGCAATCTTGATTGGGGCTTGGTCACATTATCGATGGTGGGTATTGGTTGCCTCTCAGCGTCTGCCGCTGTGATCAATCAAGTGGTTGATCGCCACATCGATATTAAAATGGCAAGAACAGCCCAGCGTCCGGTCGTGACAGGCACGGTAACCCCACAACGAGCATTAGCGTTTGCATTTGCTCTATTAGTTATTGGTTATTCTGTATTAGCGTTGTGGGTAAATACATTAACCGCATTGCTTACCCTTGCCAGTTTGGTGGGTTATGCCTGCATTTATACCATGTACTTGAAGCGTGCTACCCCTCAAAATATCGTGATTGGTGGGCTTGCTGGTGCAGCGCCACCACTGTTAGGCTGGACCGCAATGACGGGCACGATTCATCCTTATGCACTTTTATTGGTGATGATTGTCTTTACGTGGACGCCGCCACATTTTTGGGCTTTAGCGATTCACAAGCGAGAGGAATATGCAAAAGCGGATATACCAATGCTACCGGTGACGCATGGTATTGAGTACACCAAAACGAGTATTGTTTTGTTTACTATCCTGTTGTGTGTTGTTTGCTTGTTGCCGTACATTGTTGGAATGACGGGCATTATTTATCTGGTCGGCGCGAGCATACTCAACATGGGATTTATGTACTATGCACTGCGTCTTAAGTATCTGCCAGAATCTAATACGGCGATTCGAACCTTTGTTTATTCTATTTGGCATCTCATGATATTGTTTGTTGTATTGTTAGTGGATCATTATGTTGGACCGTATTTATGAGAAATAAAGGGGCGTTATTGTTACTGATTGGTTTTTTGGTGATAGGCGTGTATGGCCTGATCACCGTTAAGCCGATGCAAGAGGATAGCTACCAAGCACTTCAAGCCTATCCCAAACCTCGCCCAGTTGTGCCTTTTACGTTGACTGACTATAACGGGAATGCTTTCACCGAAGCGCATTTAAAAGGACAGTGGAATTTAATTTTTCTGGGTTACACTTACTGTCCCGATATTTGTCCTACAACACTCGCAGAACTTCGCCGTATTTATCCAACTATCACGGAAAATGAAAAGGTTAATGTTGTCTTTGTCTCGGTTGACCCAAAGCGGGATACCACACCCCAATTAAAAACCTATGTTGAGTACTTTAATCCTGCCTTTATAGGCGCAACCGCAGAGCACAAGGTTCTGTTTCCATTTACACGAAGTTTAGGGATGATGTACTCGATCCCGATGCCAGATAACGACGCTACCGATTACCTTGTGAATCACAGTGGTTCGGTGATGGTTGTCAATCCTGATGGAGAGCTAGTGGGACGTTTTGCACCTGAAGTTATTCCAGGGCAAATCGCTTTACCCAATGGCGAGGACATGATTAGTGACCTCGCACTACTGGTGAAACAATCTCGCTAATCTATATCGAGAGGGTCTTGTGATAGGATAATACCGGTACTGTCAGCATAAATGTGGTCTTGGGGAATAAAGGTAACACCTGCAAAGTTTACCGCAATATCAACTTCGCCATCAGTCACATCTTCTGCAGATACCGGTGTTGAAGAGACCGCATGAATACCAATCTCGAGCTCAGCAAGTGTGTCCACGTCTCTAACGCTACCGTAGCAAACAATACCTTCCCATTCATTATCGAGCGCCATCTGTGCGATGCGCGCATCAACAATACCGCGTCGAAGTGAGCCGCCACCATCAATTAACAGCACTTTACCGGCGCCAGGTTGTGTCACCATATCCTCAATTAATCCTTTGTGCTCGTAGCATTTAATGGTGGTAATTTCGCCACCATATGATGAACGACCGCCGTAGGAGATAAATAAGGGTTCGAGAACATCAACGTTATCAGCGAAGAGATCGCATAACTCAGAGGTATTGTATTGCATAGTGTATTCACTTGTTTTGCTTGCTATTTCTTGCTTTAGTATATGAGAGATATACTTACAATCAACCGCTTTACGCATTTTGTTGATGTCATAAACGCTTCTTTATTTTGTCACTTGATAGTCATAAACCGCGACTAACCTTTAGTGTGAATGATATTGTACGTTGGATATGACATGGTCAACATGATTTACAGACTGGATCTCGCCTTATTCTACTGGTTATTTAATAAAACCGCAGATGCTAATTGTCAGTGGGTTAAGTATCTTTCAAAAACCGGTGACGGACACCTCTATCTTCTGTTGGCACTCGGTTTATTCTGGCTTGATCCTATGCATGGTGCTGTGTTTTTCTATACGGCTTTGCTTGCCTATGCACTTGAATTACCCGTCTACGTGGTTTTGAAAAAAACACTTCAACGCCAACGTCCGTGTGATTCAATTCTTAATTTTAACGCGCACATTTCTCCGTCCGATAAATTTAGTTTGCCATCAGGACACACTGCCGCAGCTTTCTTGATGGCAACATTACTAGCGAACTTTTATCCCACCGTGGCTGTGCTTGTGTATAGCTGGGCAAGTCTTATTGGACTTTCTAGGGTGCTACTTGGGGTTCACTACCCCTCAGATGTGCTTGCGGGTGCATCCCTTGGGATAGCGATGTCTTATCTTTCTATTAGTATGCTGGGGTAGGGTTTATGCGAATTCTTTACGGTGTGCAAGGCACTGGCAACGGACATATTAGCCGCGCACGGATAATGGCTAAGTACTTTGCCAAACGCGACGACGTAACGGTAGACTACCTTTTTTCTGGCCGCCCCAAAGAAGCCTATTTTGATATGGAAGTGTTTGGCGATTATCAAACCCGAAAAGGCATTTCATTTCACGTATCACAAGGTGAAGTTGACGTCATTGGAACCGTTAAGAGAGCGGGCGTGCGTCGTTTAATTGGTGACGTTAAACATTTAGACCTCACTGAATATGACCTTGTCTTGAATGATTTTGAACCCATTTCTGCCTGGGCCGCGAAGTTGCAAAACATTCCGTCAATTTCCATCAGCCATCAAGCATCGTTTGCTCACCCGATCCCCAAACAGGGTGATACTCTTGCCGATAAAATTATCATGAAATTGTTTGCACCCTGTAAAATCAGTTTAGGTGTGCATTGGCATCACTTTGGTCATTCCATCATGCCCCCCTTCATTGAAGAGGAGGCCATTGATAATCCTTTAGGTGGTTACTATTTGGTATATTTGCCGTTTGAAGATAGAGAGCAAATTGCCGATATGTTATTGCCCTTGTCTGAATATCGATTTGTCTGTTATCACTCAGCGGTAACTGAAAACTCTGTTGAAGGCAACCTAACGTGGCGCAAACCCTCCAAACAAAGTTTCAGAGATGCACTGCAACATTGCGATGGTGTTGTCGCCAATGCTGGTTTTGAGTTGTCGAGCGAAGCATTAAAACTTGCAAAATCATTACTGCTAAAGCCTTTAACGGGGCAGTTTGAACAAGCATCTAATGTCTTGACCCTGAAATATATGGGGCTGTGTGATGAGTTACTTTCATTAACGAGTGACGATGTTGAGGCTTGGATAACCTCGGTTGATAAGGTGACTCAACCCGTTATTTATCCCGCTGACCCTACGCCGTTGATTGATTGGCTTGTGGCTGGTCAATGGGATACAACGACGGAGATTTGCAACGCATTATGGGAGCAAGTTGAGTTCCCAAAGTCAGTTGAAACTAAGCTTCAACAATACGCATAAAAAAGGCTACCTTGAGGTAGCCTTCAGAAATCACCGTTTTGTTTCTATCGCTATAGAATGAAGCGGCTGAGATCCTCATCATCTACAAGAATGTCGAGGTGGTTGCTCACGTAATCAGCATCAATTTCAACCGTCTTAGTATCCATTTCTGATGCATCAAACGAAATTTCTTCCATCAAGCGCTCCATCACGGTGTGCAGGCGCCGAGCACCGATATTTTCTGTGGTCTCATTGACTTTCCAAGCAGCTTTCGCAATTTGCGCAATACCTGATGATGTAAAACTGATATCTAATCCTTCAGTGGCCATCAGTGCTTTATATTGTTCTGTGAGCGACGCGTTGGGCTCTGTCAGAATACTGACAAAGTCATCTACGGTTAAAGCACTCAATTCAACTCGAATAGGTAACCGACCTTGTAACTCTGGGATAAGGTCAGAGGGTTTGCTCATCTGGAAAGCACCGGAGGAAATAAACAGGATGTGGTCAGTTTTAACCATTCCGTGTTTAGTTGAGACAGTAGAACCTTCAACGAGAGGCAGCAAATCCCGTTGCACGCCTTCACGAGAAACATCGCCAGATCCTTGCCCTTCGCGTTTACAGATCTTGTCAATTTCATCAATGAAGACAATACCATTTTGCTCAACTGCATCGATTGCTTGCTGCTTTAAGTCATCTTTATTGACAAGATGCGCTGCTTCTTCTTCAACTAGCAATTTAAAGGCATCTTTGATTTTTAATGTTTTCTTGTTCTTTTGACCACCGGATAAGTTTTGAAACATGCCTTGAAGTTGGTTGGTCATCTCTTCCATGCCGGGTGGCGCCATGATCTCCACGCCCACCTGAGGCGCCTCAAGTTCAAGTGTGATTTCTTTGTCGTCGAGCTTGCCTTCCCGTAATTTCTTACGAAAGATCTGGCGGGTGCCGGCATTGTCTTGGCCTTGTTCTGATTCACCCCACGTATTTTCTGGTGGCGGTAGCAATACATCTAAAATACGTTCTTCGGCTTTTTCTTCAGCTCGGTATTTTACCTTCTCGGTTTCTTGTTGTTTGGTCATAGTGACTGAAATATCAACAAGATCACGAATGATTGTCTCAACTTCTTTACCAACATAACCAACTTCAGTGAACTTGGTGGCTTCTACTTTGATGAAAGGCGCGTTGGCAAGCTTGGCTAATCGGCGCGCTATTTCGGTTTTACCGACACCAGTAGGGCCAATCATTAGAATATTCTTAGGCGTTACTTCTTGGCGTAACTCCTCATTCAGTTGCATGCGGCGCCAGCGGTTACGTAGCGCAATGGCGACTGCTCTTTTGGCATTTTTTTGACCAATAATGTGAGCATCAAGCTCATGAACAATTTCGCGTGGAGTCATATCTGACATTTTATTACCTATAGATTCTTCATGAATTAGTATGTGAGTGATTCAAGGGTCTGACTATGATTGGTGAATACGCAGATGTCGCCAGCAATGGTGAGACTCTTCTCCGCAATATCTGACGCTGATAAATCCGTGTTATCCAGTAATGCTTTAGCAGAGGCTTGTGCGTAAGCGCCACCTGAACCAATGGCGATCAAATCAGCCTCAGGTTGAATAACATCACCGTTACCCGTGATAATGAGAGAGGCCGAGTGGTCAGCAACAGCGAGTAATGCTTCTAGCTTGCGCAACATTCTGTCTGTCCGCCAGTCTTTCGCAAGCTCAACTGCAGCTTTAGTGAGATGTCCTTGATGCATTTCGAGTTTGGCTTCAAAACGCTCAAATAGAGTGAATGCATCGGCTGTTCCGCCAGCAAATCCTGCTAATACCTTGTTGTTGTAAAGGCGTCTTACCTTTTTGGCGTTACCTTTCATGACGGTATTACCAAGAGAAACTTGTCCATCCCCTGCGATGACGACTTCGTTATTGCGTCTGACGGATACTATGGTAGTCATGCTAATTTCCTTAACGTGTCTTGTGCTACGCTTAAAAACATTGGGGAGAGAGAGTCATATTTCAAGAGGGAAATACAATATTCTCTTGGTCAGGACTCGTTGCCAGTGGTTACAGATTCCAATTCCAAATTCGACAACTGTATATCCCTGCTGCTTCAATCTTATGGCGGTCAACATCGGCATGGCGCTTCTGCTGATATGGACCTAAATAGACTCGGTACCATAGCCCTTTGCTACCGCGAGTAGAGCGTACTTGCGCTTCTAAGCCTTGAAATGCAATCGTGGCTTCCATTTCTTTGGCTTGTTGCTCTGAACGAAAACTACCGCATTGCATGATGTATTGTTTTTCTGGATTGACTTCGCGCTTTTCAATTTTTTCTCCAGACGGAAGCCGATCGGTTGCATAGGATTTTTCGAGATCCGTTGGGAAACCATACTCATCTTTCTCAAGCACTGGCAGTGGTTTGTTGTCGGTTGTCGATGGCTTGTGAGTTTTTTCTGGTTGGCTCAACGATTTCTCAAGGGCGGTAGGTTGGTCATCACCTGCCCCCTTAATAACGCTCAAACCATAACCAAAGGCAATGAGTAACCCAGCAACAATCACCACTGGGAATAGTGGGAAATTGCGTTTTGCTTTTTTGGGTTTTCGTTTTGGCTTTGACCGCGCAACGTAATCTCTGTGAGGCATAATTAATCGAGGGTTCCTAACTCATTCACCACCTCGATTGTACTGGTATATTTTCACAAGACAACACTCTACATCGATCTAATTAAAGTCGTGAGGGTCAACATCGAGGTGCCAGCGTACTTTGGGCGCTGATGGTAGCGCTTCAATATTGGGTAGACAATGGCTTAACCATTGATGTAGTACACTGCGATCTTGATGCTGAATGATCAGTTGGAAGCGAAAGCGTAATTGGCGTTTCTCGATGAGACAGGGGACCGGGCCAAGCATAGTACAAGGGCTGGAACTCATAATGGTTTTAATGCCTGTCAAAAAGTCTAGACATGCCATTGGGTCTTTGTGTTCGGCACGGAATAACACTTGAAAACTGTGTGGGGGTAAGCGGTTACTCACTCGCTCTTGCAACAGCAGTTGCGCTGCATCTTGATACCCATTATTCACTAAATCTTGTAGCAAGGGGTGTCCTGGCTGATGGGTTTGTATCATCACTCGGCCAGGTTTTTGTGCTCGTCCTGCTCGACCAGACACTTGTACAATCAGTTGTGATAACTGCTCGTAAGCGCGGAAGTCGGCACTGAATAATGCGGAATCAACATCCACAATCACCACTAAAGTGACGTCAGGAAAATGATGTCCTTTGGCGAGTATTTGTGTTCCGATTAGCAACTGATGTTTGCCTTGTTTAATGGCGTCAAGGGTCTGATTAAGTTTGTGTTTTCCTCTAACGCTATCACTGTCAATTCTCGTACTACTATAATGCGGGAATCGAGATTGTAGTCCCGCCTCAAGTTGTTCCGTTCCAACGCCTTGGTAATGTAAGTTATGACTACCACATTGAGAGCAGGACTGAGCCAGTGGTTCAACGGTTTCACAGTGATGGCAATGCATTTGTCGCTTAGCTAAATGAATGGTCAGGGGCCGGTCACAGCCATGACAGATTTCGTTATGACCACAGTCATGACAGATGACAGCCGGCGCAAACCCGCGGCGGTTCATAAATACCATGACTTGTTCGCCCCGTGATAAAGTCGCTTCCATAGCATTCAGTACATAGGGAGATAAACCAAAGGTCATGTCCTGATGACGGATATCCACCAACTCCATTGGTGCTGTTTGCGCATTGCCAGCCCGTTGACTTAAGGTTAAATGGTTAAACTTTCCTTGTTGTACATTGAACAGCGATTCTAAAGATGGAGTTGCGGAACCGAGCACAAGCGGAATATTGAGTTGTTTTGCTCGAACCGCTGCAATATCTCTGGCGTGATAACGGAAGCCATCTTGTTGCTTAAATGAATTGTCATGCTCTTCATCAATGATGATGATCCCTAAATTTTTGAAATCTGTGAAAACTGCGGAGCGCGTGCCAATGACAATGGCAATGTGGCCATATTTTGCCTGATACCAGACACTAAAGCGCTCCTCATCGTTGAGTCCCGAATGCAAAGCGCCAACGGAGACCCCGAAGCGCCGTTCAAAGCGTTGTACTGTTTGTGGTGTCAAACCAATTTCAGGCACGAGTATCAATATTTGTTTGCCTGCTTTCAAAAAGGGAGTAATGGTTTGCATGTAGACTTCTGTTTTACCACTACCGGTTATTCCTTCTAGCAGCCAAGACTGGTAATGGGATTGTGCGCTGATGGCGGCAATGGCAACTGCTTGTTGCTGCGAAGGCCGCAAAGGTGCGTGTTCTTCAATGCAATGGGTAATGTCATTTAACTCAGGAAGCTGTGGTGTGTATGACTCAATCCACAATTTTTTTTCTAGCGCTTTACTTGGGGCAGAGTGACCAGGTGGTATTGGCTCACCCGCCAGCAATGCTGTCAATACTGTTGCTTGCTTTGGGGCTTTTTGGGTAATCGTATCAAGATCCGTTGCGAGCCCAGCTTCTGTTAAGCGCCATTTACTCGGCAATGCAAAATTATTGGCTTTGCCTTGGCGTAATTTAACCGGCAGTGCTGCCTGCAAAACGTCACCGAATGGATGATGATAATATTGGCTGCACCAACGGAGCCATTTAAAAACATCAACACTGAAAATAGGCTTTTCATCGAGCACTTTACAGACCGGCTTCAGTTGTTCAGGACCTAAGGTGGTTTTAACGTTCAGAGCTTCAACAATACCCATCATAGTTTGCCGACCAAACGGAACTTCAACACGCATTCCCACAGCGATGTCATTTGCATCGTCGTACCGATAGTCAAACTGGGAGCGAAGCGGCACCGGAAGTGCAATCCTAATCACTGTCATGGGAACTTGGGCTATTTTCTTTTGTTTGGTTATAATGATGAATTAATGTGCGATCATCTCTTGATCAGTTGGTCACGATACATTATTATGCGCCCCTCTTAAACGGTTTAGTCCGTTATTTTTAACAGCGTATGGTGTGCGACTTCGGGTTGTATAGCGATACGGCCTTTTTTTTGAGGTAAAACCATGAAAAAAGATATTCATCCTGAATACAATGAAATCAATGCCGTATGTTCATGCGGTAACAAGCTTGTGATCCGTTCTACATTGTCTAAAGATATCAATCTTGACGTATGTTCTGCATGTCACCCGTTCTACACAGGTAAGCAACGTAACGTTGATACTGGTGGTCGTGTTGATATGTTCAAGAAGCGTTTTGGCGCACTTAAGAGCAAGTAAAACACACGCAAGTGAAAAAGCGCCAAATCGGCGCTTTTTTTGTGTCTAAAATACAGTGAGGTTGGCGTTTAGGGGAATCTAGCTAGCATAGTTTTCGAGAGCATATCGGATCAGGCGGCCGCTGATAGTTTCAAGCCCCGGAGTCTGTGGCAGCTGGTCAAACGGAAACCAGTCAGCGGTTTTGATTTCTTTTTCATCAATCACAATATCACCGGAATCATACTCAGCGATAAAACCGCACATTAATTGATGCGGGAAAGGCCACGGTTGTGATTCGATGTACTGAAGGCTTTTAAGTTTTACACCAACCTCTTCACATACCTCTCGGTGTACCGCCTCTTCTAGGGTCTCACCGCTCTCTACAAACCCTGCTAAAACTGAATACAGACTCCCCTTATGACGTTTACCTTGGGCAAGTAACAATTGACCGCGATGCACAACGGCGACAATGACACACGGCGAAATACGGGGGTAGGCACGATGCTGGCAAGTGTCGCAATGCATGGCGAGTTCCCAACCTACATTTTGCATATGAGCACCGCATTGACCGCAAAAACGATGTGTCTTAATAAACTCAGCAAATTGAAAAGCACGAGCAGCGACGCCTATCCAGTGAACATCATGCTGCGTTATGTAATCTCTGAGTGTACAAGTGCTAAATCCTTGTTCGGAGACTGACTCGTACCCGAGATCCACCATAAAGCAGGAGATGCCATTGAGCTCCCCAATTTTGATGACTTGCTGAGTGTACTCCTTCAAAAAAGGTAAAGCACTCCAACGGCGTTGCGGGACTTGCTCTGATATCGAGTCTAATAACAACTGATTCTCGGTCAGCACAAACCAGTAACCGGAAGTCTCCTCAGATAGGGCAAGGTTTTGTTGAATCATTTGTGTTCTATTCCTGAATCAAGTAATGAGTGTTCGAACGATGGATAAATGGTAACAAATATTTTTGTTCAATACTGAAAAACAACGCCTTACCAATGACAGAGTCAATGTCCAATAAACCCTCATATTTTTTATGTGTTTATTGCATTATTGGTGATTTGCATTATTTTTAAAAGTAGCGACTGAAAAGGAATTCAATCATGCCAAGAAACAATCAAGTCCTCATTGACGAGGAAATCGCAGTACCTACGAATCAGCAACTAGTCTCCACAACCGATTTACGAGGTGTTATTACCTATGCTAATGACGCGTTTATTCGAATTTCGGGTTTTGAAAAAGATGAGTTGATTGGTAAGAACCACAACCTTGTGCGTCATCCTGATATGCCAAAAGCCGCTTTTGGTGATCTTTGGAGCAAGCTTAAATCCGGAAAACCATGGCGCGGTGCTGTAAAAAATCGATGCAAGGATGGTCGATATTATTGGGTTGATGCCTTTGTTACGCCCATTTTTGATGGTCAAGATTTGATTGGTTACCAGTCAGTACGAAGCTTCTTACCGGAAGATATAAAAACAAACGCTACAAATATTTATCAGCGACTCAACTCCGGAAAGTCGGTAAAGCACTTAGAGAATCAATTTTATGTACGAGCTAGCGCTTATGCCGTAATCGGTTTGCTAAGTGTCGGCTTGACCTTTGTCTCATCATGGTTTTCGCTGCTAATGTTAGCCCTCCCGTTAATTGCTTTTAAACAAGAGCTGTTGGGGACACCGAATTATCTATTTTCATTAGCAAAGGATTACGATAGCGTCTCTCGCCTTGTTTACAGTGGTGAGAGTCAATACAGCGCCGCAGATTTTCATTTAAGAGTGGCAGAGGGTAAAGTCAATACGATTTTAGGCCGAGTGAGCGACGGTAGTGAAGAATTGAATGAGCGTGCTGAACGCCTGGCTAACGCTGCGAATATTGCAAAGCAAGGGGTTGAAAAAGAAACACAAGAGCTTCACCAGGTCTCTGCTGCTGTTGAGGAAATGGTAACGACAATAGAGGAAGTTGCCCACAATACAGCATCGACTACACAAAAAGTGCAGGTAGCCCATGAAGACTGTACCCAAGCGACCCAAGTGATGGAAGATACTCGACATCAAATTCATACCTTAGCAAATGAGGTTTCTCAATCTGCACGCGCTGCTTCCGAGCTGGCTACCGAAGCTGAACATATTGGTTCGGTTATGCAAGAGATACAGGGGATCGCAGATCAAACGAATTTGCTTGCTCTGAATGCCGCCATTGAAGCGGCGAGAGCAGGAGAGCATGGTCGTGGATTTTCTGTGGTGGCCGATGAAGTAAGAGCATTATCTAACCGCACTCATTCTGCTACCGAACAAATTCAACGTTCTATTGGTGATATTCAAACAACACTGATTGAATGGTCGACTAAAATGGAACAGGGTAAAGCCTCTGCAGAGACATGCGTCTCACAAGCTGATAACGCTCAAGAAACGATTCAAAAGGTTTATCGCTCAATTACGGATATTTCTGATTTAGCGACACAAATATCAGCAGCAGCAGAAGAGCAAAGCATGGTTTCTCAGGAAATATCAAAAAATATTACCAATATCAGCGATGCGTCTCAATTGAACTTAACGCAAGCAGAAACCGTCTCTGGAGAGACTGAAGATATCACCTTCCGTGTGAAAACACTGTCTTCTTTAATGACAACATTTGCCTAGCTGAGAAAGTTTGGTTCATGTGCTTGTATTTGGATAGACGAACGCGGCAGTGAACCAAAAGAAGGGCAATAATAAGCCACGCAGCTAAAGAAACAACAGCTGGGTGGCTATTTGACTCATATGACCGGATTACGCCCTGAAAGACATATGTGTCTTCGCTTGATCTAATTTAGTGACTTCACTAAGTCAGTACCACGTTGCTGATTCATCACCACCTGATTTTTAATTGATGACCAATTACTCTCTATTGCAGCCTTATTAACGGCGTTACCCACTTGCACCATACCGAGCATACCTAACATAAAATGAGGTGTGCATTTATAAAAATAAGCCCCTTCTTGATCGAATGAGAGAGTGACAGTTGCCCCCATTTGAGTATTAAAGGTCTTGGCACCTTCAGGCACACCAATGGATTGCACGTTGTGGCTAGCA
>CAXRGH010000014.1:0-17711 GCA_964230195.1 Alteromonadaceae bacterium
CGAATTAAACACATCGACCAGCTTGCATATGACTGGAAAACTAGTGCGCCGTCATATTCTTTGTTGTCAAGCAATTATATTTTTACTAGTATGAATAATATTATACAAATACTAGCTGTTTACTGAATTAGCCAATCTCCCCGTTATGTCCAAAATTAGAAAATTGATAACACGTACGCGAAATGTTTTTGACATCAGTCAGCAGTTGCACCGTGGTTTGCGTCACCTGTCCAAACATTATGAAAGCGGTATCATTCCCATCGCCTTGGAGCACGGAAGCGAGGTAGTATTGACACCAGGAGAATATATTTTCCGTTCCACCAGCACCCATTGTGTGGTTAAAATGACGTTAATCAATGGCGACTCAGGCTCCGCTATTTTGAAAACCAGACATGAGTCGCCGGCCGATTATATCTTTCATAAAGACCGCTACTCAGTTGTACACGAGTATCGGAAGCCCACCCACGAAGTTGAAGCGACAATTATTGGTAATGAAATGACCAAAATTAGTGTAAGTTTGATGCTCTGCCAAGAGTGTGATGAACCACATTAATCAACGTCCAATCAGGGCAGGGTGTGTATTTGCTATGTTGCTCAACTGAATTTATGATAAACGGCACAGTTTGACTCGGGGTAAAGTCTGTCAGGTGACGACGTTAGTTGACAAGAAGCAGCCCCTCAACGAGTGTCATTTATGCAAAAGATTCATATTTTGGGGTGTGGTTGGCTAGGTACACCGTTAGCTATGCACCTCCACCAAGCGGGGCATTGCGTGACCACAAGCAATCGCTCGGGTATCCAACCTACTCCCTTGCAAAATCTCAGTATTCAACATGCTCAAACGGATATCCAAGCAGAAGACTGCGATTTCTCGTTAATTACCCAATGCGACTATCTGATTATATGCATCACAGGAAAAACATTACGTGGTTTTCAACGCCTAGCTCAAGCATTGCAAACGAGCAAAATTCAAGGCCTACTATTTACCAGTTCTACCTCTGTCTATGCGAGCTCGGAAGAGAAAGTAACCGAGCAACACCCGTTACTCAATGAACACCCACTCGTGGCAATCGAGCAATGCTTGCAAAATATCACGAGCATACCTTGTACCATTGTTCGTCTCGCTGGCTTAATTGGAGGAACGCGTCATCCCGGCCGTTTTTTTGTTGAGAAACCGATACCCGACCCTGATTTTCCAGTGAACTTAATCCACCAACAAGATGCCGTTGAACTGATTGCAGAACTGGCTGCTCGTCCCCCATCACACCTCACAGTGAATGCGTGTGCATCTAGTCACCCAACCAAGTTTGAATTTTACACAAACGCTGCGTTACAAGGGAGTTTTACTGTCCCTGTCAAAGGCAAAGCTTCAGGCAGACCGAAGAAAGTGGTATCCAACGAAGGTTTATTGAACACCCTGAACGCGCCATTACGTTACGACGATTTGATGTCAATTAATTGGTACGAATCATCCGAATAATCCATGTGGAGACTATAGCAATAGTATTGCTAAGCGATTCAATTCGGGTATGGTGGATAACACATCTGTTCATTCAGCGTGTGTTTGACGACTCATTAGATAATAAAGGAAACAACAAAGATGACCAAAATTTTGGCTTTTTCAGGGAGCTCTCGCACAGCTTCATACAACCAAAAGTTAGTTAATATTGCTGCCCAAGGTGCTCAAACGGCAGGTGCTGATGTCACAGTAATCAATCTGGCCGACTTTCCAATGCCGATATTTTGTGAAGATTATGAGGCGGAGCATGGGATGCCCGAGTCAGCTCAACAATTGAAGGCATTAATACAATCTCATGATGGTCTTCTGATTGCTTCTCCGGAATATAACAGTAGCTACACTGCGCTACTCAAGAACAGTATTGATTGGGTAACACGTCCTGGCCCAACTGATGCCCTCAAAGGTAACCCACTATCCGGTAAGGCAGCGAGTATTATGGCATGTTCTGGCGGTGCCCTCGGTGGCTACCGTGGTTTAGTGGTGTTGAGAATGCTGCTGGGGAATCTTGGCGTGACTGTTCATCCCAACCAACGAGCGCTAGGGAAAATTCATGAAGCGTTCGATGAAAACGCGCAACTCGCCAATCCAAAACAGCAAGAGGGTGTAATGCACTTGGGTAAGCAAGTGGTGCAACTGGCTTCTCAGCTTAAGGGCTAATCGGCAAGTTCGTGACTCCGCCTAGCAAAAACCAATCAATTATTCGGGGAAAAGTAATTTTTTTCCCCGCGATACTTGAATTAAAACTCACCACCCCCACTTAGACTTCAAACCCGTAGTTTGATGACCAAACTACATTATCAAATCCATTAGTTTTTGATGGTAACACTATTAGAAATTAACCTTTTAGGAGATGTGACAATGGCAATTCGTCCTTTACACGATCGTGTGATCGTAAAACGTCAAGAGCAAGAAACAAAGTCTGCTGGAGGCATCGTATTAACTGGCTCTGCTGCAGAAAAGTCAACCCGAGGTGAAATCATTGCCGTTGGTAACGGTCGCCTGTTAGATAACGGTGAAGTAAAAGCCCTTGATGTAAAAGTGGGTGATGTTGTGATTTTTAATGACGGTTACGGCGTAAAAACTGAAAAGTTAGATGGCGAAGAAGTGCTTATCATGAGTGAAAGCGACATTCTTGCAATCGTAGAATAACCATCCCTATACAATAGAGACAGAATTAAGAGGAAATTGAATCATGGCAGCTAAAGACGTACGTTTTGGTGATGACGCTCGCACAAAAATGCTTAATGGCGTAAACATTCTTGCAAATGCAGTAAAAGTAACTCTAGGTCCAAAAGGCCGTAATGTCGTACTCGACAAGTCATTCGGTGCTCCAACCATCACAAAAGATGGTGTATCAGTTGCAAAAGAGATTGAACTCGAAGACAAGTTCGAGAACATGGGTGCACAGATGGTGAAAGAAGTTGCATCAAAAGCGAATGATGAGGCAGGTGACGGAACAACAACAGCCACTGTACTTGCGCAAGCTATTGTCACTGAAGGTTTGAAATCAGTCGCCGCTGGAATGAACCCGATGGATCTTAAACGCGGTATTGATAAAGCAGTCCGTGTCGCAGTTGAAGAGTTGAAAGATTTGTCAGTGCCTTGTGCTGACAGCAAAGCAATTGCTCAGGTTGGTACTATTTCAGCAAACTCTGACTCAGAAGTGGGTGAAATCATTGCTAACGCAATGGAAAAAGTAGGCAAAGAAGGCGTTATCACAGTTGAAGAAGGCCAGGCACTACAAAACGAACTCGATGTGGTTGAAGGTATGCAGTTTGACCGCGGTTACCTATCACCTTACTTCATCAATAATCAAGAAAACGGCACGGTAGAACTTGAATCTCCATTCATTCTTCTTGTTGACAAAAAAGTGTCGAATATCCGTGAATTACTGCCAACACTTGAAGGTGTTGCAAAAGCGTCCAAGCCACTACTTATCATCGCGGAAGATGTTGAAGGTGAAGCACTTGCTACGCTAGTAGTAAACAACATGCGTGGTATTGTGAAAGTAGCAGCAGTTAAAGCGCCTGGTTTTGGTGATCGCCGTAAAGCGATGTTACAAGATATCGCAATTCTTACTGGTGGTACCGTAATCTCTGAAGAGATTGGTCTCGACCTTGAAAAAGTTCAACTAGAAGACCTCGGTACTGCAAAGCGCGTCGTTATCAGTAAAGATAACACTACCGTTGTTGATGGTACTGGCGAGCATGCGGCAATTGAAGCACGTTGTGGCCAAATCCGCGCACAAATTGAAGAGTCGTCTTCTGATTATGACAAAGAAAAACTTCAAGAGCGCTTAGCAAAATTAGCTGGCGGTGTTGCGGTAATCAAAGTAGGCGCAGCCACTGAAGTTGAAATGAAAGAGAAAAAAGCACGTGTTGAAGATGCATTACACGCAACTCGTGCAGCGGTTGAAGAAGGTGTTGTACCTGGTGGTGGTGTTGCACTTGTTCGTGTTGCAGCAAAAATTGCTGGCCTTAAAGGTGACAATGAAGACCAAACACACGGTGTTAACTTAGCACTTCGCGCAATTGAAGCGCCATTACGCCAAATCTCTACCAATGCTGGTGCGGAAGCGTCTGTTGTTATCAACGAAGTGAAAAACGGTGAAGGTAACTACGGTTACAATGCTGGTAATGACACCTACGGCGACATGCTTGAGATGGGTATCCTAGATCCAACGAAAGTAACGCGTTCTGCAATCCAATTTGCAGCATCAATTGCTAGCCTAATGATCACAACTGAAGCCATGGTTGGCGATGCTCCGCAAGACGCGGCAGCAGCTCCTGCAATGCCTGATATGGGCGGCATGGGTGGCATGGGCGGAATGGGCGGCATGATGTAATCTGCCGTTTGCCTTCACTCAGTGAACCAAACAATAGAAAGCCCGAATAGCAATATTTGGGCTTTTTTATTAACTTAAATTCCTAAATCATCCCGCAATATTTCACTTCCTCTTAAATTAATGGGTTTCAATGAGGAGGGTATCTTGAATCGACATCAATGATCTAAACATCTCCTAGCCGTTCTTGATGCCGTTTATCGTCATAACCAAGAAATACTAGAAGCTGAAGCGCCCTAGGCAGCCTATGGAGATACCGGCCGCACCGAATGAGCGTCCCAAAAACACCAAATTTCATTGCAGAGTCATCCAAAAGACGATAACTACACTACACTAAAGGGCATCCAATAAGACAAGGTAGCTCACACTCATGCCAACCAATCAGCCGAATATGATCATGGCCATGCCTCACAAAGGTACGCCATACCCCATTGAAAAATTAGAAGCTCATGTAAAAGGCATTCGTCATCATGCTATTTCGGTGTTTGTTATCAGTGAGGGGCGCATGCTTATTCAACAACGTGCAACTCACAAGTACCATAGTGGTGGTCTGTGGGCCAATGCCTGTTGCTCCCATCCAGTACCAGGCGAATCCGCATTGGAGTGTGCTACTCGGCGAGTAAAAGAAGAGTTGGGGGCTGATGTGTCGCCTGAACATGTGGGAACCTATGATTATCGTGCCGACGTGGGTGAAGGATTAATAGAAGCGGAGTTTGTGGATCTTTTTACTGTTCACGTAAAGCCTGAGGAATTTGACATGCAACTCAACGCAGATGAAGTGGCTGATACGCGTTGGATACCGCATGAACAATTGATTAACGCATTAAGTCAGCAACCACAACAATTTACCGCCTGGTTCCAGTTATACATGACCTCAAACGAACCTGTCATGCAACGTATCAGGCAGCAAATGGGGGGCCGTTGAGGCGTGTATGCGCGCAATCAACTATGAGCATTGCGCCTGCGCTTACTTGGGTATCAGGATAATCGGTTTTTATCATTGCTGGCGTCATGGTACTCACCCTCAATAATGTCGCCATCCGTTCGATTTTTCTCCTGCGGTTTTGCCTGGCTATTGCCACCAAATGGGTTGTCACCTTGAAATCCGCCATGCATTGCTTTCACTGTAAACTGACTCATTAAGAATCGAGCAATGGCAGGGCGTGTCATAGGAAGTACAAATAAGAAACCAATCCCGTCAGTGACAAATCCAGGAGTGACTAACAGCACACCAGCAATTAAGAGTAAAACACCTTCAACTAACTCTTGTCCAGGTACTGTACCAGACGCCATTTTAGTGCGGGCGGTTAACATAGTACTGATCCCCTGCTGCCTCACAAGCTGTGCACCAATAAATGCAGTGATCAGAACGAGAGAAAAGGTAAACCACCCCCCAATGTTCTCAGCCACCTGCAACAAGATCATGATTTCTATCATTGGCATCACAGCAAACAATAAAAAGAGTTTAAATACCACAGTGAATCCTTAAGTGAGTTTCCGCGCACATTCCAAGGATATTGGGACAAAATGTGAAAAGGACAAGCACTTGATGATAAACTGACGGAATATTTTTAACTGACAAAAGGTCTATCTCATGACGGCGTATTGTATTGCCCTGTGCACCTTTGGTGATACCGAAACGGCAGAGCGTGCCGCAACACTGGCGGTGGAACAAAAGTTAGCAGCCTGTGTCAATCTCATTCCGGGGATTGTCTCTGTGTATCGGTGGCAGGAAAAAGTGGAGAAAGACAACGAAGTTCAAGCTGTGTTCAAAACTCGTGAAGACTTATGTGAACCACTTTATGAACTGATCCAGTCGGTTCATTCGTACACTACGCCCGAATGGCTTATTGTTCCTTTGAGCAATGGCGGTAATGATTATTTGCAATGGATAAAGAGTAACCTTCAATGACAAGACTGTTTTCTGTAATCGCTGTGTTAGTGCTCAGCTTAGTTCAACCTGTTTCAAGTCAGACAGATTTTAGCAATGTGCTATCCACTCAAAGCCCAACGTTTCTTGATGTTGAATCGGCTTTTCAATTTGACTTTAAGCAAGATGGGCAGCAGTTGGTAGTCAACTTTACCATTGCAGACGGTTACTATCTTTATAAACATCAGTTCAAAGGCGCCAGTAAAGATGCGGTCATTCAACTTCAGCCGCTCCCCAAAGGCGTTGAAAAATACGACGAATTCTTTGGTGATACTGAAGTCTATTACAACGCCGTTGCGTTAACCTACGCGATTGATTCTGCACCGGCAGATGCCGTTGTAAAAATTCGATACCAGGGCTGTGCTGAAGCCGGTTTATGCTACCCCCCTACCGTGAAAGAGGTCTTTTTATCTGCCGTTAATAGTCAGGTGAATGATAATGGAAGCGCTGACTCTGCGCCACGATCGCAACAATTTGAACTCTCATCGCTACTTTCGTCTGAGCAATCTTTGTGGTTTTCCCTCAGTCTCTTTTTAGGCTTAGGAATTCTATTAGCCTTCACCCCGTGTGTCTTTCCCATGTACCCCATTCTTTCATCTGTTGTGTTGGGGTACAAAAATGCGTTGTCAGTCTCACAAGCACTGAAGCTTTCATTCGTTTATGTTCAGGGTATGGCGATTACATACTCATTACTAGGATTAGCGGTTGCTGTCCTAGGCGCGCAATTTCAAGTTTGGTTGCAGCATCCAGCGGTATTGGGAGTAATGATTGTACTCTTCTGTGTAGTGGCACTGGCGATGTTTGGAGCGTTTGAACTGAATCTGCCTTCTGCGTGGCAACAAAGACTGAATTCGATTAGCCAACAACAAACCGCGGGACAATACGGCGGCGTATTTGTGATGGGAGTCATTTCAGGTCTTGTTGCATCACCATGCACCACGGCACCGCTCACCGGTATTTTACTCTTCATTGCTCAAAGTGGCGATCTCACCCTCGGTTTCTTTGCGCTGTATGCACTGAGTATGGGCATGGGTATTCCCTTAATGCTGTTTGCGGTTACGGGTGGTAAGCTGTTACCGAAAGCGGGAGCGTGGATGGATATTATTAAAGCCATGTTTGGGTTTATGTTGCTATCTGTAGCCATCTTATTTATTGAACGTTTATTCACAGCGCCGTGGACAACCTGGTTATGGGTGGCCTTGTTAATTGCTTGGGGCGGATATTTGGTGAGAATGAGCTTGAATTACCATCAGTTTGTTTCACGCCTAGCGTTGTACCTTCCTGCACTCGCATTGCTTAGTGGTGCCGTGTATCTTGGCACTCAACAGACACAAACGGTGCAACATCCTGCCGTTGATTTTGTCAAAGTGAAAGACTTTGCAGACTTTGAAGCTAAGCGCATGGCTGCTAACCAACAAGGCAAGACGGTGTTATTAGATCTGTATGCTGACTGGTGTGTGGCCTGTAAAGAATTCGAGCACAAAACCTTTCCTGCGCCAGAGGTACAAACTGCGTTAGAAAATACGATTCTGATGCAGGTGGATCTCACGGAAAATACCCCGCGTACCCAAGCGTTCTGGGATAATTTTAATGTTCTTGGACTGCCAACCTTGCTGTTGTTTGATACGAATGGGAATGAATTAGACAAACAAAGAGTCACCGGCTTCATGAACGCGGAAGATTTTGCACAACATGTGGATGGTGCGTTAAATAAAGGATAAGCTTAGAAACCCATCACATTGGCGAGTAGCGCAACCGTGTTTAACTCGCCATGTTGACGCTTAATCCACGATATACCTGCCTTTGTCTCTTGATTCACGGCTTGAATCATCACTTGCATCATCACTTTCATCACTCATTGCAGCACCCAGTAAATGCGCCGAAAATCGACAATATTCAGAGATAAGACCAGTATTTTGCTGAGTTTTACAATTTTCGTCCTATAATGGGAGAATTGACAGTATCTATACACTGCTACGCCAATAAATGTAGCTTTCTTTGCAAAATGTGTGTAGATATAGACTTTTAAATCAATTTTCGGTGCAAATACAGTGAATGTACTCTTGTTAAACGGACCAAATTTAAATTTACTTGGTACTCGCGAGCCAGAAACTTATGGCCATCGCACCCTAGAACAGATCGTTAATGATGTCACTGCAACAGCAGCCGAGCATCAAATCACGTTAAGCCACTTTCAGTCTAACGCCGAACACGAATTGATTAACGCCATCCACAATGCCCAAGGGAATATCGATTTCATTATTATCAACCCTGCCGCATTGACCCACACAAGTGTTGCACTAAGAGACGCCCTGCTAGGTGTTGCTATTCCTTTCATTGAAGTGCATTTATCCAATGTTCATGCCAGAGAGAGCTTCAGACATACTTCGTATTTGTCAGATGTTGCTCAAGGCGTGATTTGTGGTTTGGGTGAGCAAGGTTACACATTCGCATTACTTGCTGCTAAGCAGGCAATGAAACAAACACAACAATAACGTCAACGTAGAGAGTTAATTATGGATATTCGTAAAATCAAAAAGCTAATCGAGCTAGTAGAAGAGTCTGGTATTTCAGAACTTGAGATCACTGAAGGTGAAGAATCAGTACGCATCCAGTTAGGTGGCGTAGCACCAGTTCAACAACTGGTTGCAGCAGCACCTGCACCAGTTGCAGCGCCAGTAGCGGCTCCTGCAGCAGCGCCAGCAGCAGAAGCTGCACCAGCAGCTATCTCAGGTCACGCAGTGAAGTCTCCCATGGTAGGAACTTTCTATCGCGCATCTTCACCAACCGCCGGATCATTTGTTGAAGTTGGTCAGAGCGTTAATGTTGGTGACGTACTGTGCATCGTTGAAGCAATGAAAATGATGAACCAAATTAAAGCGGATAAAGCAGGTGTTGTTAAGGAAATCCTTGTTGAGAACCAAGACCCTGTAGAATTTGATCAACCGTTATTCATAATCGAATAAGTAGGTTTGTACAATGCTAGATAAAGTATTAATTGCTAACCGTGGTGAGATTGCGCTTCGTATTTTGCGTGCCTGTAAAGAACTAGGCATCAAAACTGTAGCAGTACACTCAACTGCGGACAAAGATTTAAAGCACGTGTTGCTCGCCGACGAATCCATTTGTATTGGTAAAGCGCAAGCAACGGAAAGCTACCTTAATATCCCAACCATCATTGCTGCGGCAGAAGTCACTAACAGTGTGGCGATTCACCCTGGTTACGGTTTCCTTGCTGAGAATGCTGACTTTGCAGAGCAAGTTGAGAAAAGTGGATTCATTTTTATTGGACCAAAAGCAGATACCATCAATTTGATGGGTGACAAAGTGTCTGCCATTGAAGCCATGAAAAAAGCCGGTGTCCCATGTGTACCAGGTTCAGATGGTCCTCTTACTGAAGATGCTGACCGCAACAAATCAATTGCTAAGCGCATTGGTTACCCTATCATCGTTAAAGCATCCGGTGGCGGCGGTGGTCGTGGTATGCGTGTTGTTCGCAGTGAAGAAGAGCTATTAGACTCCATTGCAATGACGAAAGCAGAAGCGAAAGCAGCATTCAACAACGACATGGTTTACATGGAGAAATTCCTTGAGAACCCACGTCACATTGAGATCCAAGTACTGGCTGACGGCCAAGGTAATGCTATTCATTTGGGTGAGCGTGACTGTTCTATGCAGCGTCGTCACCAGAAAGTAGTTGAAGAAGCACCTGCACCTGGTATCACACCAGAAATGCGTCAGCAGATTGGTGATCGTTGTCGTCGTGCTTGTGTTGAAATTGGTTACCGCGGTGCGGGTACATTTGAATTCTTGTATGAAAACGGCGAGTTCTACTTCATTGAAATGAACACCCGTATTCAGGTTGAGCACCCAGTGTCAGAAATGATCACTGGCGTCGATTTGATTAAGGAGCAATTACGCATTGCTGCAGGTCAACCGTTGAGCATTGATCAATCTGAAATCAAGATCATGGGTCACGCTATTGAGTGTCGTATTAACGCTGAAGATCCGGATACGTTTATTCCCTCGCCAGGCAAAATCAACATGTTCCACCCTCCAGGTGGCTTGGGTGTGCGTTGGGATTCACATATCTATTCTGGATACACTATCCCGCCATACTACGATTCAATGATTGGCAAATTGATCACTTATGGTGAAAGCCGAGACGTTGCCATTGCTCGTATGCGCCACGCATTGGAAGAGCTGGTGATTGATGGTGTGAAATGTAATGTTCCATTACAACGCAAAATCATGGCTGATGAAAACTTCTTCACTGGTGGTACCAACATCCACTACCTTGAGAAGAAGCTTGGTCTAGATCACTAAGTTTGGCACTAAACCAGTGACAAAATAAGAAAAGCCACTCAATTGAGTGGCTTTTTTGTGCCTCAAGAGGCTCTCACTGCCAAGGATATTTGTTCCATTACAAATTCCTCAACCTTGTCTCTGTCCTTGTCTTCTATTCCGAGTTCCGTTTGAATAGCATCGCACATATCATCGACTTCCAGACTATATGTGTGCTCCAATACCGTCATTGCGTCGAAGCGAAACTCCTTATCGATACGACCATTTTCAAAATAATGTGCCATCAGAACCTCCTAAGCACAGTGATTTGCTGTAAATGTGTGTCGTGTCACTCATCATAGAATAATGATGTGAATCATGTGTACGTAACCTAGCCTCAACAAAGTTCATTGCACGTGACAAAATCTTTTTCGCAAATGGTATAGACCGCTCCAAGACACTAAATTATCCATCACATCCACCAGCACCCAATGGTATACTCACCTAGTTCCACCCACTACAACACGAGAAACGTTATGCCTTGGATACAACTGAAGATCACCATGCCCGCCGAGCACGCTGAACAGGTTGGCGATATGCTCACCGCCAATGGTGCTTGTGCCGTGACCTTTGTTGATGCAAAAGATACTCCCATGTATGAACCCAAGCCAGGTGAAGTAATGCTATGGCCAGATACTGAAGTCATGGGATTGTTTGATGCCGGAATGAACATGCAACCAGTAGTTGAGCGGTTATCCCAGGCAAAAGTCTTAGGCAAAGACTTTGCTCACAAAATAGAGCAATTAGAAGATAAAGACTGGGAACGTGAGTGGATGGACAATTTTCACCCGATGAAATTTGGCGAGCGCTTATGGATCTGTCCAAGTTGGCGTGACATTCCGGATCCTAATGCGGTGAATGTCATGTTAGATCCTGGACTTGCCTTTGGTACAGGCACTCACCCCACCACTTCTTTATGTTTGGAATGGTTAGACGGGCTAGATCTCAGTGAATCTTTGGTTGTAGATTTTGGTTGTGGCTCTGGTATTTTAGGTATAGCCGCATTGAAATTAGGCGCATCGCGTGTTGTTGGCGTGGACATTGATCCTCAAGCAATTGAAGCAAGCGGCGAAAACGCTCGAAGAAATAACGTTGAAGACCAAATTGAACTCTACTTGCCTGAAGACCAACCAGAACTCGAAGCCGATGTGGTAGTAGCCAACATACTGGCGGGCCCTTTAAAAGAGTTAAAGACCGTCATTGCGGGATACTGTAAACCCGGTGGCCGCCTAGTCTTATCTGGATTACTTGAGAGCCAAGCGGATGAGTTAATTGCCTATTACAGTGATGCCTTTGCGATGGAACCTGCTGTGGTGAAAGACGAATGGGCACGGATTTCAGGGGTAAAGCGCTCGTAGTCACTACGTCAATGATTAACGAGTGAGTCATTCATAACGCCTTACCGAATATTGTGTCACTATTTAAGTGGGGGTATGTCCGATTGCACCGTGCGTGTTGCATCTTTGCTGCCGGCATGGTTGGTGTGAGTAACCACCAATGGTTAACGTTATTTACGTTAGTCGGCCTTCTCAAATCGCAATTATCCCCCACTAAAATATTGACAATCGCCCTTTCTTTCTGGCGGTTTCGAGCTTTCGCCCTGTTCTAATTGTCAAATTATTTTGTCAATACCGAAAAGTGAAAAATAATTGAAATTTGTTTAAATATTAGCCTTTTCAAGTGTGCAAAAAAACTTTAACATTAGCGCCCTTTGTGAATCAGCGATTATTTTTTGTTCAGTGAGCCGTTGTTGTGAAGATTGGTCCATACGCCTTAGAAAATAACCTGATGCTTGCTCCGATGGCGGGTGTGACGGACCGTCCGTTTCGCCAATTATGCAAGCGGATGGGTGCTGGGCTAGTGGTTTCGGAGATGATTTCTTCAAATCCGAAAGTATGGGATTCAAAAAAATCTCAACAACGCATGAATCATGAAGGTGAGTCTGGTATCCGTTCGGTACAAATTGCCGGTGCAGATCCTGAACTCATGGCTGAAGCTGCGCAGTTTAATGTGAGTAACGGTGCTCAAATTATTGACATCAACATGGGCTGCCCGGCAAAAAAAGTGAACAAGAAAATGGCTGGCTCTGCCTTGCTGCAATATCCCGATTTGGTGGAGTCCATTGTGAAAGCAGTGGTGAATGCGGTATCAGTACCCGTGACGTTAAAAATTCGTACCGGCTGGGATACCGACAACCGAAACGGCGTTGATATTGCACGGATTGCAGAAGCCAATGGTATTCAGTCTTTAGCAGTGCACGGCAGGACGAGAGCTTGTATGTACAAGGGCAACGCTGAGTACGACACGATAAGAGCCATAAAACAAGCAATCGCGATACCCGTGGTTGCAAACGGTGACATTACATCACCTGAAAAAGCAAAATTTGTATTGGAGCACACAGGTGCGGATGCATTAATGGTTGGACGAGGCGCTCAAGGTAATCCTTGGATCTTCCAACAAATATTGCACTTCCTTAACACTAATGAGCTCCTTTCGCCGCCCCCATTGGCCGAAGTTAAGAGCACCTTGCTGGAACATGTCAGCAATGTCCATGACTTTTATGGTGAATTAATGGGTGCAAGAATTGCCCGCAAACACGTGGGTTGGTATTTAGCTCAGCATGATCCGCAAGGGTCATTTAGGCGACCGTTTAATGCCATTGATGATGCCAGTGAACAATTGGCAGCCATTGAGGGTTATTTTGAAGAGTTAGCGTCTGTTTCTCATGAAGCTTGACGGGACAATTTAGTTTTTAGTTAGTAAAAGAGTAATAACATTTATGTTTGATCAAAATATTTCATCTCCGTTCACAACAACCGTAACAACACCGGCTCAAACACAAACACAAAAGCCGTTGCGCGATTCTGTTAAGCAAGCTGTGAACAAGTACCTTAAGCAATTAGACAACAGCGACAGCATTGATAACTTGTACGACCTAGTACTCGCTGAAGTTGAAGCACCATTGCTTGAGGAAATTATGACCCACACTCGCGGAAACCAAACCAAAGCCTCTATCATGATGGGTATTAACCGCGGCACACTGCGCAAAAAACTCAAGCAGTACGGCATGAACTAAGACCAACAAAAAAGAGCATTAATATGCTCTTTTTTTCTACTTCTCAAACCACTTTCGGTGAGAATAAACGCTACAATAGCACCATACATTATTCATAGTTAACGTTAAAAGGGTACACAATCCATGACAACAGCGTCTCCTATTCGTCGCGCACTACTCAGTGTTTCTGATAAAACCGGTATTGTTGAATTTGCTACCGCTTTGGTTGCCAACCAGGTAGAACTACTTTCAACAGGCGGAACGGCCAAACTTCTTATGGAAAAAGGCTTACCAGTAACTGAAGTGTCTGAACACACCGGACAGCAAGAAATCATGGATGGCCGTGTTAAAACACTTCACCCAAAAATTCACGGTGGTATTTTAGGACGTCGTGATCTTGACCAAGACGTGATGACAGAGCAAGGTATCGCCCCTATCGATATGGTGGTTGTGAACCTTTACCCATTTGCAAACACCATTGCAAAAGACGATTGTTCATTTGAAGATGCAGTCGAAAATATTGATATTGGCGGTCCAACGATGGTTCGTGCTGCAGCGAAAAACCATAAAGATGTCACCATTATTGTGAATGCGTCAGATTATGATCGTGTGCTCGCTGAAATGGCAGATAATCAAGGTGCCGTCACAGACAACACTCGCTTTGATTTAGCCGTGGCTGCATTTGAACACACTGCTGAATACGATGGCATGATTGCAAACTACTTTGGTGCCATGATCAGTTCTGGTGATGATGACACCAGCGAATTCCCGCGCACCTACAACGCACAATTTACCAAGAAGCAGGATCTTCGTTATGGTGAAAACAGCCACCAAGAAGCGGCTTTCTATGTAGAAAACGACATTCAAGAAGCATCTGTCTCAACGGCAGAGCAAATTCAAGGTAAGGCGCTTTCGTTTAATAACATTGCAGACACGGATTCAGCACTTGAATGTGTCAAAGAATTTGATGAACCAGCGTGTGTGATTGTCAAACATGCCAACCCTTGTGGTGTTGCTCTAGGTAAAGATTTGCTAGAAGCCTATGACCGCGCTTATCAAACAGACCCTACTTCTGCATTTGGCGGAATCATTGCTTTCAACCGTGAGCTAGATGAAGCGACAGCACAAGCCATTATTGACCGCCAATTTGTTGAAGTTATCATTGCTCCAACCGTCAGTGAGGCGGCTAAAGCCGCGGTGGCAGCTAAACAAAACGTTCGTTTGTTAGCCTGTGGTGACTGGGCTGGCCAGTTAACCGATGGTTATGACTACAAACGCGTCAACGGTGGTTTGCTGGTACAAGAACGTGACTTTGGCATGGTGGAGTTAGAAGACTTAACCGTTGTTAGTAAGCGCCAACCTACTCAAGAGCAGTTAGAAGATCTATTGTTCACTTGGAAAGTGGCGAAGTACGTTAAATCAAACGCAATTGTGTACTGTAAGAACAAGCAAACCATTGGTGTTGGTGCAGGCCAAATGAGCCGTGTTTACTCTGCAAAAATCGCCGGTATTAAAGCAGCGGATGAAGGCTTGCAAGTTGAAGGTTCCGTAATGGCATCTGATGCTTTCTTCCCATTCCGTGATGGTATTGACGCAGCGGCGGCGGCGGGTATCAGCGCAGTGATTCAGCCAGGTGGTTCAATGCGTGACGACGAAGTGATTGCAGCGGCAGATGAGCATGACATTGCCATGGTATTCACTGGCATGCGTCACTTTAAACACTAAGTAACAAAACAATCCTCACTGAAAAGCCACAAGCTGCTTGGTGGGGATTGCATTCTTTCCATAGCCAGTTAAAGTAGCCAAGAATGTCATAACACATGACATACTGACTATAGGGATAATTACAATGAAAAAACTCACTCGTAACCTTTCAATTGCCGGATTATTGGGTGGTGCATTATTAGCCACCGCTTGCAATATCACTGGCAACAACACCGCATCACTTGATGCGATTCAAACGGCGGTTAATTCCTCCATCAGGGCTGAAAAAGAAACCGCTCGCGACGTTTATCGTCGTCCACTTCAAACTCTTGCGTTCTTTGATGTGAAACCTGAGCATACCATTGTGGAAGTATCGCCCGGTGGCGGTTGGTACACCAATATCTTGGCTCCGCTGACACAAAACAGCGGTAAGTTCTATGCGGCACATTTTCACATTGATGAGAACTCTCGTGACTACTACAAGCGCAGCCGCGCCAAGTTTGAAAAGAAAGTAGCAGAGTTTGCACCGTATCAACATATTGAAGTGACCAGCTTTGCCGCAGATAAAGACATTGCGATTGCACCTGCTGGCAGTGCTGATCGCGTATTAACCTTCAGAAATGTGCATAACTGGTATATGGGCAAAGGCGACGAAAGCATCATTAGTGCCTTCAAAACGTTCCATAAAGCATTAAAAGTGGGCGGTATTTTAGGTGTTGTTGAGCATCGCTTACCAGAATCGGCAGAAGATGAATCCATGAAACGCTCTGGCTACATGAAACAATCATACGTGATTGCAATGGCAGAAAAAGCTGGCTTTACACTGCTTGAAAGTAGCGAGTTGAACGCTAATGCGAAAGACACAGCCAATCACCCGAAAGGCGTGTGGACACTGCCACCTCGTTTGGCCTTAGGTGACGAAAAACGCGACCACTATCTTGCTATTGGCGAAAGTGATCGTATGACATTAAAATTTGTAAAACAGTAAATTTGACAGCGCAAGCTGTTGGAAAAATAGGATAGAGAAATGAAGATACTTGTGATTGGTGGCGGCGGCCGCGAGCATGCCTTAGCGTGGAAAGCAGCGCAATCAGCAGCAGTGACTCAGGTGTATGTTGCACCGGGTAATGCTGGTACCGCCGTAGAGGATAAACTCGAGAATGTTGCCATTGGCGCTGAAGATATCCCTGCATTGCTTTCATTTGCGAAAGAAAATGCCATTGACCTTACCATTGTTGGCCCAGAAGCTCCTTTGGTTGAAGGTGTGGTAGACGCATTCCAAGCACAAAATCTTGCTATTTTTGGTCCATCGAAAGGTGCGGCGCAGTTAGAAGGCTCAAAGGCTTTCACCAAAGACTTTTTAGCACGTCATGATATTCCAACCGCTGCCTATCAGAACTTTACTGAGATTGACCCTGCCATTGCCTACGTTCGTGAGCAAGGTGCGCCAATTGTTGTAAAAGCCGACGGCCTAGCCGCAGGTAAGGGCGTGATCGTGGCTATGACGCTTGAAGAAGCAGAAGACGCAATCCGCGATATGCTGGCTGGTAACGCCTTTGGTGAAGCCGGTAGCCGAGTAGTGATTGAAGAGTTTCTTGAAGGTGAAGAAGCCAGCTTTATTGTGATGGTTGACGGCAAAAACATTTTGCCATTTGCCACCAGCCAAGATCACAAACGTGTGGGTAATGGTGATACCGGTCCAAATACAGGCGGTATGGGTGCATACTCACCAGCGCCTGTGGTTACACCTGAGATCCATGACCGCATTATGGCACAAGTGATTGAGCCAACTGTGAGAGGCATGGCTGCAGAGGGAAATGACTACGTTGGTTTCCTTTATGCCGGTTTGATGATTACGGCAGACGGTCAACCAAAGGTGATTGAATACAATTGCCGCTTCGGCGACCCAGAAACTCAACCTATTATGATGCGTTTGGAATCTGACTTGGTTTCACTTATCCAGGATGCTCTTGCAGGCACATTAGATTCAACAGATATTCAGTTTAACCCGAAAGCGGCTGTAGGTGTTGTGTTGGCAGCAGGTGGTTATCCGGGTAGTTACAATAAGGGTGACGTGATCACAGGTTCTACTGAGAACAACAGCGCAGACGCTTACGTATTCCACGCAGGTACCAAGACAACCGACGCAGGTATTGTTACCAACGGCGGCCGTGTACTATGCGCTACCGCACTTGGGAACACAGTAACAGAAGCACAAGCAAGTGCTTACTCACTTGCTAAAACGATTTGCTGGGATGGTGTTTTCTACCGTGACGACATTGCCTACCGCGCTATCGCACGCGAAAACGCAAAATAA
>CAXRGH010000015.1:0-4884 GCA_964230195.1 Alteromonadaceae bacterium
GTGATGGCATCATGGCGTCACCAGGAGAATACACGGCTGCACTATACAATCGTCAAGGTGGAGTTGTTGAGCAGCTTTCAAGTGCTCAATCATTTGAGGTTAAATCTATCTTTGGTGATTCACCGTCTCATGCAAAAGCCTTTGAGTTCAGCCAGTCGTTGGTTGCGGCAGATCGTCGTTCATCATCAATTGGAAAAACCGTGAAGCATATGAAGAAGTCATTAGAGATGTTGCGTAAGGCGATTGATATGACACCAGCCGATTTAACGACGTTGGAAGCTCAGTACCATACTATTCACGAAGAGCTCAATGCAATCAATGTTGCGTTATATGGATTAGCATCACGTGATCGTATGGGGATCAAGCCTCCCAGTGTTTCTAGCCGGTTGAGCTATGCGATGTCTGCTACTTGGTCAACGTACGGACCTACAAAGCAACATCATGAACAGTTTGGGTTTGCAATGGATGGATTAGATAAAGTTAGTCTCCGAGTCCACACATTACAGACAAGTGCTTTTCCGGAGTTGCAAAAGGCCATCATTGACGCTGGCGGTCCATGGACTCCAGGTTTAGCCATTATTCAGCCGTAACGTACGGCTGAGCACGTTATTTTGAACGGCACATCAACTGTGCCGTTTTTTATATTTTTGAATAGTTGGGTAAAGCGCGCGTACCATGACGACATCCACTTTAAGGAAAAACACGATGCGAATACTATCATTCTTATTAGCCGCGACCGTCACAGGTTGTGCCATGAACGCTGCTGAAACTATAGCGGCTGAAGAAGACAAGCCTGCAGCGAGTGTCTATGACTCTTTACCACTGCGCAGTTTGGGACCTGCGGTGACGGGTGGCCGTATCAGTGACTTTGCGTTTAACTCAAAGAATCCGGCCCATTACTATGTTGCTACCGCGTCGGGTGGGTTGTGGGTCACACACAATGCCGGCATTACGTGGAAGGCTATTGCTGACAATATGTCGAGTTATTCATACGGTGATGTAACACTCGACCCCAACAACCTCAATGTTGTTTGGGCTGGTACCGGAGAGAACAATTCTCAACGTTCGGTTTCTTATGGAGATGGAGTCTATAAGTCACTCGATGGTGGAAATACTTGGCAAAATGTTGGCCTGAAGCAGTCTGAACATATTGCTGAAATACTAATAGATCCACGTGATTCCAATGTGGTGTACGCAGCATCTCAAGGACCATTATGGCGTAAAGGTGGTGATCGTGGCCTATTTAAAACCTTGGATGGTGGTAAGACGTGGAAAAATGTTTTGAGCATTAGCGAGCACACTGGTGTCAGTGACATTGCTTTCGATCCTCAAAATCCTGACGTACTGTATGCAACAGCTTATCAACGCCGCAGACATGTTTGGACTCTGATTAATGGCGGGCCAGAATCAGCTATCTACAAGTCCACCGATGCCGGTAACACTTGGAAAAAAATCAATAAAGGACTACCCACGGTTGACCTTGGGCGCATTGGTATCGCTGTTGCCCCCACTGACAGCAACATTATTTATGCCATTGTAGAAGCTGCTGACGGTCAATCAGGATTTTATCGATCAACGAATGCGGGTGCGAGTTGGCACAAACAGAATGATTACGTATCCGGTAGTCCTCAGTATTATCAAGAGATTGTAGTTGATCCCAAAAACGCCAATCGAGTCTACTCGTTGGATACTTACCTCATGGTGTCAGAAGACGGCGGTAAAACGTTTAAGAAAGCCGGAGAAAAACACAAGCATGTTGATAATCACGCTCTTTGGATTGACCCAAATAATACTAACCACCTAATTATTGGCAGTGATGGCGGTGTGTACGAAAGTTGGGACAGGGCAGCCAACTGGGGGTTTAAAGATAATCTTCCTTTAACCCAATTTTACAAAGTCACCGTTGATAATGATTATCCATTTTATAATGTGTTTGGCGGTACTCAAGACAACGCATCACTAGGCGCACCACACAGAACGACAAGTTCATCGGGCATCCAAAACAGCGACTGGTTGTTCACCCAGTTCGGTGACGGTTTTAAAACAGAAATTGATCCCACTAATCCCAATATTATCTATTCCCAATACCAATATGGCGGTTTAGCGCGATACGACAAGCAATCGGGTGAACGCGTACAAATGCAACCGGTTGCTGCGTCTGCTGATGAAGCCGAGCGGTTTAATTGGAATAGCCCGTTGTTGATAAGTCCTCATAACAATCAACGTCTCTATTACGGATCTCAGCGCTTGTTCCAGTCCGACAATCGTGGTGATGATTGGAAAGCAATCAGCGGTGATTTATCACGAAACATTGATCGAAACACCTTAAAGGTTATGGATACAGTGTGGAGCGTTGATGCGGTCGCTAAGAATACTTCAACCTCTTTTTACGGTTCCCTTATTGCGCTGACGGAATCCCCCATCAAAGAAGGCAAGTTGTTTACTGGCAGTGACGATGGAGTGATGCACGTTACGCAAAATGGAGGCGAGAGTTGGCAACCATTAAAGTGGCCATCAAAAGTACCAAAATACAGCTATGTTTCCGACATGGAAGCATCATTGTTCAATGAAAATACAGTGTTTGCTGTTTTCGACAACCACAAAAAAGGTGATTTTAAACCCTATGTTATGCGCAGTGACAACAATGGTCGCTCTTGGGTCAACATTACTGGAGATCTACCAGAAAGAGGGTCTAGTTATGCTATCGCACAAGATCATCAGAACAAAGATCTCTTATTTTTAGGCACTGAATTCGGTGTTTTTTTCACCCAAGATGGCGGTAAGCACTGGCGTCAGCTGAAAAAGGGGATACCGACTATTGCGGTAAGAGACGTTGTTATTCAGCGCCGAGAGAGTGATCTTGCGTTAGCCACCTTTGGGCGTGGTTTTTATATCCTTGATGATTATTCTCCCCTTCGTGAAGACGCAACCACAGTAAAAGAGCAAGAGGTTGCGCTTTTCCCTATCCGGAGAGCGTTTCAGTACATAGAGCACTCACCCCTTGGTCTGCCAGGAAAGTCAATGCGCGGCGCTGATTTCTATTTTGCTGAAAATCCAGAATTCGGAGCATTACTCACTTATTTTATAAAAAAAGCGCCGACCTCTTTAAAAGAGAAACGTAAAGAAAAAGAGAAGCAATTGAGAGATAAGGGTAAACCAGTTCAGTACCCCAGTTGGGACGCGTTGAAGGCCGAAGATTTCGAAGAAAAACCGTCGCTAATGCTTACCATACGTGATGATAGCAATAACCTTGTACGTCGTATGGTGGTGCCGTTTAAACAAGGACTAAATCGTATTAACTGGGATCTCAGGTACCCAGGATTTGAGCCCATTAGTGCCTCTAGTGAGCGTGAGGGAGGTCCTTTTGTACTTCCAGGAAACTATCAAGCTTCATTATCCGTTTGGGAGAATGGTGTTGAAATGAGTGTTAGTCAAACTCAGTCGTTTGAAGTAAAAACCATCGATAATAGGACATTTAAAAGCAAAGACCGTGACAGTGATCTCAAATTTGATGAAAAAGTAGGGCGTTTGTATCAAGCAGTTTCTGGTAGCCAGAAGTACCTCGCGGGCCTAGAGAAACGTGTTAAGCATCTTGATGTTGCAATAAAAGAGTCCTTGAACTTGAATTCCAACTCAGCACAACAACTGTTTGCCGTAAAACAAGAATTAAAAGAAGTGCAATTGCTCCTGAAGGGTAATTCCGTTATTAGCAAACGCTCTGAGCCTGCACCAACCTCTGTCGTGAGTTATCTCAACTATTTACGGTGGTCTCGAAGTGAAGCCTTGAGTGGTGTGACTGGTCAGCAAAAACTGCGGTTTTCTCGTGCGAGCGAAGGCTATTCAGAAGTTTATCAACGTCTTCTTGTGCTGGAAAGTCAGGTGGTTTCACTTGAAAACGCAGTGCGAGAAGGCGGCGGTAATTGGCTACCTGGGCAATTACCGAGCAAGGGATAATAACCCTCGATTCATCGTTGTATTGGACAGACATTGAAACATAACAAACCCATGATTGATGTGGCTGTCCTCGTTGAGTTGTTAGTGAGAAATAAATTGACATTTAATTCCTTTATGGCGGGAGCATTCAATACAATAGTGCTGGTCGTCGCCATTACGTCTATATTCCCTGCAAACGCCATTGCCAAGGAAGATGAGGATGACATCGGCAACCCGGAATTCAACGATGAAGTCATCACTGTCTTTGCGCCAAAACGAATAGGATTATCAACCGGTAACTCTCACATACTTGAGTATGTGGACTGGAGCGCTGAAGCAAGCGTAAGTCGTACTATTGCCGATCAACTTCTTACCATTCCCGGAATGAGTCTAAATGGGCAGGGAGGGCAATTTCAGAGTTACGCTATCCGAGGGATTAGTAGGAATAGGATCAGAACCGACATTGACGGAGTTCCCATCTTGACTGACCGGGCAGCGGGTAATGCAATCGGTTTTTTACCGACGGATTTAATCACTTCCGCGAGTGTACTGAAGGGGCCCAATTCAGCAGTCTACGGCTCACAAGCCTTAGGGGGTGTCGTTAGTTTATCAACCGAAATGACAGGTGCGTCTCAAATGAGAGTTCGCGGTATGTTAACCAATCCTGGGTTGAGTGTAACAGGAACCTATAACAGCCAGAATCTTGGTGTTGCGTTAACAGCACAATATGAAAACAACACCCATGCGCCCAGCGGTGATGAACTTAATACAGGATTCCAGCGCATGGCCAGTGTTTTGCGTTATCAAAAAAGATGGAACAACCTTCGCACAACCACCAGCTGGATCAACAGCATTGGAACCAACATTCAAAAAAGCAACCGGGACTATCCAAATAAAAACGTGAGTGACTATCCCTCTGAATGGCACTCAATTGCGCAGATACACCTGCAG
>CAXRGH010000016.1:0-28334 GCA_964230195.1 Alteromonadaceae bacterium
GTACTGATGGCACAGACGGTACTGACGGCACAGATGGCACAGACGGTACTGATTCGAGTGCACCTTCTACACTGTCGAACGAAGGCACCTTTGAAAATACCGAAAGCGATTACTGGACAGCACTTAATCTTGGCGGTGAGACTCTTGATGTTATGCGTTTGCATATCTCTGATGATGCCGCGTTAACAAGCTCTGGAGATGCCAAAATCAATGGCAACTTTGCGGAAGTTCAAAATTGGTTAACAGAAAATAGTGACCAAGCTTGGCGTTTTGCAACAAAAGCAGAAATGGAATTGATTGTTGCTTTCTTTGAATCCGATTCCGCTAGCTTCAAGTCGTTTAACGGCGACACTTGGGGCAAGAAAGAGGGTGCAGGCTGGAGCGCTTTGATACCCACTGATGCACAAAATGCGGGTGACAATAACCCTGCATGGGGATTCACAGTAAAAGATGATTCTTTCAGTGGCGTAGGTTACAAGAAGAACTTTAATAGTAATGCACTTGGCGCAGCAGCACTGCTAGTCAGAGGTGGTAATAACGATACTGGTGGCACTGACAATACCGACAACACAGGTAATACAGATAATACAGATCAATCAGCCGGTACAGCATTAGTATGTGATGCAGACAACACGCCAGCGCTTGCTGATAACGCAATTTTTGTTTCAACCACGGGATCAGACGCAGAATCTACGACAGGTACCCAAGCACAGCCGTTTAAAACATTGAACTATGCTCTTCAATCACTCAGTGATGGTAATGGCACGGTGACTGCACCCGGCGTGACTATCTATGTACGTGAAGGTGACTATTCAGAAAATATTGATACTGTCCTTGAAGGTTCTGAAGGGCAACCGTTAGTGATTTCAGCGTATCCATGTGAGAACGCCCGTTTAACAGGCTTAGTCTCAGTTGATGATATCAAAGTTGGGGATTGGGCACTGGATGCAGGTAACGTTTATAAAGTCGAAATTGATCGTCCTGTATGGCAATTGTTTGATGATAATGAGCAACAAATGTTGGCTCGTTGGCCGAACGCGTCGTTTGCAGAGCCAGATTCAGGTGCAAGCTTGCCTTCAGTCCATTCTAATGATTCGTGGGCGCACGGCACGGGTGGTGAAAATGGCACCATGAATAATGTGGAAAGTGACTATTCACTTGCGTCAGCGAAAGATTATAAAGGTAATGCACTTGATTTAACTGGTGGAGCTATGGTGGCGAATGTGAAGAGCTTTACCACTTTCTCAACAGTTGTTGAGTCTCATAGCCCTACAGCCACGACCTTCAGTTACGACGAAACACCCAATTGGCAGCGTAGCCATCAGCAATACTTTGTGGAAGGTGTCCCTGCCTTGATTGATGTCGCGGGAGAGTGGACTTACAACCTGGAAGATGGCAAACACATGCTTTACTACTGGAGTCCAACGTCTTCAGCGCCTAGCGCCTCAGTCATGGTACGTGATCATGGTTATGCGTTAAGCGGTCAAAATTGGTCTCACGTTGAACTTCGTGGCTTTGAGTGGTTCGCATCAGCGCTACGTTGTAAGCCAAACTGTAACAACATTGTGGTTGAAAATAATACCTTCAAACACAGTGCGACATCGCGCCGTGTCTTGAAGCAAAGGTTGAAAGATGACGAAATGTATTTGGACCCTAATCACCAAGGCGACAATGATGTTAACTACGGTGGTAATCAACCTGTTTATGTGGCTGGTGGAAGTAACAGTCAGATTGTCTTTAGAAATAACGCTTTTACAGATACCGACATTCAAACCCTGATAGTGGAGGGTGGTAACCAAACCATCATCAATAATGATTTCTTGCGTCTTGACTACTCGGCGGCTGATACCGTTGGACCAGATGCTGCGATCATTCAACGTATGGGCGGTAATCAAAAGTTAGTGTTTGATTATAATACCGCGGACTTAATTGGTAACTCGACTATGCACGTGTCGGACGGCGGTGCATTGCGAGCGCGATACAACCACATGCTTCGTGGTGGCTATGCACAAAGTGATGGTGCAAGCTTCCAGGTACGTGTGAAAGGCCAACACGCAGTTGAAATCGCCTATAACTGGACTTACGGTACACCGAAATACGGTATCCGTTTTGATGCACCGTTTACCATTACCATGAACCATAACTCTGGCAAGTTCGGTATGATTCACCACAACGTGGTTTATGATGCTAACGGCCTGATGGTAAAAGGTGACCACCACCGAATTTTCCACAACTCAACGTGGAATAATCGTAAAGTCGATTTACGTCTGATTGTTGAAGACGATGTATCATTGATTGATAGCGCCAATAACCAGATCAATGTTGAGGGTGAAATTGTTAAGCCTTACGTCAACGGTAAGTGGCCAGAATTTGCTGAAGGCATGTCGGAAAGTGATAAAGTGCGAGGGCCGTTCAATTTTGAATTCTTGAACTCACACACCATTTTGGCAAACAATGCGTCTGACTCAATTTCAACTGAACGTAGCAAAATTGATTCTGCTAATAATTGTAATACGGTATGGAAAGACGTTAATGTGACTAACGTGACTCATGATCTCACAGCGGCCTATAACCGTTGCTTAAATTACATGGATAACTTCAATGGCTTGGATTCAAACGGGACAGAACTTGCACCGTCACGTGAAAACTTCAATGGTGACGCTGTTGATGGTAACGGCGTGATTGATTCATCCAATACGGTTGAAAACGCGATGCGTGATCCAGATAACTTTGACTTCCGTCCAAAAGCGGGTGGCGTGCTGCATGACACTGGCGCGACTATCAATAGTCCAGCCCTCGACTCGGCTTTCTTTAGTGCTTATTTTGATGGGACCTACAGTGGTACACCAAGTTATCCATTACCAGAGTACACAGAAACTCAGCATTTCGGTGCAGCCCTTGACTTAGGTGCATATGAGTTGGGTGCTCCATACTATTGGATACCGGGCCGTAAAGCAGCTCAAGCAAGCTTCCCAATCCCACAAAACAACGGGACAGCGGGTGCAGACACGCATATGATTTGGCGCGATGCATATCAAGCGAGTGAACATCATTTGTACATGTCATCTAACAAAGATGAGGTAGATAATGCGGCTGAAGGAAGTACTACAGGTGCTTATGTGGACACATTCACGGCTGGTGAAGCAAATATTTATGAGCCTAGTAGCGTAAGTGGAACGGTTTACTGGCGTGTTGATGCTGTTGTTGACGGTCAAATCGTGAAAGGGAATACCTGGAAGTTCACGGTGAACTAACGTCAGAATAAGAATCGAAAAGGCCTCATTTAGAGGCCTTTTTTATTATCAGTTGAACATTATTGTTTGGGTTGATTGGTGCATGATGTTGTCCAAATGTCTAATCAACATTTGCTGATTTTATTTTTATACTGCCAGTGAGCAAGAAATCACTCTTTACGATTTTTTATTTTCATCAGATGGATACTCAATCACAGGAAGATGCTGGTGGTTTTAAAACGTCAAAGTTTTACAGGATATGGCCGATACCGCTCTTAGTCTGTGTTGTTGTTTTGACGTTTGTGCGAAAGTTGGTTTATCCGCAGCTTAAAGTTACCGTTGTTTTAGTGGTTAGTTTTTCGTACTAGAACATTCAATAGGAGTAGTAATAATGTTCTTTCAGCGTTTTTCGCTTGTGAAATATAAGTTGATAATGTTGTTCGGATTGCCGTTAGTGGCATTCTTGAGTATCAGTGTGATGAACGTAGCCCAGTATCATCAATCCGCCAATGAAATGAAACAAATGCAGCGGATGGTTGAATTCTCAAGGGATTTACAGCCGATTTTTGACATGGTAACAGATGCACGTTCAAGTAGTTTGAGTGTGTTATCAAAACGAGCACCTTCATCTCAATTTACTGGTGAAAATAGTCATCGGCAGCAAGTGTTTGATGACTTTCAGGACAAAATTAATCGCTTTGATTTTAGCGATTATGATTCTGAGTTGGTGGGCGAGTTGAAAAAGAGTTTAGCGGAAAGCTCCGAAAACCTCGAATCATTAGTAGCGAGTCCAGGATTATTGAAACGCAACGAGGTTGAAGTGTTCGGAAAAATCTCTCGTGAGGTTTTTGCATTAATTTGGGGGGCGTCCAGTATAGGGCAAACAATACATAACGAAGCTGTTTCCAGGCAATTTATTGTTTGGTTATCGGGTTTGAAAATGTACAACTCTATGTCATCGGTTCACGCCTATGCTCAAGTCGTTGCTCAACGCGGAAAATTTAAAACGCCGCAAGAGGCACTAAGACTACAAAAACCATTGGTAGCAGCACAAGCGTTACAAAGCTACATGCAACAATTATCAAAAACCTCGGAAAAGCAATTGCTGTCAGACTATTGGGGTGCCGATGAGGCAGTCATGGTGCGTAAAACCCTCAATCAATTATCGAGGATCCCGCCTTCTGTTCAGTTTAAGGACAACATTGATTTTAACCGTTTCTTTTCCGCTAGCGAAGCTTACCTTAAAGAGATGCGAGTGATGAATCAGTATTTTCGAGACACTTTAGATACTGAGACAGAAAGTGAACTCGCACGTTATCACACTGCTCGAAATATGTGGCTGGCGTTTTCCTTGATATTGTTTGGAGCGACCTTGTTAATGGGATGGTTCATTATCACACGTATTTTGGGTTCTCTCACTGAAGTAAAGACAGCATTAACCGAGCTTGCTTCCGGAGATGGTGATTTGACATTTCGTATTAAGATCGAGCGAAATGATGAGTTTGCCGAACTCGCAGACGCAGTCAATCAATTCACCGCCAATGTGGAGCGCATTGTTCTTGATGTTAATCAATCCGTAGAGGCTATTTCGGTAGTATCACGTGATACGCTTTCACTGACAGACAATAATCAGAATGCAGTTGAAAATCAGCAACTCAATTTAAACTCTGTTTCGTCAGCAGTCCAAGAGATGGCGGTGACCTCTAATCAAATTGCCGAAAATGCGGTATCGGCGGCTGAAAGTGCGAAGGTAAGTAATGAGCAACTTTCGTATTGCAATCAGCGAATACTCGATAATGCTGACGTTATGGCAGGGGTGATAGATTCGATTAATCGCGCTGCGCAGGACGTTAGCCAACTGGAGAAAAGTACTACCGATATTCATGCCATACTTTCAACCATTGGCAATATTGCTGAGCAAACCAATTTGCTGGCCTTGAACGCCGCGATCGAGGCCGCTCGCGCTGGAGAGCAAGGTCGAGGATTTTCCGTCGTTGCAGATGAGGTTAGGCAGCTAGCGCACCGAACACAAGAGTCTACCGCTGAAATTGCGCAAATGTTGCAAACCTTTACTGAAGTGACAAATACAGTCGTCACTCAGATAAATGACAGTGTTAAGCTATCGAGTAGCGGACATGTCACTGTAGGGGAAGCACTGGCATCACTAAAGGAAATGACTTCAGCGATTGAAATGATCAACGACCTAAATCATCAAATAGCGACTGCCACCCATCAACAAAGCATAGTGTGTAATGATGTTAGCGAGCGTGTTGTTGATATCGATCAAGAAAGCGCGAGTCTAGGTAAGAACAGTAGTGCAATTCTCAGCTTAGGAAAACAGCTTAATCAACTAGCGTCGGAACAACATCAAGTCGTTAGTAAATTCAAAGTCTCTTCCCATTCACTGCGATAAGTGAAGCTTACAGGTTGCTAAGGGATTAATCTCTGCCTAAGGCAATCTAACCTTCCCTCATTGTAATAAGGCGTGCGCGCGCGCCTTATTGACGTTTGATTTATTCATCGACCCATCACTCATGACGTCACGTCTTTGGTTAATGAAAATAAAGACATCACCTCTAAAATAAAATCTAACCACTATTTAGTGAAATTGACCAAATAGTAAAATGTGTCTTTTCTTGCTTTTCTAGTCCTGCTATCTAAAGGTTTCTATCTTATTGATATTGTTGTGTTTTATTTGTTTTTCGGAGTTGGCATCGTGTTTGCTAAATATAAGACAAAAGTTCAAAGGATAAGGAAGTAAAAATGAGAGCAAGTATTAAATTGATGTTATGTATGGTTAGTGTGGTTGCTTCAATGTTTGGAGCCAAGGCGATCGCTAAGCCGGTAAGACGTGATAGCAAAAGCAATGTGACGGTGGCAAGAACACGTGATGAAGCATTGGCATTCTTGAACAGAGAGCATCAATTTGCAGGAAGCATTCTTCTCCAACCTTTTGAAACTGAGGATGAAGCACATTTAGCGGCTTCCGAGCGTTATCTTGATTCGTCAGTGAGCACTCGCCGTGAAGTTGCGTGGCGCGTTTACCAAAAAGAAGGAAAATACTATTTTACTTACCCTAATGTTGGAAAAGAAAATAGTAAATTTGTTGGGTTACCCAAGCGTTTAACTGACGGAGAGTATCAATTCATTAGTGCTGGACACACACACTTTGACGGTAACTACCACTTTAGTGGTCAAGACTGGCGCTTGGTAACACAAGAGCAGCGTAAAGGACACGGCATAAAATTATACCTCGCCAATGCGAAAGGTGATGTGAAAACGCTAACTCCGAAAGCTGCAAGAAAGCGTTGGAAACGTTCAATGCAGGAAATGATGACTCGTTTATGGTCAGGAGAGCAAGTCGCTACGCTTTAATCATTCCCACGATCTTTTATTGCCCAGCCACAGTGCTGGGTTTTTTTATGCCAAATTCCTCCAGTATATTGACGAAAATAGCTAGAGATGGAACTTCTCTTGCTATACACTGCCGATCAATTTCGGAGTGTGCCTCTATTTATGATTTTTTTATTGATTAGTTTTGTTGTGTTGTTTTTAGCTCCGGCTATTGATTCGGTGAGTCAAGGTAATCGAGCGATTCAGCAGATGTTGCAAAGTTTTATCTTTGTTGTGCTTGTTGGCCTTGTCTTTGGCGATATTGTACCTAATGCGTTTTCGAGCATTAGCTGGGCAGCACTTCCGATTATGCTTGTCGGACTTTCAGGCCCAAGTTTGATGGAAAAGTTATTCAACAAATATGCTGACAGCACTCATCAAGTGACGCTGGTGGTCGCTGTGTGTGGACTATTACTTCACGCGATGATTGATGGAGCCCTATTTAATGATTACGGTGATGTTTCGGGACACACTTGGTTACCTGTTGCTGTTCTTCTTCACCGCTTGCCGTTAGCCATCATGCTTTTTGTGTTGTTACGTCCAATTACTGGCGTGAAGGGCGCATACATGGGGTTGTTAGCCGTCGGTATCTTCACTTCCTTTGGATACGTTTTGGGAATTCAACTTGAGGCTTTTGTGACGGGACAGGCTTTTGCTATCATGCAGTCTTTGGTTGCTGGTACCCTATTACATGTATTGGTGCATCAGCCACATAGTCATTCTCACAATCGCAGGCACGATGATGTACCGTCAAAAGTCTCTCATCAGCACGGTACACTAAAAACTCAAATCCGCGCTTGGAATGTCTACCATCTGATTGGCGTCTGTGTTGCAGTCATGTTGCTTGGTTTTTTGGAATTCCTGCACCCTCATTAGCGGGAAATTGTGAGTTAGCGATCGTTTTGAAGGGAACTGACGATCTTCCTTATCCTTTCCTGAAACGCTTTTTTTCCTGTGATGGCGTAACGCCCTTTCAGCTCATTCAAGGGCTTTGCCAACACAATGGCTTCCACAAGTAGCGACTGCGCTTTGACAGGTAACGAAAACCAGGTCTCTGACTGCAAACACCACTGACGGACAGCCGGTAACGCAATATCAAGGGAGCCACCTGCCAAAAAACGCTGCAATAAATGGTGGTACCGTGTGGATAAAGGCTTTGTTTTTATTGTTTGCGATAGTACAACTGCAATCAGCTCCGGGCATAATTGACGGCAATAGTGAATCAGCTGATGCTCAATATCATTTGAAAACTCATGATTCAAAGTATCCACTAAATGTTGCTGGCGACTACCGGATTTCAAAACAATCACGCTATGCTCACCACTGGCAGCATCCTTTCGAGTCCCTAACTTTACAATTGAAAAGCCGGCTTTCAACCAAAATGACAATAATCCTGCATTTGCTGAAAAGGCACTGCCAATGATGAACTGTGGCAACAACTCACTATTCAACTGTTGTAACATTGCGGTGCCCAATCCTTGGTGTTGATATTCTGGATCAACGGCAATGCGTACGACACGGAAAAACGCCTGTTGAGCAATCGCCTCATCTTGATAATGGAGTAATAATTGCTGTGGAAGTAAGTGGCCTTTGACACGGCGCTCACCTGCGGTAATTGCAGATATCAAACTCTGCTCTTGAAAGTTTCCTTCCGGGCAACCTACCAACGCGCCAACCAACTGCGAATTTTGATAGGCCAAAAAGAGTTGGTGTTCACCAGTGAGTATGCGCCATAAGTCCTCAGGTGTTGTTTGATAGTGCGCGTTAACCAGTAAGTTAAATGCTTGGTGTAGGAGTGTCCTATTCTCCATTGCTATAAAATGATCAAACTTTATCAGGCGAATCTCATCAGTGTTGAACTCAACCGCGTGTTGTGTTTTTGCAGCTGGGTAGCAGAGAAAACATTGTTGCCAAAATTCCTCAAGGGGATCACCTGGAAGCCAACGAATAGGCTGCTCAAGGCGATGAAAACTAACATCTGGATAGATTGCTTTCAGTCGAGGTAGGAAGCGCAACTCAAAGCCGCGCCCTGAACCTTCATAACCGTGAATCGTTGTGCTAAACACAACGCGATGGTAGTGGGGAATGATTTTGAGTAACAATTGAGTTGGGATCGCCGCGGCTTCGTCAACAATGAGCAGATTCGCTTCAGGTAAGATTTCTAGTAATCGATCGGGCGGAAAATACTGAATGGAATGTGTTTTGTAATGGATGTTTTGTCCGTTGGCAGAAAACTGATGTGGCGCAATACTGTGATGATTCAGTAATCTGTCAGTTGCGTGTTCAAATGCTTTTTGAACCGTTGCTGGAGCGGGAGCGCAAATGATCACATGATTGGCGGCGAGTAGCAAATCAGCTGCACTCATGCCTAAAACACTCGTTTTTCCGCGACCTCGGTCAGCAGTTAGTACGAGAGGGCGATTACGCCGCCCAGAAGCAACTTTTATCACCTTCTCAATTGCCTGTGCCTGAGTCTCCAATATTGCCTTTCGGTTATTGGTTATTGGCGGCAGTGAAGCGCCCAAGTCATTACCCTCCTTGGATTGCCAACGCGTGTATTGATTATTCTTCAAGGCATTGTATAGCCATTGTCTTTCAACGCCTTTATTAGTTTTACCTAAAAAGTTGCTAAGGGGTGGCAATATGAGGAGCATGACACCTGCCATTTTAACAACGCCACTGAGGGCCATTAAAGCGTTTGGACGCAAATCACTATACCCATCATAGACCACACAATCATACTCACGCCCCAAATGATGATGGTATTGATGTGCCTCAATCGCGGTAATGTGTCCATTGCTGGGTGACTGAGAGGAGATGTAGAGTACAGAGTTGTATTGGTTGAGATAAGGCGCTACGGATTGAATACACCAATCTTTTTCACCTTCAATGACAATCAACTGTCGGTGTTGATTTGTGGCATCAGATGTTGACGACGGGGTCCCGGCTATTTCCAAAATCAAAGTACTCAAAAATTATCACAGCTGTTATCTTAATGGTTATCATAACAAAAGAAAGGATAACCCATGCAGTTTTTATCACGCAGATTGGTCATGCCAAATGATTTGAATTACGCAAATTCATTGTTTGGAGGTCGAGCGCTTCAATGGATTGATGAGGAAGCCGCAATTTATGCCATTTGTCAGTTGGAAACTAACTCGTTAGTCACTAAACATATTGGCGCAATCACATTTGAGGCTCCCGCATTACAAGGTGATGTGGTTGAATTTGGCCTATCAACCAAACGTGTTGGTAGAACGTCGATTACCGTCTCATGCTTGTTGCGTAATACCGCAACGAAAAAAACCATTTGTTTTGCTGACGACATCGTTTTCGTTCAAGTTGATGCAGAAACTCGACAGCCCTCAGCACATGGAAAAACATTAGAAGATTTATTGCAAAAAACGCAATGAAGTCATTGCGTTTTTATTCATTATTTTTATTTCTATATATTTAAAAGCTATTAAGTGTTTATTTAACAGTCATTTTAATTGTTTTGTCGTATTTTGTTTACCTAAAGATAACAACTTTCACCCAACATTAACTGATTAGATTTTCTAATGCTTGGTGTCTAAAATACTTCATTTTTCACACCATTTTTTCTCCTTTAGACTAGCGCCGAATTTGAGTAATACAGAAGAGGAGGCGCTCATGTTGACGATATTATTTAATGAAATGTTTGGATTTATGGCCATCAGTTTTTTGGCACTGGGCGCTGCAACTTCGAACGATGAAAAGCAACTAAAGTTAACCAATGTAGGATTGGTATTTTTAGCATTTCAGATTGCATTAACCAATTCTGCATTTGCTGCTGTAACCATTGTGTTGTCGATTATTCGTAACCTCGTCATGCTTAGGTTCTCAGGACTACATGCGATAAAAGTGGCCTTTATGTTGTTATTCGTTGGTTTGCTTTGTTACTCAATAGTGAACGCAACCGGTGCAACTTGGTTTTCGATTTTGCCAGCACTCGGCGGTGTCGTTGGGAGTTACGCTGTCTTGTACCTACAGCGCAATCAGCGGACTATTGCTTTCTTAATTACATCTGGCATTTGGATGACGTACGGTGTGCAAACCGGTTTATTCTCGGTGGTTATGACAGAAGTGATTCTTTCAATGTCTTTGATGGTGCGCATGTATAAATTGACGAAGGCGTCAGCGAAACTGTAATTATTGATGCGCCATAGTACTTAACCATGTCTTCGAACGGGCCTTTGTGGCTCGTTTTTGTTTGTTGTGATCCATTCTCAGCGTTAACGCGTTGTTTGACACCGTTAATTGTTTTTTGTTACTTGATTAGAAATCAAATGTAATTATAATTCACGCGTCTTTCGTTTCCTTGCGAAGCGATGGACAAACCAAGGGGTGCTAATACCATTTCGGTATTGGCTGAGACTGATATCAGAACCCTGTAACCTGATCCGGATAATGCCGGCGTAGGAATGGTACCCTTTTTATCGTTCATTTTGCCTGATACCCGGATCTTTTCGTGTTGTTTATTAGAAGAGATCCCAACAATGTTAAAACTTTCTTTACTCACGAGTGCTGTTGCCATGGCACTCTCTCCTGCTGCGTTTGCCGTCAGTGACGACGCCGATGTTGAACGCGTTGTCGTCTACGGTACGCTGGATAATACCCCGTTGTCACAGACTGCATCCACCATTAGCGTACTGTCAGCTGATGATATTAAAGAACGCAATGCGCAACACCTCGAGGCGTTGTTTAATAAAGTCCCCAACTTAAACTTTTCAATGGGGGCAAGTCGTGGTCGATTTGTACAAATCCGTGGTATTGGTGAGCGTAGTCAATTTGTTGACCCAGTGAATCCCTCGGTTGGTTTCTTGGTTGATGGTATCGACTATTCTGGATTGATGGCGGGTGCAAGTACATTTGACGTAGCCCAGGTAGAAGTTTTTAAAGGCCCCAATAGTGCACGTTTTGGCGCTCAAGGCTTGGCCGGTATGATTAACGTGGTCACTGAGCAAGCAACCAGTGACTATGCGGCTAAATTTGAAGCGGGTATTGCTAATTTTGGAAGTCACCACCTTGCACTTGCTGTGAATGGTGAGTTGACCGATGGCACGAACGGTCGCTTGAGCGTCCATCAGAACGTAAGTGATGGTTTCATCAACAACATACATTTAGGTAGAGATGATACCAATAACATTGATGAGTTAACTGCTCGTGTTAATCTCAATACCGAACTGTCCGAAAATTTGAAGGCTAACGTGTCACTGCATGCCATTGATGTTGATAATGGTTATGATGCATTTTCCTTAGATTTGAATAGAAATACGTTATCCGACCAACCCGGATTCGATCAACAAGACAGCACAGCGGCTGCTATTCAATTTGATTACTCAGCTTTTGAAGGCTTGAACACTAATATCAAGTTAACCCATTTATCTGCTGATCTTGGCTATGGTTACGATGAAGACTGGGGATTTGTGGGCATTGCACCTGATCCGTGCCCTTGGCAAGATCCTGTGACTGAGCCATGGGCGTGTGAATATTCGTCTACCGATCATTATTTACGTGATCACATGGAAGACACACTTGAAGTTATTGTGTCAGATGAGAAAAAACAATGGCTAGTAGGCGCTTACTATGCTGATGAAACACAAGACTTGACCCGTGAGTTTTTTGATTGGGATGCGTTTGCACCAGCAACTTTTAATAGTTCGGTTGGTCGTACAGACGCTTCGGTCTTCGCGAAGAATACCATCAACCTCAGTGAACAAAGTTGGGTCACTATCAGCGGCCGATTAGCGCATCAATCACTCGATTATAGTGATTCAGGCAACCTTCAACACTCTGTTTCAGATACTGCGTGGGGAGCTGAAGTTAGTTACCATCAGAACGTATTTTCCGATGCCATGGCTTATGTGACTTTGCAACGTAGTTTTAAAATGGGAGGCGTTAACAGCGAAGCATTGAGCAAAGCTGATCAATTCCCACAACTTGCTGACAAGTACGCAAGCTTTGCTCCAGAAACATTAGTTGGCCTTGAACTTGGCTTGAAAGGTGAGTCTGCTGATACATCATTGGTATACCGTCTCACCGGTTTTTATCAGAAACGTAACGATGTCCAGTATAAAAACTGGATTAATCAAGATCCAACAGAGACGATTGCTCCGACGTTTGTTGGATTCACAAATAATGCTGCATCGGGTAAAAACATGGGTATTGAAGCTGAATTAGTTTACAGTGCTAGTGAGGGTCTGGATTATTTTGCTAACCTTGGGTGGTTAGATACAGAATTGTCAGGGATCACGCGAGAAGTGGATGACATTGCTGTTGATATTAGTGGGCGAGAGCAGGCACATGCACCAAGTTATCAAGCTAATGTTGGTGCAACCTTTACCGTCAATGATGCCATGACATTAACGGTTGAAGCTGATGCAAAAGACAGCTTCTACTATTCCTACAGCCATGACCAACAATCAGACGCGATTACTTTGCTACATGCTAACTTGACGTATACCATCGCTGACTGGTCCGTCACCATCTATGGGCGCAATTTAACTGACGAAACTTATGGTGTTCGTGGTTTTTACTTTGGTAATGACCCGCGAGAGCCAGCCTACTATGCTGACACTTTATGGGAGCAGTTTGGTGAGCCTCGTCGTGTTGGTTTAACCATTAGTACTCAATTTTAATTGAGAAAGGGGGCGTGAGCCTCCTTTTTTATGGAAGGAAATAATCGTGAATTTAATGATTGAAATGTCAATGTATCCGCTACAGGATGAATTTATTGCACCCATTAAAGGCTTTATTGAACGGCTGAATTCGGATACTCGGTTCGACGTGGTAACAACACCAACGAGCACCAGAATTGTGGGCGAACATTTTGCGTTGATGCAATTTATCGCTGACGAAACACATCGAGCTTATCAACAAGTTGGACAAGCTATCTTTGTATGCAAGTTTTTAAATGCCGATGCAATGTCAACTCAACAGAATAACAGTAAGTCGTAATGAATGATGTCTGTGCTCAATTATTGATGCAATGGCAGCAGCAATCGTTATGGGAGATCGTTGCTGTTATTTTAGCACTCGCCTACGTGTGGTTAGCCGCTCGTGGCAATCGTCTATGTTGGCCTGCAGGTTTTGCCAGTACTGCGATTTACACCGTGCTATTCTGGAAAGTGAGCTTACCGTTTCAATCTCTGCTTAACCTGTATTACATGGTGATGGCAGTATACGGATGGTGGAACTGGAATCAGGTAAATAGCTCAGAGCCAAAACCGTTTCAGCAACGTCGATTAGCGTTTCATGGGGTTTGGGTCATGGCATTAGTACCCATAAGTTATGGTCTAGTCCAATTTGCAGAGCATTGGTTTGTTTCCGCTCATGTGCTTCTCGATGCTGCTGTGCTTATCTTTAGTTTGTTTGCAACTTACTTGATGACCCAGAAAATTGCAGAACACTGGTTATATTGGATGGTGATTGATGTAGTGGCAGGATATCTCTATTGGATACAAGGGCTATATCTTACTGGAATTCTATTCTTCAGTTACTTTATCTTCTCAGTATACGGGTACATACAATGGCGAAATGCAGCTCACAGCCAAGCAGCATAAGAAGACTTTTTGGACATTATCCCTGGTTCTCAGAATTACAGTCTTTGTCTTGCATTGACGAAAATGCCTTTGCCATTGAATTGCAGGCGGGGGCGATTAATCAGAATTATCAGTTGGTCAGCGGAACACAGCAGTATTTTCTGAAAGTCTTTTCTGACACTGAAGTCATGGTTAATCGACTGCAACAATGTCAATTAATGGAATGGTTGACGCAGCACCAGTTAACCCCGAACACTATATACCTAAGCCAAGGCAATCACTTTCAGTTAGATGTATGGGTATCCCACCAGACTCCAAAGAGTGAAACGGATAAGCTTGAGTGGTTGACTACCGCCTTGGTAACATTGCATCAATTGCCTGTATTACAGGAATATCCAGATTGTCCAAGACTTAATTTACCTGAGATTTGGCATCAGTACATTGATGCGAGTGAATTACCTCTGACGCCGGAGATGGAGAAACGTCTGAAGGAAGGGGAGGCGTATTGGCGAGAGCAAACGCCCACAGTGTTAGGTCACCATGATTTGCATATTGAGCACTTACTCAGCAATCAGCCGCTTTGCATAATTGACTTTGAATATGCCGCATTGAGTACGGAGGCCTTTGATCTCGCCTCAACGGTGGCAATCAATCAGTTTGATAGTCGTCAGCAGTACCAGCTGTGCGAATACTACAGCATTGCAACCAACCGGAAAAAAGAAAGTGTGTATCGCGAGATGTTGGATGCCATGCCATGGGTTAATTTAACTCATGAACTCTGGCAACACCTTATTCAGAAACGGCAATAGGATGCAACCGGCCACTGAAAAACATTATTTTACAAAAAAACAATAAAAATATGTTACTGAATAATGCGGGATAGACTACTTTGTAATATTCTTGTTTTGAAATAAATAGTCATAGATTGAGAGACGTAGAACCTTGGGCAACCGCTTTGCATTTCACCTTATTATCTTAGCAGTGCTTCCTGCGTTAGCCATATTTGCGCTTTCAGTCATGTTATTTAATAAAATGCAGGACTCCACTGCAAACTACCTATCCATTCAAACACAAGCTAGTTTGGAGCAGGTCTACCGAGCTCAACTGCAAGCTCGTAGTTTAGAACTGGCCAGCACGATAAACGAAAAATTGGAATCAATTGCTAACGAAACGCGATTGTTAGCAAAGCGCGTGCAATACGCGGTTGAGTCCGCGAGTCCGAATCCCAATCCTCAATCATCAGATCGAGTGTTTATTCCAACCACTGGTGGAGCACATTCCAGCAAGGATAGTTTTGATACTGTTATTGCGCTGTGGCCTTATCTTACTAATGAAAACGGACAACCGAATCAAATGACTCAGCGGGCGCTATCCACTTACGAAGGACTTGACCCGTTTTTATCTAGTTTGCGTCAAAGTGGTGTTAAAAAATCGTGGTCTTATATTATTGGACCCAAGAATACACCATTTATATACGCAACGCCTTGGGCAAATATCCCTGAAGCCTTTGCTTCGTTATACCCAGAACACAGTAAATTCAGTTTCTACGACTATTTTTTTCCGGGACTCATCGAAAGCTGGCAGCAATGGGTAGTCGATGGCTTTCCTGCCCAGCAAATTACCTTTACGCCGATTTATGAGGATGCGGGTGGCAAAGGTGAATTGATTACCGTGTTTCATCCCATATGGAAAGATGAGGCAACCCATGGCGCGGTAGCGACTGACGTCAATGTGAAGCAGTTGCTGGGCGTGGTCGCTCAGGAAAAAATAGAGCAACGCGGGTTTGCCACCATTATTACAAGTGAAGGTGAATTCATCGGTATTGATGGTCATCAGGCGAAGACCTTGGGGTTGGTTGATGAAAAAAAATCACAGTCCTCGGGTGTTAGATTGAGAAATCTGCAATTGGGCGACAGCTATTACAGGGAGGTGGCAAATTTATCATTTAGTGAACAGTCAACGTTTCATCAATTACAGCTTGGTGAACAGCAGTTGTATCTGAGTGCGAACAAAATTGCCGAAATTAATGTATGGAAAAATGGAAAAATCGCTCCCGTTGATTACTTCGCGGTATTTGTTATCGAACAAAATGAAGTCATGGCCATCAAAGATCAGCTGGCAAGAAGATTGACCCGTAATATTGACCAGTCTGTCGTCCAGGCAACGTCGTGGTCTGTTTTGGCTACCGCCATTGCCATCATTTGCGCATTGTTATTTACACTTAACTACAGACGCAGGATGCGTAATATTGCAACAGCAGCGAAAGATATCGCTGAGCGCGATTTCGGCGTTAAAGTGAGTACTGCAGGGAACGATGAAATCAGTTATTTAGGAACGCAAATTAATGTGATGGGTGAGCAACTCTCAGCGTATGACGAGCTACAGATGCAAGCAAATGCTAGGCTCTCTCAGCAGGTCCAAGAAAGAACGCAAATGTTTGAGAACGCGCGTCAGGAAGCAGAACAAGCAAATAACGCGAAGTCATTGTTTTTAGCAAATATGAGTCATGAAATCCGCACGCCATTGACCACCGTTATTGGTTACGCAGACAGTATACTTACAGGGGATATAACCGACCTGGAACGTAATAAAGCGATTCAACGAATAGCTCAAAGCGGTGAACATTTATTAGTGTTGTTGAATGATATTTTGGATATCTCAAAAATTGAAGCAGGGCAATTAACCTGTGAATCCCGAATTTTTAAGTTAGTGCCTATCGTAAAGGCTGCGTCGGATTACGCTGAATCCCTTGCAAGTGAGACAGGTAATCGTTTTACGTTGGACATTCAATATCCAATCTACGCTGAGTTATGTGCTGATGAGGTGCGTCTGAAACAAGTTTTATTTAATTTGCTTTCTAATGCCTTTAAGTTTACTCAGCAGGGCGAGGTTATTCTCAGGATCACTCGGGAAAAACAATCACTTCATTTTAACGTTGTTGATAATGGCATTGGGGTCGCACCTGATAAGTTGACTAATATTTTCAAACCTTTTGAACAATCGGCTAAAGATATCAATCGATTATATGGTGGAACAGGACTTGGATTAAGTATTTCTCAACAGTTGGTTCGCCTTATGGGGGGCGACTTGAACGTCGATAGTGAGTTGGGGACAGGAAGCAAATTTTCATTTTCGCTTCCTTTTGCCGATGAACAAGGCGACATGATTACGAGTCGAGAAGAATTTAATGCTCAACTAATTACAGCGTGCCCCACTGAAATCCATCATACTGCACGTTGCACAGGAACCGTGCTCGTTGCAGAGGATAATGTCAATAACCGAGAGCTAATCACTACTATGCTTCAGCGTTTAGGATTGACGGTAACGGCTGTATCTGATGGCGTTGCGGCCGTCGAGGCTGCTCGAAATAACGTTTTTGATCTTATGTTGTTCGACATTCAAATGCCTCATATGCGGGGCGATGAAGCGATTAAAAAATTGCGTTCATTAGGGGTGAGCTCGCCAGCGTTAGCGCTTACGGCAAACGTCTTGACTGGAGAAATTGAACGTTATCTAGCCAGTGGTTTTATCGGTTATCTCGCCAAACCGATAGACCGTTCAAAGTTGATTGAAGCCTTGAGTAAACACTTACCAAATGTTGAGAAAATCACAGACGAAAAGCTACTGCAAAATGAATTAGCAGAATTGAAAGCACGCTTTATGGCAAGTTTAACGGATGAGTCCACTCAGTTAATGGGTTTCTATCAATCCAAAAATGTGGAAGGGATTGTTGACCTCTGTCATCGGCTCCGAGGAGCAGCTTCTAACTACCAAGAGGATGATTTGGTGAGGTTGTGTTTTACAATAGAGCATCAGTTGACTGAAGATAACTTTGAGGCTAATTCAGATGCAATTGAACGGCTGATGGAGCTACTCAATCAATTAAGTGTTGTGAGGCAGGTTACCCTTTAAGCGGCATCAAATACTCAGGGTTGATGAATTAATGGTCAATTAATGCCTATTTACTCAAAAAAACTTTACCTTTTAAAAAGCTTCCGTATAATCCGCAGGCATTGCAGGGGCGTAGTTCCAATTGGTAGAACAGCGGTCTCCAAAACCGATGGTTGGGGGTTCGAATCCCTCCGCCCCTGCCAATTCCCTTTTCTCACTATTCATGCTAGCCTGCGTCTATGAAATCTTTGTCATCCATGCAAAAAGCGACACTCAGCAGTCTTGGTATTGACCAGTGGTCTTTACGTTCAGCAGCTGCAAATGAACTTGCTTCATTCGAAGCTGAGTCCGAGTCGCTGGCATCAAATCCAGCTGAATCTTCAGCGGTGGCAGCTGAGACCAGTCAACCCAGAGCCACAATGAATGCTGTTTTTGTTGAGGTGTCTCAGCAATACGCTTCACTGGTCAGTGATGTACTAAATGCGTGGGGTAAGTCTGAACTTCCCGTAGTATTTAGCTCCTCAGCAACTGACGCTCCAGAGTGTCAGTATGAATGGAAAATAGGTGATGAAGTCGCACTTCAGGATAATATTCTCTATACACCTCAACCTGAGTTGATGGAGCCTCATCACAAGCGGGCGTTATGGCAAGCCCTCAATCAGTAATAGTCAGTCCATTACAATCGTCATATTTAGACGTTGCTTACCAACTGCATTGTCAAAATCATATTGCGCCATGGAATAAAAATACGTTTTCGGAGTGCAATCAAAAGCTTTACATGACATTACAAGCGATAAACTCCGAACGATTTGAAGGTTACTGTATCTTGCATCAGGTGTGTGATGAAGTCACGATAATGGATATTGCGGTAGCCAGAACCTCACGCCGGAAAGGGATTGGGCGCAAACTCCTGCAACATGCGCTTGATCATGCAAAACTTAACAATGCGAATACTGTTTGGTTGGAAGTCAGAGCGTCTAATCAAGCGGCCATTCTACTGTATCAAAAAGCCGGGTTCGCGATTCAACAAATACGTAAGCAATACTATCCAACCGAGACTGGCACAGAGGATGGTGTCGTGATGTCGTTGAATTTTCGAGCATTATCATCGAGTGAGATGGGAAATCTTCATGAATAAATGGCTAAAATATGCCTTGGAATGGTCTGCGATTGCGGCGATAGTAGTAGCGGTATTGATATTTCAAACGAGGGGTATGCTTAAAACAGAAACTGATGTACCTCTCGGCCAGTTGGTCTTTCAATCTCTCGAAGGCCAGCCAGTAATACTCGAATCAAATGACAAACCTTGGGTGCTGTACTTTTTTGCTCCTTGGTGCACGATTTGTTCATTGAGTATTGAAAATATTAATAGCGTTGATGCTGCTGATTACAATCGTCTAATTGTTGCCCTTGATTATGCCTCTGTAAAGGACGTGGAAGCGTTCTTGAGCAGACACTCATTGGAGGCCGATGTTGTTTTGGGAAATACTCAGCATCAGAGGCAGTTTAAAATATCAGGATATCCAAGTTACTACATTCTTGATAGCGCGTTTGTAGTGAAAGCTAAGCATCGCGGTTATTCAAGCACTGTGGGCTTGGCTTTACACACAATGATGGCGGAGCAATAGTGTAAATCCATGCGGGTACGGTGGCAGTTATGAATATGGTGTGATACATTTTGAGAGTTAAACGCGACACGAATAAAAAGTAGAAATAAAATTATGATGCGAGTTAGTGCGAACTTTGACAGCGGAAACATTATTGTTAACGCGGCACATTCCCCCGATAACATTCAACTTGAAATCCGAAAAGACCATCAATCTGACTTTTACCAGTGGTTTCACTTCAAGTTAGAGTCCAAGCCTTTTATCAACCATACAATATCAATCAATAACTTGGCTGAATCTGCTTATCCTGACGGTTGGGATGGTTATCAAGCGGTGGCTAGTTATGATCGTGAAAGCTGGTTCCGAGTTGATACCTCATTCGATGGTAACACCTTGGTTATCGATCATACACCTGAAGAGGGGAGCACGTATTTTGCCTACTTTGCACCCTATTCATACGAGCGCCACCTAGATCTGTTGGCATGGGCGCAAACTCACGATTTATGCTCCGAAATGTTTTTAGGAAACACTTTGGATGGCAGAGATATGTCAATGCTAACGATAGGTGAACCGGGACCCGAAAAACGTAACATTTGGATGATTGCGCGTCAGCATCCTGGCGAGTCTATGGCGGAGTGGTTTGTTGAAGGTTTCTTGTCTAGGCTGCTTGATAATAGTGATGGTGTTGCGAGGCAGTTATTGGATGACGCCGTTTTTTATGTGGTACCTAATATGAATCCTGATGGCTCAGTTCGCGGTCATTTACGTACCAACGCAGCGGGCATTAATTTGAATCGGGAATGGCAATTCCCGTCAATGGATAAAAGCCCAGAAGTTGCATTAGTGTTGGCTCAAATGGAAGAAATAGGGGTTGATCTATTCTTGGATATTCATGGTGACGAAGCATTACCGTTTAACTTTGTTGCGGGTTGCGAGGGTAACCCAAGCTATTCACCGCGAATCGCGCAACTCGAAAGTATTTTCAAAAATGCTTGGCTTGCAGCAACGCCGGAGTTTCAAGATGATGAAGGCTACGACAAAGACGCGCCGGGAGAAGCCAATATGACGGTAGCTTGTAATGCGGTGGGTGAGAAATTTGATTGTTTGTCTTACACAGTAGAAATGCCCTTTAAAGATAACGCATTGCTACCAGATCCTGTGGTTGGTTGGTCTCCTGAACGTAGTCAACAACTTGGGCAAGATATAATGATTGCAATCCGAGCAGTGGTTAGTACACTGCGCGAAGATACAAACTCTGATGAAAAATAACAAAAATAAACGAGGTTAATGTGGAACTCTTTAATAGTATTCTTGTAACAATTGATAGCTACCTTGGCAGTGCTTGGTGGTTTCCATATGTGTTACTTGGTGTTGGTCTTTTCTTTACTATCTACTTGAAATTCCCGCAAATACGCTTCTTCAATCATGCGTGGGCGGTGTTAGTCGGTAAATTTGATAAGAAGGATTCACCGGGCGATACGTCACACTTTCAGGCGCTCAGCACTGCGCTTTCAGGTACTGTAGGTATGGGCAACATTGGTGGTGTTGCCTTTGCAATCTTCCTTGGCGGTCCTGCGGCTTTGTTCTGGATGTGGGCCACGGCTTTCTTTGGTATGACAACCAAATTTGTTGAAGTTACTTTATCGCACAAATATCGTGTGAAAACTGAAGATGGTACCATGGCTGGTGGTCCAATGTATTTTATGGACCGTCGACTGAACATGAAATGGTTAGCGGTTGCCTTTGCTGTAGCAACTGTCATCAGTTCCTTTGGTACCGGTAGCCTCCCACAAAGCAATGGTATTGCAACGAGTATGGAAAGCACCTTTGGCTTATCACCCACGGTGACTGGTGCTGTACTTGCAGTATTACTTGGGTTGGTCATTATCGGCGGTATTCAGCGGATCGCAAAGGTAACATCTAAGATTGTACCAGCGATGGCGGCTATCTATGTGCTTGGTGCTTTGTCCGTCATTTTTGCTAATTTGGAAAATGTTGGCCCATCATTTGTCGCTGTATTTAGAGATGCATTTACTGGTTCGGCTGCCGCTGGCGGATTCTTGGGAGCAACCTTTGCTTATGCTTTCAACCGTGGCGTCAACCGAGGCTTGTTCTCTAACGAAGCCGGACAAGGTTCTGCGCCAATTGCTCACGCGTCAGCAAAAACAAAAGAGCCGGTTTCTGAGGGCATGGTGTCTATTCTTGAGCCTTTCATCGACACTATCATTATTTGTACGTTAACTGGACTCGTCATACTGTCTTCTGGTGTGTGGAATAAAAAGTTTGAGAACGATTTTCCACGTTCCGACATGGTGATCGTGTCAGGACAGTACAGTGACCAAGTGGAGGCTGATAAGTCTCAGTTGTACCGTTACCTTAACGACGTGGAAGATCATCAAGTGAGCGGTTTCAATGGATCTTTGACTGTGGTTAACGGACGCATAAACAGCAGCGACGTCACCGTAATTAACGCACGTTCAGTAGCGGAAGATGTGGTTGTAAAAGACAATGACAATCAATATTACAATGGTGTACTTGTGGTTGATAACGGTAGTCTTCAAACGGAGGATGTGGTTGTCTCAGGCAAGTCACTGATCCATTCTGCACCACTGACGGCAAAAGCCTTTACTCAAGGTTTCCTCGGTGAATTCGGTCAATATATCGTGTCCATAGGGTTGTTGTTATTCGCATTTTCAACCGCTATTGCTTGGTCTTATTACGGTGACCGTGCCATGACCTATTTGTTTGGCGCGAAATCCGTTATGCCATACCGTATTGTTTATGTGTTTGGTTTCTTCGCTGCAGCCATTGTTGATACTACCATTGTATGGACGTTATCTGCTGTTGCGATTGTGGTAATGACACTGCCGAACTTGTTCGGCATCATGTTGCTACGTAAAGAGATGAAAGACGAAGTTAAGCAGTACTGGGATAAGTTCCATAACAAATAACGATGAGGCGCGGCTAAGGTCGCGCACATTGTATGTAAAGTCATTTAGCAGGAGTTTAAGTTATGGCCATTATTCAGTGTCCATCCTGTAATAAATCTGTATCAGATAAAGCCTCAAACTGTCCTCATTGTGGTACATCGATTCGCGGTGTTTCCAAAGAAGACAGTGAGCGCCATTTGAGACTTCAGCATTACCACCGCGTACAAAGCATACAAACGCAATCAATGATTGCTATGCTGTTATTTATTGGCGGTTTTGGTGTTATGTTTTGGGGCGATGTTGAGCCCAGTACAACGCAACACACCATAGCTCTTAGCTGTTCCGTCATTGGATTTGTGTGGTATGTCGTCAACCGTATAAGGTTAATCTTTGTGAAAAAAGGTCAATAATTGGATGAACATAGAGCAACTGCTGAGTGCAATGACCCCCGATATTTATGAACGGCTATGTCAATGTGTAGAAACGGGTAAATGGCTTGATGGTGCTACACTTAGTGATGATCAAAAATCACAATGTATGCAGGCTATCATGGCCTATCAAGCCAAAGTCGGGCAGTCTGGTGAGCATATGACCGTAGGTTCTGATGGCAATATTGTTCACAAGTCAAAATCTGAGTTACGACAAGAGCTGCGTCAAGAAACAGCCATCAAAAGGTTTGGTAAAAATGATATTTAAACAATTATTTTCTCCTAAACATACCCATTCAGATCCAATCAAGCGCAAGTCCGCTGTGGAAGCAATGAAGGGTGACACCGCAGAACAACAAGCGATACTGAAGACGATTGCATTCAATGATACTGATGCCAGCGTTCGTTACGCTGCTCTTACCGTTTTAAATGATACTATGCTGTGGTGGAAAGCAAGTTGTGAAGATAAATCTCCAAAGGTTCAGCGTCACGGGCAACAACTAATGCACAATACAGTGATTGCCGGCGGATCAGAGTCAGTGAGCTATGAAGATCTTCAGGCAGTGATTAGAAGCGATTACAGCTTAGTGGAGAAAGCTGTGTCTGCTGATGTATGGCAGAAAAATACTGATTTCATGCTCGAGTTGTTAAAGCAAAATAACAAGCCGAGTCTTACGCAGCAGGTATTGTTTGCCACAACAAACAGCGAATTACAGTATCAATTGTTACAGCCAATCGAGGATCGAGAAACGTTAGAGAAATGTTTTAAGAAAATCACTGATAGCAAAAACCGTGAACTCGTTGAGACCAAACTCGCCGCCATTGAAGCACAGAGAATTGCATTAGAGACGGCTGAAAAATCCATTAAGCTAAACCTCTCGAAATTGTTGGCACTGACGGAACAAACAAGCTTTGAAAAGTTGCAAGTAGAGCAGACAAGATTAACAGAAGCTTATGATCAATCCTATACCATCCTTGAACAGGCTAATCACCCTGACTTAACTGTTTATGGGGAAAAATTTGAGGCAATAACCACGCGCTTAACGGCACTCAAAGCTAAGCTGTTGCCTGCCTACGAGTTAGCACAACTGGAAGCAGAAGAAAAAGCCAAAGAAGAGGGGGTGTTGAATGACGCCCAAGGTGTCTTAGTTGACGTCAACAGCGCGCTGTCAACCGGTGCTTCAAGTATTACTCTCGGTGAGCTTGAGATATTTCAACAGAAGCTTCATGCATCACGAGATTCGGTATTAGAGTTGAAAGCCAGTGCTATCCGCGAAACTCTGTTGAATAACATTGAGAGTAGACTGCAAACGTTAAATAAACTGCCGGCGTTTCAGCAAGCAATAGAGGAAGCAACTTCACTGCTAACTGAGTTTAAATCCCTTGCCATCCCGAGTGACATCGCTGAGATGCCTGATGCCGCAGTTCCACTTCGCGAGTTTAAAGCACACTGGAAACGCTTACGACAGCCCTACGGAGACTTATGGCCAGCCGATCTGAATACTCAATATCAGGCCGTTGTAAAACCTTGGCATCAAACCCTTGATGATTTCCAATCAAGATTGAAAGAGCAAACTGACAAGATTCGCGGCCTTTTAAGAGCCATTGACAATATGATCCGTCAAGGGCGTTATAAAACGGCGATGGGGTTATATGAAAAGCTACAGCGTTGGTGGGACAAATTGCCCGAACACTACCGATCTAAGTTGACTCGCCACTACGATGAAGTTGTGGCTAAAGTCACCGACCTCAAAGACCTTCAGTCTTATATTGCTGCTCCGCGAAAGCCAAACCTGATTGAACAGGTATCCGTTTTGGTAGAAAAACCACTCAGTGTCAATGAACAATCCGCGGCATTGAAAAAGTTGCGAGCGGAATTTAATAGCCTAGGAAAGCATGATACTGAGGAAGACAAAGCCCTGAATGAGAAATTTGATGCACTGTGTGAAAAAGCATTTGAACCATGCCGAGCGCATTATCAGGCAAAAGAAGAACAACGTGCAGAAAATTATCAACAAAAATTGGCTTGCCTAGACGAACTTGATGTACTGACTCAATCTGACATGCCGTTATCTGAGCTGTCAAAATCACTGAGACAATTACAAACCCAATGGCGAAAGATTGGTCACATAGACTTTGCATTATTAGATGACGTTAATGCACGCTATCAGTTATTGATCAAGCCACTCCATGAAAAAGTCGATGCCTTTTTTGAGGCTAATAGCGATGAAAAGCAACTACTCATCAAACAAGCAGAGAAACTAACCAGTCTTGAAACTGCAGAAGCCGTTACTCGTGCTAAACAGTTGCAAGGGCAATGGAAAGCCATTGGTTATGCAGGCCAAGCAAAAGAGGAATCTCTATGGACTGCATTTAGGGCTACAATGGACAGCGTTTTCAACAAGCAAAAAGAAGAGTCTGATGCTCATAGGGCACAAGTAGATGAGCATATTAGTGCACTCGAGGCATTAATAAAAACCGCAGAGGCAAGGGTAAAGAACGCAGCTAATGATGCCGATGCTGATGAATGCATGGCAACACTGGAGAGTGAGTCGGTGATTCATCTAGATGCTTTGCCTGAAAAATTGCGGAGTAAATTTGAAGGGCGAATCGCAAAGGTTGATGAGATCAATGGCAAGCGTCGTCATGCGCAAGAAAAACAACGAGTCAGTGACATGTACCATCACGTACTTGAAGCCCTAGAAGCCTATCAAGGTGAGGGGATACCAGAGTCCGTTGATGATTTATCGAGTTTCTGGCAACAGGCATTCACCGTTGATACCACTTCAAAACGAAGCCGTTCAGAGCTTGTTTTATTAATGGAAATCGCAACCGAACGTCAATCACCTGCGGCCTACACTGAGCAACGAAGTGCACTGCAAATTGAAGTCATGGCGGCACGTTTAGGTGACGGTGAAGTTTTGGATGTCGATGCCTTGCTATGCGAATGGATCGGGCAAGGACCGGTTCAGGCTGATGAACTGTCCATGGTTGAACGTATACGAGAATGCGTAAACACCAAACTGTAATGATTGGTTCAAGGGCATAAAGCGACTCGTTTGGGTCGCTTTTTTATTGCTAAAAGCTCAAGAGTCAAATCGTTAGTCTTAGCCTCATTTGCGCATCTCACACCCATTAGTCAAGCGTCAGTTCAAGCCAACAACACGTTTGTCGTTGAGAGAGTTAACCAACAAAAGAAAAAATGATTGTTTTCCCACTTTAACGAATTTGATGTTCTCTCTCACGACATCGATGGAAGTGAGTAAAACGCCTGCAAGCAAAGTCATAACAGGAAGACAACAACCATCGTTTTTTCGCCTATGTTGGTACTTAGGTTATTCTATTCGGAGAGTTCGCCCTTCAAACTGCGCTCAAACGCGGTTTTAAAGGCGGTTGCTGACATGGGTTGACTGAGTAAATAATGCAGTTTAGTTAGGGTTGCTTCCGGTGTCATATCATGGCACGACAAAACCCCAAGTTGTTGCAAACGATTGCCCGTTGCGTAGCCGGACATATTCACTCGTCCTCGGCTACACTGGGTGCAATTAACTACATAAATACCTTGTTCTATTGCCATTGATAATGCGCGAATGATGCCATCATTTTGTGGAGCATTACCCACTCCATAGGTTAGAAGAATAAGGGCTTTTACTGGCTGTTGAATGGCATTGGTAATCACTTCAGGGCAAATGCCAGGGTATAAAGTTACCATACCAATTGGCTGTGCCTGAATCGGCGTGACGGTTAAGGGGGTTTCTTTTATTGGCGTTACTATTCCCGCTTTGACCTCTATGTTAATACCAGCATCGAGCAATGCAGGGAAATTAGGGGACTGAAAAGCGCCAAAACCATCAGCGTCTAACTTACGACTACGATTCCCCCTCAATAGGGTGTTGTTGAAGTATAAGCTGACTTCATGAATTGGGTAATTTGCCGCAATATACAAAGCATTGAGGAGATTGACTTGACCATCAGAGCGCAGTTCCGCTAAGGGTATTTGAGATCCTGTCACAATGACGGGTTTACCCAGATTGTGGAGCATGAATGACAATGCCGACGCCGTGTATGCCATGGTATCGGTGCCGTGAAGAATAATGAAACCATCGTATCGCTGATAATTGGCGTGAATGTCGTCGGCAATGGTTTGCCAATCAGTGGGTGACATGTCAGATGAATCCATCAATTCTGGGTATTCATTGACCGTAAATTCGGGCATTTCTGAACGATGAAACTCAGGCATGTCGGCTAAGGTTTCACCGAGAAACCCTGCCACTGGAATATAACCTTGAGAGGACGGCTTCATGCCAATGGTTCCGCCAGTATAAGCGATAAAGATATGTTTCCGCATGTTTCCCCGCATATTGCTCAACAAAGTCTCGCAGTTTTATAAGTAGTTGTTATTATATATGAATTATGTTTCATCTAACGACAGATAAAAAGGGTGCATTATGAAAAAGTTAGGTTATGTTTGGGTAGTGTTAGCTTTACTGATGGGCTGCTCGCCAGCACCTGAAGAAACAACTCACACGGAGGGTATGAAGTTACACGCGATTTTTGATGATTATTATGCTGAATCATTAGCGAGAAGCCCAATCTCGGCAACATACCTTGGTGAATCCCAGTACAACAATCAGTATAGCCGTCCTATTACCAAAGAAAATCAAGCGGATGATCTTGCTTTTGAGACGCGATATTTCCAAAAGCTTCAAGCGGTGGATTATCAGCTATTGTCGGCGCAAGACAAGCTGAGCTACGATATTTTCTTTCACGACCGTGAGGTTGCGATTGGGTTAAGTGAATATCCGAGTGAATTATTACCGATTTCTCAGCTATTTAGTGACCAAACATTATTTGCAGTGCTCGGCTCTGGAGATAGTGTTCAGCCCTTCAATACTGTCAAAGATTTCGACAATTTTATTGGCAGAGCGGAAGGCTTCCGGACCTACATGGATAGTGTTAAAGCAGCGATGTACCTGGGCATCAATAAAGGCGTTGTACTACCCAAGATTCTTGTAGAAAAAATGCTGCCACAATTTGAAACTCATGCAACTGCTTCTGTAGAAGAAAGCGTCTTTGCGGGACCACTCAAAAAATTAAATGCCTCAAACGATATTCCTGCCAATGAAAAAGGGCCCTTGGCTCAGCGTTACAAAGCCATGATTGCTGAAGTGATTATTCCAACTTATCAAGAGATGCATGCCTTTTTGAAAGATACCTATTTGCCTCAAGCGCGCGATACCGCAGGTTATGGTGATTTACCTGATGGTAAACGTTGGTATCAAAAATTAAT
>CAXRGH010000017.1:0-3254 GCA_964230195.1 Alteromonadaceae bacterium
GTATCGCGGATACGACTCTGCAGGCGTTGCGGTATTGAGCAATAATAACGATATCGTTCGGGCTCGCCGAGTAGGGAAGGTAGTTAACTTAGCTGAAGCTGTTGAAGCCGAAAACGTGAATGGAACTGTTGGTATTGCCCATACCCGTTGGGCAACTCATGGCGGTGTAACAGAAGCGAACGCGCATCCTCATTTATCATCGGATCGCGTTGCCTTAGTTCATAATGGCATCATTGAAAACCACAATGAACTACGTGAATCATTAAAAGAGGCTGGATACAGCTTTGCATCACAAACCGATACCGAAACCATGGTGCACACCATTCACGCGCAACTCACTCAAGGAAAAGATATTCTGAGTGCAGTGCAATCTGCGGTAACACAATTTGATGGTGCTTACGGTACCGTTGTGATGGATAAAAACGATCCCGACAAAATTATTGTTGCCCGTTCGGGTAGCCCATTGGTGATTGGTTTAGGTATTGGCGAAAACTTTATTGCCTCTGATCAGTTAGCATTATTGCCAGTGACTCGCCGGTTCATTTACCTTGAAGAAGGTGATGTTGCCCAGATCACACGGACTGACGTCACTATTTACAATGCTGACGGAGACGTCGTTGAGCGCCCAGTGCATGATTCCGATATTGAAGTGGATCAAGCAGACAAAGGCGGCTACCGCCATTACATGTTGAAAGAAATTCACGAGCAACCCACTGTAGTTCGTAATACGTTAAATGAGCGCATCACAAGTGATGGTCTAGCAAAAGACATCTTTGGTGAGAACTCAGATACCTTATTAGCAAAAGTGAAACACGTCCAAATTGTTGCGTGCGGCACAAGCTACCATTCGGGTATGACGGCAAAATACTGGCTAGAACAATATGCCAACATTTCTTGTAATGTTGAGATTGCCTCTGAGTTTCGTTATCGCAAATCCTTTGTACATCCCAATAGTCTCTTGGTTACGATTTCTCAGTCGGGTGAAACGGCTGACACACTTGCGGCTTTGCGCTTAGCAAAAGAACAGGGGTACCTTGCTTCATTAACCATCTGTAATGTTCCGGGTTCATCATTGGTACGTGAATCGGACATGGCCTTTATGACACGCGCAGGTGCAGAGATTGGTGTGGCCTCAACTAAGGCTTTCACTACCCAATTAACGGGATTAATGATGTTGACTCTAGCGTTAGGGAATCACAACGATATTTCAGCAACTGACCATGACGCGATTGTGAGCGGACTACTCAGTGTACCCGCTAAACTCGAAGAGTCATTGAGCCTAAGCGCACCAATTCAGGCCCTTGCAGAAGAATTTGCTGACAAGCATCACAGCTTATTCCTTGGCCGAGGTGACCAATACCCTATCGCAATGGAAGGTGCGTTAAAACTCAAAGAGATTTCCTATATTCACGCAGAGGCTTATGCTTCAGGTGAATTAAAACATGGCACACTTGCATTGATTGACGATGACATGCCGGTGATCGTGGTGGCACCTAACAATGAGTTACTAGAGAAACTTCACTCGAACGTTGAAGAAGTGCGTGCTCGTGGCGGTATCATGTATGTATTTGCAGACAAAAACGCACATTTTGCCAGCGATGACACCATGCGCGTGATTGATATGCCACACATTGATGATGTCGTTGCACCCATTATGTATACCGTACCGCTACAATTGTTGTCATACTACGTTGCCTTGATAAAAGGTACGGATGTTGACCAACCCAGAAACCTCGCAAAATCAGTCACGGTAGAATAGAAAAGCTCGCTGGTATGAAGGCGTTTGTCGGCAAACAAAAAATGTAATCCATTACTTTACTGTTTGATGATAAACGCTGTTCTATGCTACTCAATAACCGTTTTGCATTAACCTTCAGTCTCAAATGAGCCACTCGTGTCGAGCTCCATGAAACACACTTTTTTACAAAAATGAATGAGGTGTAGCCCAAAACATGAGACTCAACATGCTATTGTTAACTAACAAATCTAGATAATCGCAGAAATCTGCATTTATAAGGAGGAAACATGGAAGCATTAGGAATACTCGGATTTGTCTTTGGCCTTGTCGCATTTGTACGAATGGAAAAGCTCACAAAGACTTTGAAAGAAAAAGGAATTCTTGAGGAAAACTATAAGGAAGAATAGTGCGCTAAGCCTAATCAATGGTTTGGACTGAACACAAAACACAGGCGCGCCGCCCATCATTAATCAATCAGAATCACCTGCGGTTCCACCTTTATAATGATCGCAGGTGTTTTCGTCTCCATTGATGACGCAATTTTATCGCTAATGGCACACATTCCCTCCCTTTGCTTGTCTCAACAACATGAAACACAACAAAGCACTCGCCAAAACTGCAACGCTTTCACGAGAGCCAATTAAAGATTCTTCATGATTTTTATTGAAAAGAAACAAAAATATCATTAGCTTAAGAAATGAAAGGTCTACTGATCTTTTCGTTTTAACAAGACAAAGGACGCGTATGATAATAAAAAACCATTGCTCTTTCATTGTTTCCGAAGCCTTCGCATCAGCGAACGCGCCAATAAACTCATCAAAAACACCAACCTCGACTTCGAGTATTCAACAGAATATCCATTCAACTGTGATAATTCATTCATCAACCAATAATAAGGATGACTAATATGCTACGAATCATTAGTTTAGTATTTATCGGCGGCGCCGTTACCTTTGGTTTGTTCGCCTTAATGGCAAAACTCATCGCCAACTCTGACCGCCCGCCAGAGAAAAGTGCTCCCCCGCCAGTTGTTGCACCAGTAATGCAGGAGGATGACTCAGACATTGATCCTGTTAAATTAACTCCACCACCACCGCCTCCACCGCCGTCTGAGCCACCAAAGCTAGAGCAAATTGAACCGAATAACGACGACCAAGGCCCGGATGTGACCATCGATATCGATCCTCAGGTTACCGATCCTACGATTGATATTTTGGACCCCACTCAAGGACGACCAGACACTGGCGCTACTCCCATTGTCAGGGTTGATCCCAAATACCCGGTTGATGCGGCTCGCGATGGTAAAGAAGGCTGGGTAAAGCTGTCGTTTACGATAAATGAAACCGGAAATGTAGAAGACGTGAAAGTGATCGAATCTCAGCCACGACGTACTTTTGATCGCGAAGCACAGCGCGCACTAAAAAAGTGGAAATACAAGCCAAAAATTGAAGGGGGCCAACCCGTGAAGCAGTTTAATCAAAAAGTGCAGCTTGATTTCTCCCTCGATGAATCGTGA
>CAXRGH010000018.1:0-9517 GCA_964230195.1 Alteromonadaceae bacterium
TTCTTCTTCTGAAATATCAATTGATGAGTAGTGCGCTTCCAAATAGAAACTGCCAAAGTCTTTATTACCTGTGATAGCAAAACCACTGTCGCTGTCACTGAGGCCATCGAATTTAAGTTGTTGAGCACCGATTTCAATAAAGTTAGTCGTTTGAGCAAGTGCATTAAAGGATAAGAGAGTGGATAATAGTAAAAAAATACGGTTCATAGTTGTGTCCATGTAAAAAATGAGCGCGCATTATTTTACAAACGGTTACTGGTTTCAAATATAAACATTCGGCAATTGTAACTAAGTATTGCAAGGTTCGCAGTGGACTGAAAAATCTCGATTGTGTCGTTTTTACCTTGTATTTTTGGTGATAAGTGTGTTTACTAACTATGGTTATTTATACAGTGGTTTTCTGGAGGGTCTATGGAAGAGTTTCAAGGGGTTATCTTGGGTGGGGGCGCGTTAGTGGCGTTGATTTCTGGTGCTTTGGGTTTTGTTATTGCGTCACAGCGAGGCAAACAGTCTGCTCAGCAAGTGACTATATTGAATAATCAGGTTGTTGATAAAGCAAAAGAAAATGAAGCTTTGAATCAGCAAGTCATTAGTTATCAATCACAATCTCAGCAATTACAACTTGAACTCGGCAAACTCGAAACTACCCACCAGAATCAATTGGATGTCCATGCTAACCTTGTAAGCCAAAAACAAGCGTTGGAGGAGAAATTGACTCATGCTGTAAATGATGTTCAAACGTTACAAACGCAGCAGGCTCGATTGTCAGAACAAGTGAATGCCAGTTCCGAGCGATTCAACGAATTATCCAATCGCCATCAGCAACAAACAGAAGCATTTGAAACCATTCAAAAAGATCATCAAGGTCTGACCAAACAATATGCCGAGCTGGATACCCAGTTACAAACCAAACAGCAGCACTTTGATGAACAACTGAAGCTATTACAGGAGAGCAAAACAGCGCTAAAACAGGAATTTGAAAATCTTGCCAATGACATACTTGACAAGAAAGGAGACGCCTTTAAAAAGTTGAATCTTGAGAGTATGAGTCATATTTTGAATCCCATCCAAACAGAACTGAAAGGATTTAAAGCGCGTGTTGAAGATATTCACGGCAAAGAAACCGAACAACGTGTGCAACTCCGAACTGAGTTGGAGAATCTGCAAAAGCTTAACCGTGAGATAACCGATCAAGCCGATAAACTCACCACCGCCCTCAAAGGTGAAAAGAAAGTACAAGGAAACTGGGGGGAATTAATGCTTGAAAACGTGCTCGATAATTCGGGTTTACGCTTGGGTACTGATTATAAAAGGGAGGTCAGCATTACCAGTGAGGAAGGGCGTTTTAGACCTGATGCTATTGTTTATCTACCACAAAATAAACATCTTGTGATTGATGCGAAAACATCACTCAATGCCTACACACGGTATGTCAATGGTTTAGATGAGGAAACGCGCCATCAGGCAATAAAAGAACACTGCCAGGCGGTACGAGACCGTTTGGCCGAACTTGCTAGTAAGGATTATTGTAAGTTGCCTGGTATTAACTCACCGGAAGTTGTTGTGATGTTCATTCCAATTGAATCAGCGTATGTAGAGGCGTTAAAGGCGGATGAGCAACTCTTTCAATTTGCGTTGCAGAACAACATTTTGATCGCAACCCCAACCACGCTCTTAACGAGCTTAAATATTGTTCGTCAACTTTGGCGCTTTGAAGAACAGAACAAGCACACGGCTGAACTTGCCAGCCGAGCTGAAAAATTCTACAACAAGCTATCCACTTTTTTGACCAGTATGCAAGGCGTTGGTAATCAGCTAGATAAAGCCAAAGCTACCTATGATAAAGCGCTTGGACAATTGGTTTCTGGCCCCGGAAATCTTGTAAAGCAAGCCTCAGAATTTAAACAGTTGGGGGTTTCCGTTCAAAAGGAATTACCGAAAGAATTGACGGATCGTGCAGAACTTGAATTAGGACATGATGAGCTGTCGAGTCCAAAAATAACAGCATCAGATTCAAATACGGTTGAATAGGTGTCGTGGTATCACATCTTTGTGGGCATTGCCTATGTTTGCCCACAGTAGCGCTTAGCTACCATAGCTGTCTGAAAAACCAATAAATTTATTGGTTTTTTCTTTATTTAAGGGACGGTCAGCGCTATAACAAATGGTATCAATAAGAAATAGGATGTCTGTTATATGGATACGGTTTTTGATGTATTGGCCATTGGCTCAATTACGGTTGATTTTTTTGCCGAGCCGAGTGAATCACCAATTATTACAATTGACTCTCCTCAAACTGATTTTAGTTACTTGTCCATCCCCGTTGGCGAAAAGATACAGATCCCAGAATCCCTCAATACCTGTGGCGGCTGTGCGGCAAACACAGCCACTGGCTTTAAGCGGTTGGGCTTAGAGGTTGCCGCCATTGGTGTCGTTGGGGACGATGAGAAAGGTCGCTATGCGTGCAGCGAAATGCAAAAAAATGGCATTAACACGGATTACGTGGTGGTTGAATCTGGTAAAAATTCTAGCTTTTCCATAGTGTTAACCGCATTTGATGGTCGTCGTACCGTGTTGAACAAGCAACTTGAGAGTGAGCTATTTAACAGCGCGATCCTAAACACATTACCAAAAACTAAATTATTGTACATTGGGCACTTATCCGGCGACAGCCAGAGTATCATGCTTGAGATTGATCGTTATAAACGCGATCATCCAGAAGTAGAGATAGCTTGGAATCCGGGTAAAACACAGTTCAACACCGGATATGAGGCATTTAGTCATGTCTTTCCACTGATTGATTACTTGATATTGAATACTGAAGAAGCAGAGTATTTTACGGGTTTAAAGAAACGTTCTGTGCACGCCAAAGATGTAACAGAACTTGAAATAGGCAATGCCATCGATGTTGAGTTTCGTTGCATGACTCCCAAGAACTTCTCGGACTTACGACATATTGCGCAACGTTTTCTGAATTCTGGTGTTAAACATGTAGTGATCACTGATGGTAAGAAAGGAGCGCAGTGGTTTGATCCCATGGGTAATCATCGTTATATGCCTACCACGCATGATGCTCCTGTTAACACGCTCGGCGCGGGTGATGCTTTTGCAGTCGGTGTAGTGTCAGCCCACTTATATGGCGAGAGCGATGAGCAACAAATGCTGTGGGGAAGTTTAAATGCATCTTCCGTGGTTCGGTTTACCGGTGCTCAAGAAGGCTTATTGACCCTTCAAGCAATGCGCGGAAAGGTGAGTAAAACCTAGCCTCTTTACGCTTTCTTTACGTTTTGGTTCGCGCATTATGGTAATCTGTGCACACTGAACCAATTGTAAAGGAGTATGTGGTGAGAAGTATCATTCTTGCACTTTTTTTGTTGCCTTTGATGGCGTTTGCTAAGCAACCTAACATTATTTTTATCTTATCAGATGATGCCGGATTCGAAGAATTTGGTTTGTACAAGGTTAAAAAGAATACCCCCTCAAACACTCCCAATATAGATGCACTTGCTGAACAAGGCGTTGCCTTCAAACATGCATGGACTCAGGCAATTTGTGGACCATCTCGTTCAATGGTTTTGAGTGGCAATTATGCGATTAATAACGGCGCCTACGACAACAAGATTTTTTATTTGCCGGATGGTCAAAATAACAATGATAAAGACCGACTGCCGTCATTTACTCGCGTTCTAAAGGATGCAGGTTACAGTGTTAAAGTATCCGGTAAATGGCACAACCCAGCGGGTGGTCATATTATTCGTGACCAAGCCCTCCTCGGGGTAGACTCGTACACTGTTTGGTCTGCTGAACCAGGCGACTTTGAAAAAATATTAAAGCGTAAGTTAGTACCTGATGATACCTGGGAAGAAAGCGCGAAATCAGGTGATCCTAAAATTTCACGTTATTGGAAACCGGGTATTATTGAAAATGGCAAAGTGTTAAACACGACTATGAACGATTATGGCCCAGATATTTTCTCGAACGCTATTATGGACTTCATGACGGAACAAACGAAAGCAAATAAACCTTTCCTTGCTTATTACACTATGGTGCTTCCTCACTCGGCTCACGGACCAACGCCGGATGATGTGAAACGAGGTGATAAGCCCACCAATAAAAACTTCCCGAAAGGTCAGCCTAAAGGCAGACAATATTTCCTTTCTCAGGTGAGCTACGCCGACAAGTTGGTCGGGAAAATTGTTGATAAAGTAAAGCAGCTTAAGATTGAAGATAATACGATTATTGTCTTTGCATCAGACAATGGCACAACCGCATCAGCGAAAAGCAAAGGCGTTGAATATGGTGTGCATGTACCCTTTATTGTAGCTGGAGCAGGTATTAAAACGCGCGGTTTAACAGACGAATTGATGGATTTTACCGATGTACTGCCTACATTCGCTGCCTTAGCTAATGCTGAAATTGATAAGAAATACTCGTATGACGGAACCAATATTGCGCCGTATTTAACAGGGAAATCAGACGAAACTAAGCCTGTTATTTATTCGTTCCCAGGGGTGTCTACTTTGATAAGAACAAAGGATTATCTGTTAGAGGCAGTAACTCCAATTTATGGATATGATGAAGGACGCTTGTATAAAACCAATGGCAGTCATGACGGAAGAGGCTATGAGAATATTACTCACGATGACAAATACAAGGAAGTCAAGGCGTATTTTGCAAAATTACTTGCCGATAAACAAAGTCCATTACCAGATTCCTTTGATGATCCTGCTTGGAAAAAGACGGCGAAAATGAAAAAAGGCTTGAAAGAATGGAATACCAAGCGTAAACGCATCAAGCACGTTGAACTTCCAAAAGAATATCAGTTCTATGATCCGTCCTTTTGAGCTGTAACGGATTCGGACACTAAAAATGCCGCCTTTGTTTTTGCTTGGGCGGCATTTTTAGTGTGAGCTAAGCGTTTTTCAACGCGAGAGTGTTTGACGGTATCCTTTGATTGCTGTCGATGTTGGAGTAGGTTAGCGGCGTTAGACCGCCTCGTCATCTTGTTCTCCTGTGCGGATACGAACCACAGACGCCAGCGGAGAAACAAATATTTTACCATCGCCAATTGAACCCGTTTTGGCACTGGCGACAATGACTTCAACAATATCATCGACTCGTTCATCAGACACGGCTATTTCAATTTTACATTTTGGCACAAAGTCGATGTTGTATTCGGCACCACGGTAAAGTTCAACGTGACCTTTTTGACGCCCAAACCCTTTCACCTCTGTTACCGTCATGCCTGAAAAACCACTATCGGTAAGGGCTTCTCTGACATCGTCTAATTTGTGGGGCTTAATAATCGCAGTAATGAGTTTCATGAAAACAACCTTATGAAATTGTTGGTTTATTTATTCAATAGTGTAACTCAAAGGTTGTAAAAAACGAATGTAAACAGAGAAGATGATTGATTATTTCGCTGTTTCACGTGTCTTTTTTGTAAAATCTTTATGACATGCTAGGCACTATCGCAGTTATCATCCTAGAGAGTTTATTCAGCCCCTTCAAATAAACCGCTGTGATATCCATACATTACAATTTTTTGTTTATTTTACTTTACACATTGTTCCTACGTGGGAGATATCCTAATTGTTGCAAAATGTTACAAATTATTAACAATTGGTGTTTCTTAGACTTAAGTCTATCAACCAAATGTCTGAGAAAAGTATGCATTAATCATCAAAATAACAATGATAATGAAAGGGTATCTTATGGTAAATAAACTTATAAAAGCGGCGCTTGCAGTGGCACTGATGAGTGTGATGTCTGCTAGTGTAATTGCAAAGCAACACAAAATTGTTTTAGTTCATGGTTTTCAGCCAGGACAATTATTCTCGCAACCTGATGTTTCAAGTGATGGCGAAAATTATTGGTCTGGTTATTGGGGCAGTCGGGCAGATATGCGAATTGACTGGCCGTCCACTGAGCGCATTGAAGACAAAATAGTGACTGATTTCGTGTGGCCAAAATTAGTGCAGATGTCGCAATCCGGGTTTTGTGATGTTGGTTGTGTCTTTGTTACACATTCAACCGGTGATCTTGTCATGCGTTACGTATTAGAAAACCAAGAAAACTGGCTCACGAATGCCGGTTATCAGCCGTTAAACGTGTTAGCAACCTATGATATTGCTGGCGCTGGTGGTGGCAGTGAATTGGCTGATTTAGCCGTTAGTGTTGCTCAAGGGACAGAGAATTGGACTATTTTGACAGAGGCTGCACTTGAAGCGTTTCTTGGTGGCGATCTGACGGATAATCTTGGCGTTTTATATGATTTGAAAGTTAACAACGCACGTCAACTAGCGTCAGTACCTGACGCACGAGTACCGAGACTTCGTTTTGTTGGTGACGCATCTGAATATCTTGGTGCGACGAGTCCTTTCATTTGGGGTAACGACGATGGCGTTGTGGGAAGTCATTCATCATGCGGTGGTAATCGTCAGGGCAGTTTTGGTAGTTGTAGCCCTTATGTTGCGATGAACGGTAAACTTGAAAGTCAAAGCGATGCGGTAACCGGTTTCATGTCTTACCACTATCCGATGTTAATGGGCGTTGACTATAGTCATGGCGGCCTGTTAGAAGATAGCCGCAAAGGAATGGTGACTGCCGTGTATAGCGGGATCTATCTCGGTGATGGAAGTGTATTCAATTACAATACCTATGTAGAAGAGCAGGGATGGTGGTGGTGGGCTGCCGATTATCTGTATGTACAGAACTCGAGCAGCCAGAGTATGTCGCGCATCATCTACAGCAATATGCCGTAATTAGCAGGAGTAACTGATGAAGAAGAATACGAAAGGTTCATTACTGATTGGCGCTGTTAGTGTTTGTGGCTTTTTGGCGTGGTTTATGACACCCAAGGATACATCGGTACATGTTTCATCAGCGGTTGAAGTATTGAAACAACCTTCATCAGTTACTGCTACCCCGTCAAATCAACCTCCAGCAATGTCTCTGAGCGTGCCGCATGCGGTGCCAGCGTCTGAAGCTGAGGTGGCCTTTAAAGATAATGCTCGATTTATTGCGACAGCGTATGCCAGTGAATTGCAGTATCCCGTGTACTCAAGACCATTGTCGAAAAATGACTTTGATCGCTTGGAGCCTAATTTCTTTGCCAATGAAGTCGTTCCTATCAATGATGATGGTGAAAAGCTAACGCTCTCTTTGGAAAAGTATCGTTATACTGCCCCCGAACCTATCGTGTTAACCTTGATGGGCAGAGGCATTACTCGAGCTTCAGTTGAAGCGCAAGCTGTTGGTGGCGACGATGTTTTAGGTAGTAGCAAATTTTCCGAATCTAACGGACTATGGCAAGCCACTGTGCTGCCCAATGATAATTTCCCGATGTCCCTTGAATTGGTCGTTACCGCCCGCGTTCAAGGGAAAACAATCCCAGTAGTGGCACATGTTAAATACGTAAAGCCAACCGCGACGATAATCAAGGTGGAACAGCCCACCACTCGTGATAGTGATATGGCGTTCAAGGTAGTCCTAGATGTGAAAACCGGCGGTTTGTATCGGGTCAAAGCAAATCTATTCTCGCAAGATGGTCGTCCCATTGCTCACCTGACTGGCAAAGATAAACTCAGTTCAGGACGTCAATCATTGGTATTGAACGCTCATGTGTCTGTGTTGAAAGGTGAAACGGCCCCGTTTGTGTTGCGCACGTTTCAAGTAGAGCTGATGTCTCCTCGACCAGGAGTGCCAAAGCAATACGGGAACAGTGACCTTGATGAGTTGGTGATTGATGACTTTGCGGTTGAATCGCTGGTCGACAAACCTTATGAGCCCTCAGAACAAGAACAACAGCGTCTGCAATTTCTCCAAACCATTGCCAACTAGCCTGTGATATAACAATCAGATTGTCATTTTAATGGCTGTTCAATTTCGCGGCGTAGTGAGCTAGGGTTTCAAGTTTTTGTTGGTATTGACGGCGCTCCATAATCAATTCGCTAGCTTGAGCGGCTCGCTTCATATAAGCGCTTGCAGTATCAAACTCATGCATTTGATAATAACTTTTCGCAATACCGAACAATACGTTAGACTGTTTTGGATTTAGGCTGAGGGAACGACGGTAATGTCTGATTGCTTGCGAGTATTTCATATCTTGGTAAGCTTGATCGCCCAACATAGCGAAATAAAAAGGGTTGGTCTTTCGCGACGCTTGAATTTTTCGGCGTAAACCATTGGCCTCATTTTCTCTATCCGTGATCTCGTAAAGTATTGCGAGGCTTTCTAATACGTTGTTGTCATCTGGCTTAATAGACAGAGAGTGATGGTAAAGTGTTTCAGATAACGCAAGATAGCCGGAACGTTTATATAAAATTCCAAGATTGTGCCAAAGGCTAGAATCGGAGGCATTTAAATTTAATCCCGCAACAAAGTAACGGTAGGCAGTGTCATAGTCGTTTCTGAGCATTGCGTCTGCTCCTTTATTTCCATAAAACATAGCAACCACTTGCTGTTTAGTCAGAGGGGAAGAACGCAATTTAGCTAAGCTTGGAACAAAATCGATGACGGTGTGGTTACTCGAGTATATTTTTCGGTTGTCAAATTTCTCACCGATAATTCTTAGGTTAACATGACCATTCGCGACAAATTGCTGATATCGCTGAGCCCAATTTTCTTCAACATTAACATGCCTGAATTGGCTTGAGATATTGGCGTAATCCGTTAACGCGTAGGTCATAATGGTTAGCGACAAACAGTTTGCAAGCTGAGTTTGAAAAGTATCTTGAGCAATTAAATCAGCGCCACTGTCGTAAGCTAATGCTAATTTTTCGGGGGTAAACAAATCCTGCAGTAATCGTTCTGCCCGTTTGAAAGGGTCGTTTATGGTCATCAAATTCTGTTGAACGTAAGTTTGCATTTCTGGCGACAGCGCAAAGATCTCCTCTTCCGATTCAATATGATGAGATGTGTTTAGGAAGACGTGGTCAAGGCGATACTCGGTAGGAGAAACATTAGACGCGGGATGCGTGCTGTTGCACCCGATACAAACAATGCCAAATAAAAATATACAGCTTCTTATCATGACTGTCTCCCTGACTATTCACTCTCTTTAACCATATAAGCAAACGAACAGTTATTCCATGTTTCGTTATGAGTTAATGAAACCAAATGTGTCTAATACTTTTGTAAGCTGACGCTGTCTTTCTTGTTTATCCACTGGATTAGATCGTTGTAGGGCATCGGTTTTGCGATTTTGTAGCCTTGTGCTTGATCACATCCCCATTGTTTCAACATAGTGAGATGCTGCGCTTCTTCTACACCCTCAGCAATCACATGAATCCCGAGTGGCTTTGCCATTGTGATCATAGTTTCAGTCACGTTTTTCAATTTCTCATCGAGATGCATCTCTTTGATAAACGATTGATCAATCTTTAATTTGTTGAGGGGAAGTTGAGTAATATAACTGAAGGAAGAGTACCCTGTACCAAAGTCATCAAGGGCGGTGAGCACGCCCATCGTCTGAAGCGTGCGCATCACGGCAATTGCTTTGTTAATGTCATGGATG
>CAXRGH010000019.1:0-8389 GCA_964230195.1 Alteromonadaceae bacterium
TCTATCCCAAATACCACTGCCCCGCGATTCACTAACGTGCGATTATACGATGACCAATTTGATATCTTATTTTTAGCCTTTACCATACATCACCAAAACTGCGTGCTTGGTGCTCTGATCATGCAACACCGGTAAAGTTCAGTTTAGGAAACAACGTCCCATCAATGCTGAAGAGAGAGCTCGCCGTCCCAGCCACCGTATCCAGCGTTTCTGAGATGTACAACGACCCCTGTTCGCCGAGTCTGGATAAAGTATTGTATGACTTTACCTTGACTGCTGTTCCGGGCTTGAACTCCTTGAGTGCATACATCTTATCGGACGTTATCTGCATAGAGTGAGTATCAAGAGTGATTCTGGCTCTGAACACGCCATCAAGGTCGTTGTCCGTTGAATCCAAATTCACCAACACCCTAACTTGCGCGCTAACATCAAATACCCAAATGGTAGTAGTTTGATCTATTAACTCGGCGTCTTCGATGTCGAATAGATTGGGATAAAACACAATATAGCTGTCCAATAACTTGTGCTCTTCCTCGTTTTTAGTGTGTGGTAAATCGACCCTATTTCATACACCGAAATCAAACGAATCGAGTATAAAGCGATAAGACTCTGTCTCCATATCATTGTCTGATTTTTCTCGGGTAAATTCCAGCACGCTTTGTTTACCAAAGTTGTCTAGCCGGGCTTGCTCGTGTTGCAAGATTTGCTGAAACTGAGCATCCATACACTGAGCCGTACCATAAGGTTTTACACACCATTTGATTCACATCTTTTCCTAAAATTAGTGGATGACGATGTTGATTACATCGCCCTAAAGAATTGTTCTATTTCAGTCTTGATTGCTGTACGACGCTCAGGATTGAGGTGTATCAGTTCCTGTTGCAGCAACTGTTTAAGATCGGCCTCAAAAGACGCCATGGGTTTGCCCGAGATATAAGGCTTGATGAGTTGATTAATCCGGATTTGCGGAACATCCGTAATAAGGCTACCGGCAAGGCGCACAGACTGTTTTTCAATCACATCAGCAATATCGCGATCAGTCAGCCTTGTTTGCTGATTGTTTCCCTTGACCTGCAAGACTTTGTCGACTTCCTCTAGAAGTGTGTTGATGCTTTCTTGGCCTTGCGTATGCGCCATAACCTGCACCAGGATCATGCTGGTAATCAGCTCGCTACCAGCGCTCCTAGACTTAAGGTTTGGCCGTAACGCGTGAGTAACGCCACGCAACAGTCGTGAATATTGCAATGGACTTAATGAATGATAGTTGGATTGACCAAATAAAAACGCCCAGTCTGCTTTCAGTACCAATTGTTGAAACGAAGCCTGGGTTACGTTTTGTAATACCGGCGAATACACCACATTAAGTTCACTCATATTCGGCAAACTAATATGGGCATTGATCCATTCAACACTGTCCTTGATCGCAGTTTTCATTATCGAGTGGGTAAACTCATCCGGCTCAGGAACGAAAAACTGAATAGGTATTGCATTGGTTTCGATGAGTACCGGTTCGTGTGGTAACGACACCCAAAAATAGTCACCGGGCAGAGTTATTTCATCATTGAATGTATATGACTTTCTGTCAGTTTCGACCTTATTGGTTTGCAAAGAGCCCACCGGCACAACAAAGTGATCTGTGCTGGTTGTCAGCGTAGTGATCATTTGGGTTTTGCCCGATTGAGCGAATTGTGGTTTGCTGTGTTCACCCAATCCTAACCTGTCGCGCGTGACTTGGTCGGCCACTTCAAACCAAGGCTGGTAACCCACAGCAGGTAAAAAGTGTTTGGCCTTGATGCTGGTAAATGGGTCTTTAATAATTAGTGTTTCTCCATTTGGCCACAGCATGGGTTGTTGCAAGGAAAAACGGGTTGATAGCGTTACTACATCGCCAGGTCTCATGGGGTGGTCCAATTCGATTTCAGCCTGGTTATAAGTAAATTCACCAATTTTCCCGGTATCAGACGTCAGTTGTAATGACCAGTCACCCGCATTACCATGACGACCAAACAAAATGGTTGGTATTGACACAGAGGAGGAATTTTTCAGTGTGTAGTGCAGTACCGCATCGACGTGCCCGGCTTCGGGAAACAACTCGATGTTCGATTTAATCTCTACCACATCAGGCTGTGGTAGCGTGGCGTAGTGCTTAAATGTTTTTTCGTAGGCACTTTGCCAGTTCTCTCGTTCCGCTGAATAGGTTAACGGACGTTCAACGACCAATTGGAAGTGAATGGCCAAACCAACCGCCGCGGTTATGGCAAAGGATGTCATTGCCGGAAGAGTGAAAACAGGTCTACTTTCAGCCTGAAAGCCAGTCCCTCTGTGCGACAGTCTTTCGGCCACTATGGTCATAGATATCACAAGCAACACCCAAAACAGCATGAAGGGAATAAACACATGAAAGCTGCTTAAGTGATACCAATATTGAGACGAGGGCTGGATCGGTGCTCCGGCAATATTCCACAACAGATGGGTAAGTCCAACAGTGGATGTAATGGGTGTAAACTTCAGTAGGATGACTGCAAATATGGCTAATCCGGCCCTAATCGGCGACTTGAACATATGATGCAAGCAGACAAACAATAAAGAGAGCAATGCTTGCGGAAAAAACGCTAATGACAATTGCTTGATGTACTGCAAAGGCATGATATTGCTGTTTACCATTAGCTCGGCAATCAGGCTAACAACTCCGGCGAGTGCCGTAATAGTGCCAAGAACGATAATCAGACCAGTAAACTCAGCGAATAGTCTATGACTGTTTGTGATGGGTGTTGCCGCTGTTATCCCATCGAAGTCCAAGCGCTTATCATTCCAGCAAATTAACCAGCTCCACAATGCGAGGCAGGCAGAGGTAATCACCAGATACACATCTGTCGACACGGCATTAAGTGCTAGGACACTGCTCACCTGGCTACCCGCCACTCGCGTTCCGACCGTGAGGCCAGTCAACGCCTCGTTCATCGCTACCATGGTCCAGAGGACAAATAAGGGAAGCGTGAGTTTAGTACCGATAATTATTTTTACATTTAGCAGAGCCAGTCGCACAAAGGCATTGCCCGGAAAGCGCTGTTCTAACCATGAGAACATGGATTTTCTGTTTGCTACATTGGCACCAGATGCCTTTTTATCGACGTTCCCTTTCTCTCCTTGCCTTTCACGACTCAACGCTATCAGCATGCAGAAACAACACAACAAAATCACCAATCTATTGCTGATAAATTCAGTACTGGTTAGGGGATTGGCATCCATGTAATGAAGCAGTGCGGTCAGGGCAAAAGGGTCTAGCCATAACATCAGATTATAAAAACGCTCGCTAACAATGGAACTGCCTGCCAGGAAAGAAAAACCCAATAAACTGCCAATAAAGATGTAAATCACGCCAATGCCAATGCTAAACGCATACAAGGTGAAACTGTTCTGCGAGTGCTTGGCAATAAGAAAAGCAAAACAGGCAATTAGCATTGCGTTGGGAATAATAACGCCGCTACTCACGCCTAAAAACATGATTGCGGAGTTCACACCTTGTCCACCGGCCAATATAAAGACGATTAAGGCCCAGCTGACTATAAACGGAATCGATAACACCAGAATGGTTGCCAATACTCGATACAGCCATCGTTTGCGATAAGAAAGCGGAGTCGCGTCTATTAACTCGCACATATTTGAATTTTTGTCTCTCAGTAATAATGCAGCACCGATCACAGGGATAACTGCCGGCGTAACCAACATTTGCAGTAGCGCATAGATCTGATACAACCCGTTGACACTATTACCATTTTCCGTGCTCGCAACGCTTAGTAGTATACTCATGAGTAAGGCTGCCATACTGGCAAACACGACCAGTGGCTGACGGTAGGTAAATTTCAGTTCATTGATTAACAACATGACCTTGCTCCTGTTTGTGCAGCTCGAGGAAGTATCTGTCTTCAAGGGTGGCTTCAGCCATCTCTGCAGTGGAGGTGGGTTTTGCATGTGAATAGATTCGCCACGCCGGTTTTCCGTATCGATAGCTTTTGCTCAATACAATGGCATTGGACGAGTGGGCAAGCTTCGACGTGCTCAACCAGACTCTGTTTTCAAGGGGTGCAATTAGTTGCTGCACGTCAGCACTTTCAACAATGCAGCCGTTAATAAGCATAGCAACGTGATGGCAAAGGTTTTCAATGTCTTCCACAATATGCGTAGACAGCAGGATCAGTTTGTCACTGCTAATCTCCACCAACACGTCGTGCAGCCTTTCTCTTTCAGCTGGATCCAGCCCAGAAGTAGGTTCATCCATAATTAAAAACTTAGGATCGCCAAGCAGAGCCTGAGCAATACCAAAGCGCTGTTTCATGCCACCGGAAAACGACACAACACTTCGCTTCGCCACGTCAGTCAAATTGGTCAATGCTAATAGCTTTTCTATTTGCTCGTTGTACTGCGTTGGTGTCAGGCCTTTAAGTATTGCGATATGCTGCAATAATGCGCGGCATGACATGTGCGGATACACGTTGAAGTGTTGTGGTAAATATCCAAGTTTGCCACGCAGTGCCAGGGAATCGTCCAGGCAATTTTCGCCCGCAAACGCATACTCGCCGGAGTCAGGAGTTTGAATACACGCAAGTGTTCGCATGAGTGAGGATTTACCCGCACCATTTGGGCCGAGTAATCCAACCATCCCGCGGTTTAGCGTTAGCGACACTTTCTTCAGAGCATGAGTACCATCTTGATAGCGCTTATCTATATTTCTGAGTACTAGCATAGAAATTCCTCTTGTATAGTGAATAAGTGCAATGCTAGAGCAGCAAAGATAGCCCCTCCATGCCTAGATGATGAGTGTGGCCTGATAAGTGATAACATTGGAAAAAAACGATTTCATCATCCAAAAACATGGTTTCATCATTTACAATTATTTTTACGGCTGCACAGTGGTACATTTTAAGACGAGCACTACCAAACAGTGAATCCATGACAACAAGCGCAACACAATTAAACGTCCAACTTGCTCCTACATTATTACCGGTGTTGTGCGCCTTGCTGATTGTTAGCCATACAGAATTCATTATGTTGAAACTATCGTCGGGAACTGAATACCTGAGTGTATGCTTGCACAATCTCGCCAAAGCGCTGCCATTGATTCTGGCCCACGTATTCTGCTTTAGCCGCAAAGGCGCACCGGCATGGGTGATATGGACAGTAGGCTTCGTGGGGTACCCTCTAGCACTGCTGGTAGCTAAACCGGTTTTAGGCGACGAGTTTGCGCAGTTTGTTTTATCAACAGATAACTATTTAGTGTTTCTGGCTGTTAGTAGTTTGACCGCTTTTGCGTCTCGCTTATCTCATACTGACCTGCTGAAAAGGTGGTTACATCTGTCTTCCATTGATTTTCTAAACCTATTGATAATAATTGGGCTGGTCTGCTGGGTAGTGCTAATGGCTTTGGCAACCTCGGTTGAGGATGGTATTAAAGTGTCAAATACTGCACTGCAAGTCACCATCAATATTGTGCAAGTCGATGTATCAGAATTTATGCTCATGTTGTGTCAGCTAAGTGTGATTGCAGCGACTCTATGGCTCATATATGTAGCCAATTTACGTTTTTTGATTAGTACCGTGCTTACCCGTTATGGTGTGTTTATATACCTGTGCAGCACGCTGAGTTTCTTACTCTTGGTTACACCTATTGCATTTAGCGTGATATTTTTCCTTCCTGTATCAGAACAAGACTTGCTCTTTGTACCTCACCATGGCGGAGGATTATTTCAGAGCGAGAACTATGTTTTCATGTTTTGGCTGATTGCATTAACCACGCCGCTCTTATTGATATTCAGACAGCAACAGAGAGAAACCCGTTTTGCCCAATTGACAACGCAAAACACCCGGACTGAGCTTCTGCTTTTGCAACAGCAATTAAATCCGCACTTTTTATTCAATGTGCTAAATAACTTATACGGGAAAGTACTCACTAAGTCTGATGACGCTCCCCTATTACTCGACCACCTTGCAAGCCTGCTTCGCCACTCGGTGTACAAGGGGCAGCAGTCTTGGGTGAAACTGAATGATGAATTGGATTACTTAAATCACTTTATAGAACTGCAACGTAGCAGAAGTCGGGAAAACCTGAAGCTGAGTATCGATTTTTCTCAGTGTCAGCACAGTGACCTGCGCATAGCTCCTTTGTTATTGATTGTGCCAGTTGAGAACGCCTTTAAACACTCCGTCGAATTAAGTCCTGACGAGTCTGACATCTCCATTGAGTGTAAATGCGAAGGGAGCCGCTTTTTTATGCATTGCGAAAACACACTCCATCCGCGAAACTACTCGCATTCTAAACAAAACAGTGGTGGCGTTGGACTTAAAAACCTGGTTAAACGGTTGCAGCTAATCTATCCCAATAAACATCAATTTCGCTATGGACCACAGGGGAATGTGTGGACAGTGGATATGTCTGTGGACTTGTCCGTGGATCCAGATTAAGAGCAAAATGAGAAATTAACACCATGATTAAAACAGTGCTGATTGATGATGAACCCATCGCTCATGAGGTTTTGCTTCACCATATTAAAAGACACGACTGTTTACAGGTAGTTGCGCAATGTTATAACGCCACTGAAGCCCTTAAAGTACTAGCGAATATTCAGGTCGAATTATTATTTTTAGACGTGGAAATGCCCGGACTCAATGGAGTAGAAATGCTAAAGGTCATAGGGCAAAAAACGGCCGTAATCATCGTCAGTGCCCATGCAGAATATGCCATCGACGGGTTTGAGTTAGATGTGTTGGATTACCTTTTAAAACCCGTAGCCAACCAACGGTTCGATCAAGCATTAAATAAGTACATCCAGGCTAGTAAGTTAGATATCGAAGAGGGTAAATCGCTCAGTATTAAAGTTGGCAGAGGGCTTGAAAAAGTAACTATATCAGAAATTCTTTATCTGGAGTCCTACGGTAACTACGTAAAAGTTTGGACTAGTGAGGGTATGACACTAGCCAATCACACGCTTAAATCGCTCTTAGCTGAATTACCCGAAACACAGTTTAGCCGCATTAGTAAGTCACTAGTAATCAACCTGACACACGTGCAAAGCGTTTACGGCAGTAGTATCACGCTTTCAAATGGTGACATCAAAAAGTCGAGCAAGATGTTTATTGTGAATCCGGAGAAACTGTTAAAGTGAATGCAAAAGCACCAGTTTTGACGGTCTCATCACGTCGCATTTTCCGCGCAAATATGTGACCCTGCTTGAAGTGAATTGTTCCATTATAATTAATATATTGAAATATAACCCAAATCCTCTACTCACGACTTCACGAACTCAACTCCAAAGTGCACAACTCGTGAATCTAGCAGGCCACCCATATCACCACTCAAAGTTAGCACGGGTGACCATATTATTTATCTACAGGTCTTTACTCACCTAAAATTTCTTTGTACTGATTAAATCACATATTTGGACTTGATAATCTGCAAAGAAGTCCTCTCGGCCTTGCTTTTTCGCAGCTAGATGTTCAGGATGCTTTTTCCACGCATTGATAGACTCGAGAGAGTTAAATTCCGCAATGAAGACTGTCTCAGTATCTTCAGCTGAGAAACTTTTAACGCTTATAAATCCCGGTATGTCATTTACAAGCTCTACCATCCTTCCGATCAAAGCGCCTAACTTTTCAATGTTTGCACTTGATTTTGTACGTGCGCGAAAAACTACAACAATCATTTTTGTTCCCTTGCTCTATCAATAAATTGAATTTAGAAATAAGAAAGCCCTCACAGTAGGCTGGGAGGGCTTTCTTGGTGACAGGGCAAATTTCACACAAGCAGTAGCTCCCCCAGCCATCTAGTGGTTACGCGGGTACAAGTGCAGGTGGTGAAAAAATTTCTATAAAGCATAACAGTGACGCTAGCCATTAATTTAATGTAAGTCAAGTCTATACCCTAACATAGTTATAACTGCCCGCATAACGGGTAAATATACGTAGGCTGAAATACCGAGTAAAGCGAAGCGAGTAATCATGCGTTGGTTAGTAATGTACCAATGTAGATTGTATCGATATCACGAATTTATTAAATTTCGCCAAAATTTCACTGTTCAGGAGATGCCTTGTACACTCTGACATTATTGTTGGACGACGTTGTTTCCTAAATTGAACTTTACTGGCGTTGCATGATCAGCGCACAAAACAACTAGTGATGGAGATGTATGGGAAACGGTAGATGCTGCCTTGTCGTTCACCTAGTTACAGCTGTTAAAGTAAGCGAGCTAAGACCGTAGACATTATCTATAAACGCCGTTCGCCAGACGCCGTTTCTCATGTTGTAATGGATGCAACCGGGTTGAAAATCTATGTTGAGGGCGAATGGCACGCCTATAAGCACGGGCGGGATAAGCGGCGTCGCTGGTGTAAGCTA
>CAXRGH010000020.1:0-16453 GCA_964230195.1 Alteromonadaceae bacterium
ATTAAAGGTTAGCTTGTGTCGCAATGCGGGAATAGCTCAGTTGGTAGAGCACAACCTTGCCAAGGTTGGGGTCGCGAGTTCGAGTCTCGTTTCCCGCTCCAAGCGTCGCACCACTCCAAGCGGGAATAGCTCAGTTGGTAGAGCACAACCTTGCCAAGGTTGGGGTCGCGAGTTCGAGTCTCGTTTCCCGCTCCAAATTTTTTCAACGTTCGTTTCATCGTTATCACAATGCCAGCATCGTTAGTTAATGTAACGAGCGACTTTTATCCTCATCACGATCCCCAATAATAGACGTTTAAACTTTAGCTAATTGATTATTGGTTTACAGCACTTCAATATACGAACCTTGCGTCACATTAACAAAAAACAATATTTAGCCTATGATTGCAGAAAACATTCTGAGGTGAGATCCATCATGGCACTAGTCGCATTACAAAGTAGTGGAAAGACGAATTACAATAAGCTATTCACAATTGTTCGCTGGGCGAGTGACCGTCCCGCATGGTTACGCTCATGGGTGTTAACCAAAGCATTTAATTGGCAAGTCAAAATGGCAGGCACATTGGGTATCGAGATTTTAGAAACAGACGGTTTAAGCGTTACCCTGCGCCTACAAAACAAACGCAAAGCCCAGAACCACATAAAAGGCGTTCACGCCGCAGGGATGGCATTGTTAGCAGAATCTGCAAGCGGTTTTATTTTTGGCCTTCACGTACCAGACAATAAATTACCGCTTTTAAAAACAATGCATCTTGATTACGTTGCTCGTGCAAAGGGCGATCTAACCGCAATCGCGAGCATTACAGCTGAGCAATTGCAAACCATAGAAAAGGAAGAAAAAGGCAACTTAAACATACAAGTTGAAGTCTTTGATGCGGAGCAACAACAACCCGTTCAATGCCAAATGCAGTGGGCATGGGTTTCGAAACGATAAATTAGGATGAATAGCCTAAAAACTCAATAAAAATGAAACTAAATTTCATTTTTTGAAAAAAATTAGTTTTATTGGACTACGCGATCCTTTAAAATGCGTAGCGATTAAACAGGATGCATATCTTTGCGTTCTCTCAACAAAACACGCTCACTCGAGACAAAAGGTTTTAAAATGGCAGTGGAAATGATGTCTGGCGCTGAAATGGTAGTCAGAACTTTAAAAGACATTGGAATTAAGCACGTTTTTGGCTATCCCGGCGGTGCTGTACTGGATATCTATGATGCATTATTTGCCCAAGATGATGTCAGTCACATTCTGGTACGTCATGAGCAAGCCGCAGCTCACATGGCCGACGGTTATGCGCGTGCAACAGGAGAGACGGGAACCGTCCTAGTCACTTCTGGCCCAGGTGCAACCAATACCCTGACTGGCATTGCAACCGCCTACATGGATTCAATTCCAATGGTCGTACTATCAGGTCAGGTACCATCAAGCCATATCGGTGAGGATGCGTTCCAAGAGACGGATATGGTGGGTTGTTCTCGCCCAGTGGTTAAGCACAGTTTTTTGGTCAAAAAAGCAGTTGATATTCCCGAGGCCATTGCAAAAGCATTTTATATTGCCAACACGGGGCGCCCAGGACCTGTCGTTGTTGATCTTCCAAAAGACATTGTTAACGTCAAGGACTCTCACCCTTACCTATTCCCAGAGTCGGTCGAGATGCGTTCTTACAACCCAACCAAAAAAGGGCACAATAAGCAAGTATCTAAAGGGCTCGCAGCCTTACTCAGCGCAAAACAGCCCGTTCTGTACGTTGGCGGTGGCGCCATCATGGCTGAGGTAAGCGATCGTTTGACAGAATTTGCTGAGCTATTCAATCTCCCCGTTGTATCAACTTTAATGGGATTGGGTGCATTCTCTGGTGTGCATCAACAAAGCCTTGGCATGCTGGGTATGCACGGTACTTATGAAGCCAATACTGCAATGCACAACGCTGACTGCATATTGGCATTTGGCGCTCGTTTTGATGACCGAGTGACCAACAATGTTGAAAAGTTCTGTCCTAATGCCACCATAGTGCATGTGGATGTAGACCCTACCTCTATCTCTAAGACGGTTTCAGCGCACATTCCGATTGTCGGAGCGCTGGAGCACGTAATCGAGCAATTCTTTGAGCTAATCGAAGCAGATAAACCTAAACTCAATGACCTCGGTGAATGGTGGAACAAGATTAATGGTTGGAGAGAAAAGCAATGCCTTTCTTACCAAACCAGTGAAGAAACCATTAAACCCCAACAAGTTATTGAGGCTTTATACAAGCACACCAATGGTGAGGCTTATGTCACCTCTGATGTTGGCCAGCACCAGATGTTTGCTGCGCTATATTACCCGTTTGACAAGCCTCGCCGTTGGATTAACTCAGGTGGCCTTGGCACCATGGGGTTCGGTTTACCTTCAGCAATGGGCGTTCAAGTAGCACACCCAGATGCCGTAGTTGCATGCGTTACTGGTGATGGCAGCATTCAAATGAACATTCAAGAGTTGTCTACCTGTTTACAGTACAACCTGCCAGTAAAAATTATTTCACTGAATAATCGTGCATTAGGTATGGTTCGTCAGTGGCAAGATATGATCTATCAAGCGCGCCATTCATTCTCTTACATGGAGTCATTACCTGATTTTGTGAAACTGGCAGAATCCTATGGACACATTGGTATTCAGGTTAATCATCCGTCAGAACTGGACGATGCAATGAAGCGCTGCTTTGACGAGAAAAATCGTTTGGTGTTTATGGACATCAACGTTGACCAAAACGAACATGTTTACCCTATGCAAATTAAATTCGGCGCGATGAAGGACATGAGATTGAGTAAAACGGAGACAACAGAGTAATGAAGCGAATTATTTCAGTATTATTGGAAAATGAACCTGGCTCGTTGTCACGTATCGTTGGTCTATTTTCTCAGCGTGGCTACAACATAGATTCATTAACGGTTGCCCCTCTCTCGGACAGCGGCTTATCGCGTATTACGATTACCACACGTGGTGATGATAAAGTCATTGAGCAGATCACAAAGCAAGTTAATAAGCTGGTTGACGTTCTGAAAGTCAGTGATTTGACCGAAGGCAAACACATCGAACGTGAATTAATGTTAGTTAAAGTAGCGACTCGTTCAGAAACCCAACGTAATGAGCTTCAACGCACCGCTGATATTTTCAGAGGCCAAATTGTTGATATGACAACACGCAACTTTACCATTCAATTAACGGGTGATAGTGCTAAGTTGGACGCCTTCATGGAAACGGTTGAGCAGTATGGTGATATCATCGAAGCAGCAAGAACCGGTGTTTGTGGCATTGCTAGGGGTGATAAAGCCTTAAGAGTCTGATATACGGACTCGATATAGAATATCTATTCATAACGGGTGGCTGATTTTTCAAGAAATCAACCACCAATTGTAGTTATGATTACCCACTGAAAAATAGCCGCCCGCGAAACGCTCGGGAATACCGTGCTTTTTAGTTTTAGAGTTGAAGCGCTTCCTTCAGTTGATCAAGATAAGGCTCAAAATTCTTCCATTGTTCATTGCCTTTTTGATTGATGGGTTGTCTTACCTGCTCAGAACTTGCCGTCCTTACCGCACGCTTTGTATTGTGAAAGTTATAACAGCTGCGTTCTGCATCAAGCTCAAGATACTGAAATAATTGATCGATCGTTTCGGTTGGCTGACTTACCATGGTTTCATAATCGATGGTTAATATCTCCCCGGGATAAATCCGGTGCCAATGTTCCATTAGCTCTAAATAACCATCGTAATAGGCCACAATATCGTCAAAGGAATAACTAAATTCTTGCCCCTCGGCAAATAATTGTTTAAACACACTAAAGCAACAAGACATGGGTGCTCGCCGTGTGTCGATAATCTTAGCATTCGGTAAAATACTTTTAATAAAGCCAATATGTCTGAAGTTATTTGGCATTTTATCGGTGAAATAAGGGGCTTGCAATCGATGAACTTGTGTTTCACTGATGTAACGCTCACCAAACTCTTGAAAAATTGTAGGCTCAAGTGACGATAATATTTTAGGGTATCGACCGCTTGTATTTTTATACTTTCGACCATTGAGCTCTTGTACATAAGCCATGATATTGGGCAATTCTAATGTTCCGTCTATGAGTGAATGAGAAGACAATATTTGTTCAATTAAGGTAGAACCCGTTCGCGGTAGTCCAAGAATGAAAATAGGGTCCTTTGATCCATGACCGTATGCCTTCAACCTATTTGCTACTTCCTTTTTAAAAAATTTTTTCTGTAACATGAAGTTATCATTCATAATTTCAGGCTTATAATCAATACTCGCTCGCTTTAATTGATTGCCATGCTGATAGTGATTAAAAGATTTCTGATAATCATGTTTGTCCTCGTAAGCCTTTCCGAGAGCAAATTGCAATTGAATAGCCGCTTCTGGCCGTAACGTCTTTTCCTTTGAGATTTTCTCCATCTGAGTCAATAACTCAAAGTTAAAAGTATAGGTTTTTAAATTTGCGAGGCTCCAATATGCATCACAGAGTAAAGGATCGATCGTGATGGCAGCTTTGTAAGCACTTATAGCGTCGTGATGCTGCCCCACAGTCTTGTAGGTATGCCCCAATAACAGTTGAATCAATGGGTTGGCAGGGTCTATCTCCGAAAGCTCATGATACTGTTTAATCGCTTCACTGTATCGACCAACAGCTGCTTGTTGATTGGCCAGTGTCAAACGAGTTGTTGTGTCTTCCGGCAAAGAATCAGATAACAATACTGCTTTTTGGTAGGCTAACTCAAATTTCTGACGACGGTTCAATACATGAACATAATCAAATTGCACCCAATGATTGTTTGGCTCTTGCATAGCGCAAATCTCTAATAAAAATTCTGCATCATCCAGTACATTGTGTTTTTCTGCAATTTTCGCGAGCAAACGCATGGCTTCAATATGCTTTGGATGTTCCGTCAAAAAGTGTCGGCAAAGCTTTTCAGCTTTATCTAGCTTTTCCTCATAAATAAAGCTTGAAACACTCTGAAGTGCTCTGGGTAATTTATTCAAATAGTCGAGGTTTAACGCTGCCGTTTTTTGCTGCTCTTCGTTGGAGCTTAACTCTGCTATCCGCTGCCAACTTGCTACCAACGTCGGATTATACTTAACCGCTTGTAAATATGACTCCAAGGCTGGCGATAATTGCGCTTGTGCGTATCGATTGTGACCTAACTCCTGATGCGCACGAGCATAATAGGGTAGAATATTTAATAAATTTCCGAGGGTTTTACACGCTTCATCAAACTGTCTTAAATAACGATGACATACCGCTACTAAATAGAGCAACTCAGTGTCGTTTTCTTTTTGATTGAGCAAAACTAATGCCAGTGATATCCCTTCTGAAAACTGCCCTCTTTGTACATGTTGTTTGACACTGATTAATGACATAGAAACTCCAACGTTAAATAATAAAAAGCCCAGTCTAGCTGGGCTTTTGGGACAAGAGAACTCAGTTGATTTAATAGAATGTGTAACCTATCGTTAGGCCAATCGTTCGTGGCCTGTTGGTTGTTACACGCACAATATCATCCTGATTGTTGATGAACAGGTCGGCTCGCTCATCCGTGATGTTATCAATATATAACTTAGCTGACCAACCGTCTTTTTCAATGCCAATCGAAGCATTCAACAAGCTATAGCTCGCTTGCTCTTGACGTTCACTCGACACAATTGAACTGTAAGAGTTGTCTGCAAATTGAGTCGCTAACTGCCAGTTGGCCGCATAGGAGCCGAGATCCCAGTCATATCTCAACCTTAGATTCCCTTGGAATTCTGGCGTCATGGGTAGTGAGCTTCCAATCGGTGCCATCTCAATCACTTGCGCTTTTAAAGCCGTAAGCTCTGTTGAATTTATTGAGACTGCCGAGAACAGCGTCAAGTTATCATTAACTTGCCATGCTACATCTCCTTCAAAACCAGTAATTTCAGAATCAGCAGCGTTCTCAATAAACGTCAGAATAGACACATTAACCGGATCAAATCGCGAGACCTGCATATTATCCCATTCAATATAATATAGATTACCGTTAAATCGGACGCGGTTATCGAGTAGCATTGCTTTCCAACCAAACTCATAGTTGGTGACATCATCCGTGTCATAGGTCACACTTACGCTAGGAAATGCAGGGTTACTCGACCCAACGCCACCACCTCGGTTAAAGCCGCCAGGTCGGAATCCCTCTGAATAAGTGGCATAGGTCAGTAAATCGTCTGTCATTTGGTAACTGACATTAACTTTTGTGATTACATCATTGATGACAAGTGGCTCGTCGGTATGGCCCCCGGAAACATCGTAATCCCTTCCACTGTCAGCATCAGTACCTGTACTGGCGAAATTAGACGAGCCGGTAAAATCAGATTCAATTTCATACCAACGCAAACCAGCAGTGACGGTCACTTGCTCAGTAATGTCATAACTAACCTCACCAAATACCGCAACTTGTTCTTCTGTTCTCGTCACATCATTGAAAAAAGTAACACCAGGAGGACGTGTATTAGGGTTGACACTGTTAGCGGTCGATATAGGCGCGTTTGGTACAAAACCTAATTCAGGTGCAGCAACATATACATAGTCGTCTTGAGTTTTTATTTCAAAGTCATCAACAAACACACCTGCAATATAACGTAGCTTTTTGCTTGCGTCGCTTGCAACCCGCAATTCGTGGGTTATTCGATTCTGTTCTTGCTGACCTTTAAACCCTTTTGTTGGGTCCAGACATTCACGATAAGTGACTTCATCTGACGCATAAGTACAAGTATAGTAGGGAACGTATCCACCACCATTGTTGTACCCCGTATAATCAATCGATTGCTCGACATCACGGTCCAAAAATGCCCCTGTGTACACGATTTCGAGTTCTTCCACGGTTCCAGTGGCAGTCCATGCGGTTTGTGAAAATGCATCTTTGAGAGTATCTGGGAAGAAACGTTGAACCTCTAGGTCTCCAACTTCAGGGTCGTAATCAAATACACCATCAGCACCCAATTCCTGCTCAGTGTGTTGAACCAAGAGTTCCCAGTCTGTGTTGATGTCATATTTGAGGCCGAAACGTCCACCTTTATAGAAACTGTCATTAAAGTTTTCTTCAATAAGATGGGTATTGTGAGCAGAATTATAAACAGTATCGTCCGGTAGCGCCTTCACCCCCTCAGCAACCAGTGTATTGACTGCTGGATTTAAGGTGAACTCACCGTAGACGTTATCAATATAACCACCTCTATTTACACTATACAACGCGGCTCGAAATGCGAGGTCGCTGGTCACAGGGATATTGATAAATGCCTCTGCGTTATTGCTCATATCACCTGATTTTGTGCTGGCTATTCCGGAGGTAAAACCTGCTTCAAAACCGCTAGCATCCGGCTTCTTGGTAATATAACGTACGGTACCAGCCTGTGAGCTTGCTCCAAATAGAGTTCCTTGAGGTCCTGGCAACACTTCAATACGTTCAAGATCGGTTGCATAAACATCTAAGTTGCGTCCTGGAGCTGTTACGGGTTGTTCATCAATATACAAAGCAACATTAGGGCTCGTTCCTTGCGCACCGGACAACATGACAGTGATTGGTTGTATAGCCATTCCTCGAATAAAGACATCAGACTGTCCAGGTCCTCGGCCACCAACAGTTACGTTTGGCATATAACGGACAAATTCATCAAAATTACCAACATTATTGTCTTTCAGTGCCTCTGCGCTCATAGCCTGGACGGCTACCGGAGTAGACTGAATATTTTGCGTGCGTTTTGTGGCTGTTACTTCAATAACCTCAAGCTCACTTTCTTGGGCACTTGCCATCGACGGAGCGGCCACCCCTAAGGCTGTCATGACAGCCCAAGACACATATTTACGTTGAAACATAATTTTCCTATTTCTTTCGAATTGATACCAGCAGTCTATATTTAGAACAATAGTGTCAATATGATAGCACAAGTAGTTAGTATTAAAACAATATGCATATTCATAATATGAATGATGTGTCGAAACTTTCCATGTAAACCTGAACAAAACAAATGTATAATAATTTGAGATCGAACTATTAGAGTAAGTTGCAAAATGAAAAAAAATGCATCACACACAAACCCAAGTGTTTTTTTTGGTTCCTCCATTACTATACTGGTTCTATTGTCGTTTACTCTACTAGTACCAGAATATGCCGACGCTATATTTAGTTTCACACAAACTCAAATCACTCGCCTTGGAGGGTGGTTTTATGTCCTTGCCGTAGCCGTTATTTTGGCGCTAGTTATTTATCTCAGTGTATCGTCTTATGGTGAAATAAAACTTGGGCCCGAACATTCAGAACCAGATTATTCACTTGTATCGTGGATATCAATGTTATTTGCAGCAGGAATGGGGATAGGGTTAATGTTCTTCGGCGTAGCAGAACCTGTAATGCACTTTTCATCCCCCCCTACCGCTGATATAGGCTCGGTAGACGCTATTCGTGAAGCGATGAAAATCACATTTTTTCATTGGGGCTTTCATGCGTGGGCAATCTACGCAATTGTCGGATTAATACTGGCTTACTTTTGCTATCGTAAACAACTGCCACTAACGCTTCGCTCAGCACTGCACCCGCTCATTGGGGAACGCATTTATAGTTGGCCCGGACACGTCGTTGACATTTTTGCAGTTGTCGGCACAGTCTTTGGTGTCGCCACTTCTCTAGGTTTAGGGGCAGCACAGGTGAATGCCGGCCTTGCTTATTTGTTTGATCTTGATGTCAGTAAACTTAATCAACTGGTGATTATGCTAGTAATCACTGCTTTTGCATCGGTTTCTGTAGCGACTGGACTCAATAAAGGGATTAAAATACTGTCAGAGACCAACATGATATTGGCGGTCGCGCTATTAATGCTCGTATTTGTGCTGGGCCCATCTGTCTTTTTGATCCAAGCTTATGTTCAGAATTTCGGGGCGTATATCTCTGATATTGTTGCTAACACGTTCAACCTATTTGCTTATGACAAAAAAGACTGGTTGGGGGGTTGGACAATTTTCTATTGGGGATGGTGGCTTGCATGGGCGCCGTTTGTCGGGCTATTTATCGCACGCATATCGAGAGGAAGGACCATCCGCGAGTTTATGTTAGGTGTGCTTTTGGTACCAACAGCATTTACCTTATTGTGGATGACGATTTTTGGTAATTCGGCTATTCACTTAATCGTTGAGCAAGGTGTTAGTTCAATTAGCAGTATGATTGATACTACCCCATCTGTTGGTCTCTTTGTATTTCTAGAAAATTTTCCAATGCCGAATATACTCATTGGCCTGTCCATAATAATGATCGTCATTTTCTTTGTTACCTCATGCGATTCGGGAGCAATGGTCATTGACATGTTGTGTTCGAATGGAAATGATAGTACACCGGTGAGGCAGCGCCTCTTTTGGGCTGCGAGTGTAGGTATTGTGGGTGGCGTTCTATCTCTGGTGGGCGGACTCGAAGCACTTCAAACCATGACCATCGTTAGTGCGTTACCATTCACCATTGTCTTGCTTGCCGCTTGTATTGGATTGATGAAAGCTCTCAAATTAGAAAAGGCAAAGCTACTAAGCCTACAAAATGTAGCCTCTTCAACAGCGGTCTCGACCGCTACATCGTCATGGAAAGCACGATTGTCTGCCATTGTCTCAACGCCAGACAAAAGAACTGTGGAAGAGTTTTTAGACTCTGAGGTCGCCAATGCATTATCAGAGGTTAAAACTGAGTTTGAGCGCAATAAATTGCGCACAGACTTAACCAAAGTTGCGTCTGGTTATGTGCTTGAAGTATTTCACGGTAACGAGCATAACTTTGTTTATGGTATTCATAAAAAAGAACACGCTCAACCTGACTTCAACAATAATTCTCAGAGTAGTTATTACAGAGCGGAAGTCCATCTCGTTGAAGGTGGACAAGATTATGATGTTATGGAATGGTCTGAATTAGAGATAGTCAATGACGTTATAGATCAATATCAAAAACATTTTCACTATTTACATTTAGTGAGATAATAATCGAGTTAACATGTTTTAATCATGACGGTTGTGAGTCTTTGTCTAACGCCGATTGCATCATTGATTCAATTTCGAGTACGGGTGCTGCATCTAACTCTGTAGCATCCATCATTGATGCGATACGTTCCATTGATGACAACAACAGGGATTGCTCCCAGTCTCGCAAACTACAAAAGTTTTGAATAAAGTGTTCTTGTAACGGCTGTGGTGCGTCAATTAATAAGGTTCGCCCACTGTCTGACAAAAACAAACCTACGCGTCGTTTATCTTCAGCGCTGCGTATTCTTTTTATTAGTCCTCGCCTCTCCAGGCGGTCTAATATATTTGTTACAGTGGCCGCGCTAAGATTAATTCGTCTCGCTACCTGACTTGCCGTCACACCTTTAACACGCGCAATCTCTTGCATTATGAGTAACTGCGGGCCCGTTAGACCCGAAGACTTATTTAGCTGTTTGGAGTGTAAATCAATAGCACGAATCACTTTACGGATCGAAATTAATAACTCTTCATACCTTTCCATTATTTCTCCAACACATATGAACGCCAACAGTATCTTTCCGAGTATAGCGTAAACTTATTTACCCTGAACCATAAAGACTAAGGTCAACGCTTTCTAGTAGACTTTATCAACACCTAATATAACTTACTACTACACGATTGTTTATTGTTGGATTACTTCTGATGATAGGGCTTTGAAAGCCGATGCACAGCATCAACAAATGCACCGGCATGCTCAGGTGGAACATCCGGATGAATACCATGCCCCAAATTAAATACATGACCAGTACCATCACCAAAGCCTTGTAATATTGTTGCAACTTCCTCTTCAATCCGTTGAGGTGACGCATACAACATAGAAGGATCCATGTTCCCTTGTAACGCAACTTTATCACCCACGCGTTTTTTCGCATCAGCGATGTTGATGGTCCAATCAAGTCCAACAGCATCACAACCCGTTGCCGCGATAGACTCAAGCCACATACCGCCGTTCTTGGTAAACAAAGTGACTGGCACGCGACGCCCATCATATTCACGAATTAAACCATTGACGATCTTTTCCATGTACTGCAGCGAGAACAACTTGTAATCTCGAGGAGAAAGAACACCGCCCCAAGTATCAAAAACCATCAAGGATTGTGCACCTGCTTTCACTTGCGCATTCAAATAGTCAATAACGCTATCGGCCAACTTATCAAGCAACAGGTGAAGGGTTGCTGGCTCTGCAAATGCCATTTTCTTGATCTTAGTAAACGCTTTGCTGGAGCCACCTTCAACCATGTAGGTTGCTAGTGTCCAGGGACTACCTGAAAAACCAATCAGAGGAACGTCGCCGTTCAACGCTTTTCGGATCGCACGCACTGCATCCGTCACATAACCCAACTCTAACTCCGGATCTGGGATCGGTAATTTATCAACATCCGATTTACAGCTAATAGGGCGTTCAAAACGCGGACCTTCACCGGTTTCGAAGTAGAGCCCAAGTCCCATCGCATCAGGAATCGTTAAAATGTCCGAAAATAGAATAGCGGCATCAAGGGGGAAACGACGTAATGGTTGCAGCGTCACTTCACAAGCGAGTTCGGTATTCCGACACAATGACATAAAGTCACCGGCTTCACCACGTGTTGCTTTATATTCTGGCAAATACCGACCCGCTTGGCGCATCATCCATACTGGTGTCATGTCCACGGGCTCTTTACAGAGGGCTCTCAGGTATCGGTCATTTTTTAATTGTGTCATAGGTTTCTCGTGTATGTATTGTGCCCAAGGCCTTACTTAGCAGATAACGTAAAACGATGATTATCAATCAGTCGTGTTGTACCCAGAAAAGCAGCAATCAAAATAACACCTTGTTGTGTTTCTTGCGTAATAGACTGCAAACTGTCCGAATCACAGATGGCGACGTAATCAATCTCAAATCCATTTTCAGTCAAGATACGTTCAATATGTGATTGTGCTTGATCAGGTGATAATGTCTGCTCCACTATTGCCTGACAAGACTGCGTCATGGTTTGATAAATAATAGGCGCAACCACTCGTTGTTCCGTATTCAAATATTGATTACGAGAGCTTAACGCTAAACCATCATCAGCGCGTTCAGTTGCTATCCCAATCACCTCTGTATTGATGGATAGGTCGGCAACCATTTGACGGATCACTTGTAATTGTTGAAAGTCCTTTTCGCCAAAGATCGAAAATTGCGGTTCAACCATGTTAAATAATTTGCACACCACAGTCGCGACACCTTTGAAATGTCCTGGCCTGCTCTCACCGCATAACACATCTGAAATACCCGGCACTTCCACAGACGTTTGTTGTGCTAATCCGTTGGGATACATAATTGCTGGTGTTGGCGCAAATACGGCTGATACCCCCAATTCCTCAAGGGCTTTGCAATCTGCTTCAAACGTTCGTGGATACTTATCTAAATCTTCGTTGGCACCAAATTGCATGGGGTTGACAAAAATAGAGACAACAACATGTGAGGCCATTCGCTTCGCCGCTTTAACCAAATTTAAGTGCCCCTGGTGAAGATTACCCATGGTAGGCACAAAAGCCACGGTTGCATTGCTTGCACGCCACTCTTGGCGCGCAGATCTAAGGTCGCTGAGGGAATAAATGATCTGCATCTTGATTACTCGAATGAATGTTCCGCGCTTGGAAATAATCCTTCTTTAACCTCTTCAATATACAAGGCAACAGCTTTGTTGATATCTCCAGTTTCGGCAAGATAGTTTTTTGAGAACTTCGGCATGTAGTTGGCACTAATCCCCAGCATGTCATGCATCACCAAGATTTGACCATCAGTCTCTGGACCTGCACCGATACCTATGACCGGCACAGTGACGGCAGCTGATATACGTTGCCCCACAGATGTTGGAACACATTCAACCACGATGCACTGCACTCCTGCTTGCTCTAGCGCAATTGCTTGTTGAACCAGTTCGTCAGCCTGCGACGTCTCTCTACCCTGAACCTTAAAGCCACCAAATACGTGTACAGACTGAGGAGTAAGTCCAATATGCCCACATACGGGTACGCCACGCTCAGCTAAACCTTTGATGGTCTCCACCAGCCATTCACCGCCTTCAAGCTTCACCATGCTTGCACCCGCTTGCATTAAAATGCCAGCATTCTGATACGTTTGTTCTGGTGTTGAATAACTCATAAATGGCATCTCGGCAATAATCAAAGCATTAGATGCCCCAGCCCGAACACTGCGCGTGTGATAGGCAATATCCTCTACGGTCACGGGTAACGTATCGCTATGTCCTTGTAATACCATTCCGAGCGAATCACCAATGAGGATGACTTCCATGCCGTGGTTATCAAATAACTGTGCGAAACTGGCATCATAGGCTGTAATCGCAGTGATCTTTTCACCCTGCTGCTTCATTCGTTGTATGCTGGAGGTAGTTACTTTTTTCATATCACTCATCTAAACATTTGGTGGCTAACAATGCGCATTAATTATTGATTAGTTTACCGTAAATTCACGATTGTGATTGTATAAACTGATCTCAAGGTTCAATTTTGTCACTTATCGCCTGTAAACCATTACGGTCACACTTGGCAGTCAAATCAGCAACACGTTCACCACAAGGTAAAACCAAGTCTGGAGCAAGCTCCTGCAATGGATAGAGCACAAATTCTCGTGTTTTCATGCCGTAATGGGGAATGGTTAAAATGTCACTCAATAGCTCTTCATTTCCGAACAAAAGAATATCTAAATCTAAGGTCCTTGGCCCCCAGCGTTCACCTTTTCGTTCCCGCCCTTGTGTTTGTTCAATCTGTTGCAGTGCACTGAGCAACTCGAAGGATGTCAGTTGAGTATCAATTGCAGCAACTGCATTCACATAATCCGGTTGGTCTTGTGGCCCCATGGGTGTTGAGCTATAAATCGATGAACAGGCAACAAACTGGCTATTATTGAGATGCTTAAGCGCTTCAATTGCATCCAATATTTGCCTCAATGGATGCCCCAAATTACTGCCTAGACCAATATATGCTCGGATCATGACTGCGTTTTTTTAACTCTGCGTTTAAATCGTTTTTTGGGTTTACCATCTTGTGCTTGCAAGGCTTTCACCATTTTTAGTCTATCGGCTTCTGAGACATTTTGAAAACGCGTCCACCAGTCAGCCAACTCGGCAAGTTCTCCACCTTCAGCCATGCCGCGTAACCACATGAAATCATAGGCTGCTCTGAAACGAGGGTTACTCAAATGTTGAAAAGCGCGTTTCCCAAAACGTTTCGGTAGCCTGAGTTGTAACATCCAAATTTCGCGAATAATGGCAGTAAAGCGTTTAGGGATCATGATCCGTTGCAATTGTCTATCTAGCACATCAGTAATGGCTAAGTTAAACGCGTCGTGATAATTAAACCCACCCTCAAATTGAAGTTTTTGTGCTCGTTCTTCAACGGGGTACCAAAGCATCGCAGCATAAATAAAAGCGGGATTCACTGTCTTCTCGCTATTGATACGCTTATCAGTATTAGTCAACACCTGCTCTAAGAATCGCATCTCGCGGCTATCAGAGGCTTTTAGATGAGGCGTTAAAATAGGGAATAATTGTTCAAATAAATGGTACTGTCGAAGTAACTTAAAGGTTTCTAGACCTCTACCATTGAGAAACAATTTCAAGACTTCTTCAAAAAGTCGGGCAGGAGGAATATTAGCAAGCAGCGGAGCAAGCGCGGGGATCGGTGCGGCAGTTGCTTCGCCGATACTCATGCGAAGCTTCGCAGAAAAGCGAATGGCTCTTAACATGCGTACAGGGTCCTCACGATAACGCATCTCGGGATCACCAATCATGTTAAAACAGCGCTCTTCTAACGCATTCAGGCCGTTCGCAAAATCCTCGACAGAAAAATCAGCAATGTTGTAATACATAGCATTGACATCAAAGTCACGACGTTGAGCGTCTTCTTCTATGGTTCCAAAAACGTTGTCACGCAATAGCTGCCCCTGCTCACTTTGTTTGCCTTTTTGTGCATCATTATCGCTGTGGTGGCCTCTGAATGTTGCCACCTCGATAATTTCACGGCCAAACATCACGTGGGCTAAGCGGAATCGTCGCCCAACCAGTCGACAGTTTCGGAACAATCCTTTGACTTGCTCCGGCGTCGCGTTAGTGGTGACGTCAAAATCCTTTGGATGTAAACCTAACATCAAGTCACGCACGCAACCGCCTACAAGATATGCCTGATACCCTGCTTTATTTAGTCGATACAAGACTTTCAGCGCATTAGGACTGATATTGTCGCGCGAAATACTGTGTTCAGAACGAGTCAAACGTGTTGCTTGGAAGGCACCACTGTCATCCGTCTCAACACTCGCTGTGTCTGCAGATTTGTGAAAAAAACGTTTTACTCGGTCAAATACGCTCAACTTCAGGTCCGTCGATAGGTTTACTTGGCGCGATATGATATACCACGCAAGCACAAAACGGAATGATCTGAGGGTAATTGTTATTTATTCTGTTGCGGTCACTACCGCAACCGCGTCAGAGATGAGTTGGTCGCCTTTTGGCAGCTGGGAGATATCCCAGTGTTTTATACCCCAGGCGAGCAATGACTCCGGAGAGTCGTAATGTTGAAGATCATCAACAGGTTGTCCTAAAAACTGTAGGGCTAAGTGGAGTGTCTCACGCGCTTTTTCTATCTTTATGGGGGGAGAATAATTGTGTTTACTCAACTTGTTTCCGGGACTACCCAGCGCAAGCGGTAGATGTAAATACGCTGGTGATTGTTTTTCAAAACCACGATACAACGCAAGCTGACAAGCAGTTGGTTCAATTAAGTCTGAACCGCGGACCACATCCGTAATGCCTAATTCAATATCATCTACCACCATCGCCAAGTGATACGCATATAATTTGTCTCGCCGCCGAATAATAAAATCTTCAGTCGCTCGTGCAGCTGGAACGCGAATATTACCGAGCAATCGGTCAGTAAACCGTGTTACAGGGAACCGATTTAAGAAGCGTGTCGAGCTTTCTTCGGTAGTATGTCCGAGTTGCCTACACTGATTGTTATAAACGCCGCCATAAGCTTGGATCTGTTTTCTGGTGCAAGTGCAACGGTAACATAAATCACATTGAGTCAAGTGATCCAACGCAGCCTGATATAATTCGTGTTGCTGAGACTGGTATGTAATTGATCCGTCCCATTCAAAACCGTAGCCAGCTAAAGCACAGATAATTTGGTCTGATGCGCCAGCAACTTCTCGCGGTGGGTCGATATCTTCAATGCGTAAAAACCATTGTCCGTTACAATGACGCGCATCTAGGTAACTGCCCAAAGCTGCAACGAGAGAGCCGAAATGAAGTGGGCCAGAAGGTGAGGGAGCAAAACGTCCCCGGTAAGTGCGTGAAGAGTCAGTCGGCGTTTCGAAAGCACAACTGACTCTTTGATGAGCTGTTTTAACCAAGCAATTGCTT
>CAXRGH010000021.1:0-5553 GCA_964230195.1 Alteromonadaceae bacterium
CTCACCATTGCTCACAACATACAGCATTTAAGAACCACCTAACCATGGATATCACTGTCTATCCAAATGGCAATGGTAGCCTACTATTTAAACTCAACACTACTAATTTTGAAACACAAAAGATTAGTGAGTACTTACGTACTGAACTGAATTCAAGGTGGGATATTATTCCCAGCCGAAGCGCAATAACCATCATTACACATGATTTTAGTTGTCATGAGCTAGAGAGTATTGTCTGCAAAGCAATCCAAAAGTGGACTTATTCGAATGAGCATCAACCCGCTCACCATCAAATCCCTGTGTGCTATGACCTGAGTTTAGGCATTGACTTAAAGCGAGTCTCGAGCCTTAATCAGCGCCCCATTGATGATATTATTGCATTACACAGCGGCAGTACATATACCGTCAGCATGTTAGGTTTTTTGCCAGGTTTTTTATACCTTGATGGCTTAAGTGAGCACTTACACTGCCAGAGGTTAGAAGTACCAAGAACACGAATCCCAGCCGGTGCTGTCGGTATTGGTGGCGACCAGACCGGTATATACCCCATCGCAAGCCCAGGAGGATGGAATATTATTGGCGCAACACCATTTGAATTGTTCAGGCCAGAAGCGGAGCATCCAGTCCGGGTACAGGCATTAGATACCGTGAGATTTAATCCCATTTCTTTAGAAGAGTATGAATACCTAGTTGAAGGGCGAGATTCATGAGCATAAGCATTCCCAAAGCAGGCTTTCAGTCAAGTATTCAAGACAATGGGCGCACAGGTGCAATGCATTTGAGTATCAGTCAAAGTGGGGCTATGGATCAGGTAGCGTTTCAATTTAGTAATTACCTAGTAGGTAATCCCGAGAATACCCCTGCCATTGAGATGACCATGATTGGAAGTACTATTCGTTTCAATGAGCCCTACCTATTTGCTCTGTGTGGTGCGAATTTCCAACCTCAATTAAACGGAGTAGCCATCGAGCAAAGCCGTCCAGTATTTGCCACCTCGGGGGATATTCTGACTCTACCTGGATGCCAACATGGTGCTAGATGCTACCTTGCAATCAAGGGTATTTGGAATAGTAAGTACTTACTTGGGAGCGCCGCAACTCAGGTTGCGGTGGGGTATGCGGGTCATCAACTGGCTGACGGTGATGCAATTGAGATACAAAGTCCTTATGCGAATACTTCCCTTAGTGACTACCGTATCAGAGACAACATCAAACGGTACTCACCTCACTACTCAGGACATTATTTACTGCGGATCGTTGCCAGTGCAGAAACCCATTTATTCTCAGAAGCTCAGAAAACAGAGTTTACACAACAAATATTTGAAGTGAGTACTCACAGCAATCGTATGGGGATTAGACTTTCCAATTCAGAACTTCGTCATTCACCTCCGATTTCATCAACTGGATTGTCTCTCGGAAGTATTCAAATTACACCCTCGGGCATGCCAATTATTAGTGGACCAGATGGACAGACAACCGGCGGTTATCCGAGAATAGCCAGCATCCTCCACGCCGATTTATCTTTGCTTGGTCAACTCAAATATCCAGATAAAATTACCTTCCAATGGGTAAATGAAATACAAGCACAACATATCAACACACAGAAAGCAGCACTACTGGCTGAATTGATGAACTAACGTCACCTAAGAGCCCACTTAGTATGAAGGTGATGAGGGTACGAATTTTCAACAGGCACTACACAATAAAAAATGCGTGTATCAATGAACAACACACGCATCTCGATACTGTTTGAATCGAACGTATTTCCTTATTAGAAAGGACCTTTTGATTCTCCAGCTTCAGCCCAAGGTGTTGAGTAAACCTTGTTTCCACGGAGGAAATACATCAGATCAATTCCGTCATCCTTGTGAATAATTGAACGATTTCGCCATGCATTGATGTAACGATCACCTTCTTGTTCAATTGACCAGTTACGGATCTCCTTCAAACTTCCACCGGTTGCTTGCGTATCAACTTCCACCATCAACATTGAATCTAGTGAACGATATTGAGTTGTACAAACCTCATCACAAATACTCCAAGATTGCATTGGTAATCCAAAACGATAGACATCATCCAATTTTAATACCGCGAGTGCTCTGTGGTCGTAGGATACCGGTGTGTAGCCTGAGGGTTTAACAATCTTTGCGGCTTCAATAGGATTACTAGGATCATTGATGTCAAACAGACTTAACTTCACACCTGTGCTTGTGACTCGCTGCCAACCACCCGGTTGTGTCACCACTTCCACTTCCTGTCCCACACCTAAGAGATAATTGTTTTCCAAAGGGTGGAGGTAATCAGAAAATCCGGGGATTTCGAGGCTACCAAGTACAACGGGTGCTTCGCCCGCTGGGACATCAATCACATATAGCGGGTCAATGCGTTCGAAGGTAACAATATAGGCTCGCTCCCCAAAATAACGTACCGCATACACGTCTTCGCCAGGTTTGCCAATTGGCTCTGGCTGTTGTTCGTTTGGTAAAGTTGCTCGAGCAACAAGCTCAGCTCCTTCTTGCACTAATACCGACAATGTATGTTTAATTTTATTCGTTCGTTCTGTATGAACAACACGCAGTTCACCTTGATATTCGCTAAGTCTAAATGACGGATTATTCCAGCCGAGTGTGCCACTCACTTGTCCCGACCCCTGATAGTCGAGACTCGGTGATAGTGAAAACTTATCCAAAGTTGTTGAGGTATATTGGTCACTAATGAGATAAAGATTTTCTTGTGACATATAAATACCAGACGCGCTGCCCAACATACACATCACCTCAAAATTTTCAGGTGCGGTCATGTCAATTTTCACTATGGTCACAATTTGAGTTGGTGATGCTTCTTCATCAGTCGGCACATAACACGCTTGGTCAGACACCAGCGGCTGAGACTCACCATCGTTTTGACGATACGTTGGCAACAACTGATTCACCTCAATTGAAGAAAGCAACTCATCATTGGCCGACTTTATTGCATCAGATTCGCCATATTGCCACCCATCAACGAACGGAGCATAAACACCGACTAGGTAAAGATTTTCGTCAATACGACGACTATCTACAATATTGCCATCAAAGGAATAATTAACCACTTTAGTAGCTTCTGCAGGATTGCTAACGTCAAATAGTGTGACATCATACGGCGAATGGAAATAACCTGGTGCAACATCCGCAATACGGAAAAAGCCGCTAAAGTAGTTACCAACACTCGCAAGACGTTTCTCACCACTGTGTAAATAAATGTCATGCTGACTGCCAAACTGTTCAGTGATAGGTAAACGATTCACCTCGGTTAATGTGTTATCGGATCCTCTCTCCAAAACGCGAATAGCACTTTTGATATCCCAACGCCCTTCTTCCACGATGTACATAAAATCACCGTCATATTTTACGCGGTCACCCTCTGCAACACCCTGCTCTTGAACGTTGGTAGTTGAAAAACCACTCGCTGAGTCTCCGCTAGCGGAGTCTGCACTCGCGGTTTCAACAACAGCCATATCATCAACCATCATACCACCGCGATTAACAAGATAAGTACCTAGACTAGCTTTCAATGTATCTGCCAGCGCATCGCCACTTACCTTGCTATATTGTGCATCTGTAACAATCTCGTTTGAGTTATCATTTGTGTTTGTATCATCATCTATCGACGTTGTATCTGAGCCGCCTCCGCTACATGCTCCGAGCACAAAAGCCGCAGTAATAGGTAACAGTAATTTTTTATTCATGGTGTTATCTCCTGTGTGATAGAGTACACTCTACGTTCTCATGAAGAACAATTCCGTTGCTAAATGTCTCAAAGTGTACTCAATTGTTACCGGTGATTATGTGGCAATTTTTTTTTGGTAAACTTCAGTCACTAGCAGTCTTTTTTAATTATTATCATGAAATATAACACACGTTTATTGATTACCTTGTTGATGTTTACCTTAAGTTTACCTTTTGGTTTGCACGCAAATGACGATTGCGATGCACATTGTTTATCAGAGGGTCAATGGCACGTTGCCATTGCCGCCGGTGCAGGATACTTTGATTCGCCATTAACGAATGTCAATGACGGAACCAGCCTGACGGTACTTTCTGATATTGCTTGGTATGGTGAGAATGCGTATTTTGATAACACGGAATTGGGATACACCCATTTTACTGATTCATTCGAGATAGATTTCTTCTTACGGCTCAATCCCGAGAATTGGCTGTATCAACAATCAACAGATATTAATCTGTTACCCGTAAACACCTTCGCAAGCAGTAATCAAAAACACCTGATAGACTCGGATTTTATTGGAGACTACGCAACCGGTGATGATTTAGGTGTCGGCATTGAGGACAGTGACCAAAGTGACAAACCACCGCAAGGGAATAGCTCCAACAACACAGTGACATATGATAGAAAATGGGCCGGTGACATTGGGCTTAGGGTTCGATATGCTACAGGCAAAAGCATTATTGGCATTTTTTTGGCGCAGGATATCACTGCTGTATACAATGGCTATAGTGCAGGGCTGAATTATCGATACACTCACGAAGTAGGAAATTGGACGCTCAACCACGTTGTCTCAGCAACCTTTAAATCACAAAATCTAGTGGAGTACTACTATGGCGTGGGAGACACAGCAGTCTCCAATGTTATTCACTTAGACAGTGATTGGTTTTACTCACTAAACTCAACGGCAAGCAAACCGATTAACGCAGACTGGCAGTGGTTGCTAATGGCAAGTGCAACACAACTACCCGATCTCGCCGATGCGAGTCCTATCATCGACAGTGATAGTACCGTTCGTTTATTCGCGGGAGTCAGCTATGCATTTTAGATTTATTTTTCTTCTGTTAATCAGTGGTTTGAGTGTGCCCGTATTCAGTACCAATGATACCTGGTCTGTTACACCCAACACCTGTATTGCTGAGAGTAAAGGCGACACCTGTGGGATCACAATTCACATAGCGCTAAAACGTCATATTTCTGGTGAGCACTGCTTATTTCTCGATGGCCAAAAATTGAAATGTTATGTTCAATTCCCAAATGAATTACATCACTATTTAACGTTAGAGTCGACGGCGATTCTTACCTTACTGAACAAAGCTGGATTATCAATTGCGGAACAAAAAATTGTTGTGCAATATATTAAAAATAAACGCCGACGAACCCGAGCGCCTTGGAGTGTATTTTAATGCCACGAATTCTTATTGTTGAAGATGATGCGCAACTCAGAGAGTTGATCAGTTCTTATTTGGAACAAAATTTTTTCACTGTGACTGCACTGCCAGACGGCCAACATCTCGATGTTTACATGAAAAACGAGACTTTCGACCTGGTTATTTTAGATATCAATCTGCCTGGAGAAGACGGTTTCAGTTTATGCCGCAGACTGCGCAAAGACTATAGCGGTCCCATTATGTTTTTAACAGCGAGGCTCGATGAAATCGATCAAATTGTTGGCTTTGAGATTGGCGCTGATGATTATGTTACAAAGCCTGTTGAGCCCAGATTACTTCTTGCCAGAGTAAAAGCAGTGTTGCGGAGAGTATCCTCGGATAATCCAAAAAACAATGTC
>CAXRGH010000022.1:0-15479 GCA_964230195.1 Alteromonadaceae bacterium
TTAAGGGACGAAACTCCCCAAACATTGAAGCAAAACCCAAAAAGCGAGCTCTTGAATAGTCATTTGGAAAGCAAAGAGGGAAATGTTGAAAACGCTACGGCTCGAACTCAATTGCTTTCAGAAGGTTTTGTGATTCAGTCTCCCTCTGATACGGATAAAGGGTTTTCCACGAGCGTTCCTGAAAATTTTGGCTCGTCATTAAGCGATGAATCGAATATTGGTTTTTTTGAGTTGATGGTGAGTATGAAAGAGGTGTCGTTAGAGAAGGACAAGCAGATATCGAGTCAGCTTGATACTCCAGCGGCAGATGAACAACTAGTGGAACTAGCAGCGGACAGCCAACAAGAGCAAATTGCTGTTAATAAATTACTGCAGCAATCAGGGGCTGTAGAAGAAAGCTCAGAGAAAACCCCGAATATCCTCAATGTACAAGCGAGCAGTCCATTGGGATCTGTTGTTGGAGGAGACGCCACTCTTGCCACCACTGCACTTGAAGAGACTGTAGTGGCCATTGATGAAACAAATAGTGAAACCGCAGAGCCAACTCCGTTACATCCGGATGTTGAAGCATTCTTAATGACAGTGAATGCTGAAGTGAGCGCCACTGTTAATAACACTATGCGTGTCGAAGAAACAGCTCTCAATAGCAATGTTGAAGCGATCCATTCAATGGATGATATGGAGCTTGCAAAGTTAAGTCTTACGCCGTTGATGCAGCAACTTCAGCAGAGTGTTAACAAACTGAATCAAGCATATCAGAGTGCCAACCCGGAAACTCAAGCAGCAATTGCACAGCAAATGCATCGGTTACTTGGACAGCAAACAACCAAAGATGGGGCGCCGGTCATTGCGCCCAGTATCGAATGGTCAGAATCTGAACTGCCCCTGAAAATCGATGTACAACACGTGATAAAAGAAATCATGGCAATGCAAACTCAGGCTAAACAAGCCGATGGCAACCAAATGATTCCGCTGACCGGAGCACTTGGTCAGCTGATACGAGAGCATCAGAATGCCAACGATCGCCTTGAAGCCTCATTACAATCATTGTCAGAAGAGGGGGTGACTGCCAAAAATGTGGCGTTAACTTCAAATACACAGCTAACAAGAGCGCCTTCTGATGTAGCAACTAATGTACTTCACCTGCAACGCTCGGATGCCCATAAAAAGCTAGCTGAAACAGTGAGTGTGATGATCAATCAACGGCATTTATTGGCCGACATTCGTCTTGATCCTGCTGACTTAGGGATGATGCAAATTAAAGTCAACATGCAAGGAGAGCAAGCGCACATCAGTTTTGTAGTGCAATCTCAACAGACACAGCAGTTAATGGAGCAATCAATACAACGCTTAAGAGAGCTATTAACTAATCAAGGCGTTGATGTTGGTGATACGTTTGTGAGTCACGATGAGCAAGCGTTTGAGAATCAGCAACAAGAAGGCGGAGACGCCAATGGTGAGCTTGCATCAGAGAGTGAGCAAGCAGAGGAAGAAATGTCTGAAGTTGCTGTTCAAGTGGTTGATGACGGTAGGATTGATGACTTTGCCTAAATGGCGCCAGATTATGACTTTTTTCAAGTAATACAATAGTCGAATTTGGTAAAAGGCGTTACTATTGGACATAAGTAGCGATTGAAGGGAGAGGGCGTAATGGCCGACGAAGAAGAGTTACAAATAGAAACGGGTGATAATAAAAAGAAGATTTTTATTTTTGCCGGTATTGCAACCGTGTTGTTGATTATCCTTGGTGTAGGGTTGTTTTTTGTTTTCTCGGGTGATGATGATGCTGATGCAGCACCCGTGGTTGCCATTGAAAGCGCGGAACCTGAAGAAGAAACACGAGAAGAGCAAGGCGCTGCCTATTATGTCGCAATGCCAAGACCCTTTGTATTTAATGTGCCGGGTCAAAAGCGGGAACGCTTAGTACAGATAAAAGTGCAACTGATGGTCAGGGGCGCAATAAATGAAGAAGCTGCTAAAACCCACATTCCTCTCATTGAAGGACGGTTATTAACAGTTTTCAGTCATGCGAATGCAGAAGACTTAGTCACAGAGGCCGGAAAAACGGCATTGCGTAAACAGTCATTGAGAGAGGTTCAATTGGCTTTTCAGAATATTGAAGGACGAAAAGTGGTTGAACAGGTGTTGTTTACAGGCTTTGTTATGCAGTAGTTAAATGTGGTAGTGAAAGCGAGAAAATATTGTGAGTGATTTACTGTCCCAAGATGAAATTGATGCGCTACTCCATGGTGTTGATGAAGTAGAGGAAGAAGAAGTCAATGAGGCTGCTGCCGACGCGGATGCCATTGAGTTCGATTTCTCCTCGCAAGATCGGATTGTACGTGGACGAATGCCAACGCTTGAAATTGTGAATGAGCGTTTTGCTCGTCACATGCGTGTGAGCTTGTTCAACATGATGCGACGTTCTGCAGAGGTGTCAATTAACGGGATACAAATGATTAAGTTTGGAGAGTACATCCACACCTTATTTGTTCCTACTAGCTTAAACATGGTGAGATTTCGTCCATTAAAAGGAACCGGCTTGATCACCATGGAAGCGCGTTTGGTGTTTATCCTGGTGGATAATTTCTTTGGTGGTGACGGTCGTTATCATGCAAAAATTGAAGGCCGTGAATTTACACCCACGGAGCGTCGAATCATTCAAATGCTACTCAAACTTATTTTTGAGGATTACAAAGAGGCATGGGCGCCAGTCATGGATGTGTCTTTTGAATACCTTGACTCAGAGGTGAACCCTGCAATGGCCAACATTGTCAGTCCGACAGAAGTTGTTGTGATCAGTTCCTTCCACATTGAGCTCGATGGCGGTGGCGGTGATTTTCATGTGGCGCTACCGTATTCCATGCTAGAACCGATACGCGAACTGCTGGATGCAGGGGTTCAAAGTGATAAAGAAGACACCGACTTGAGATGGAGTAAAGCACTGCGGGATGAAATGATGGATGTTAAAGTTGATATGCACGCATCGTTGATGGACATTGACTTACCGCTTTCAAAGGTTATGGAATTGAAAGATGGGGATATTATTCCAATTGAGCTCCCTGAAACGGTGACACTATTTATTGAAGACCTACCCAGCTTTAGAGCAAAAATGGGACGTTCAAGAGATAACGTGGCACTACAAATTGCAGAAAAAATTAAACGTCCAGTATCCGTGAAATCAGAACTTCAGCTCCTCACAAAAGGTGGGCGACGAATTTATTCTGACGCTGAGTTACGTGGGCTAGAAGACGATTTTGATATTTAACGATTGAGTGAAATGAGAGGAATGCTATGAGTACTGAAAACGAAGGTGGCATGGACGATTGGGCAGAAGCAATGGCTGAACAAGAAGGTCAAGAAAAAAGCGTTGATATGGGCGCTAATGAAATGGAAGTTCAAGTTGCTGAGCTAGATGAACTGCAAGACGCTCAACCACTGTCTGACGATCAGCATCGTAAACTCGATACCATATTGGATATACCTGTGACTATTTCGATGGAAGTGGGACGCAGTAACATCAGTATTAGAAACTTATTACAACTAAACCAAGGGTCGGTGGTGGAACTCGACAGAGTTGCCGGTGAGCCATTGGATGTATTAGTGAATGGTACTTTGATAGCGCATGGTGAAGTCGTTGTGGTAAACGACAAATTCGGTATTCGACTAACAGATGTGATCAGCCAAATTGAACGTATCAAGAAATTACGCTAAGGCGAGCGTGCTAGCCGCGGGGCTGCTTGCATGGCAGTCCCCCGCTTACGCACAAGACCCAAACGATGCTTTGCTACCAGTCGCTTTGTCCTTAATGGTGGTGGTAGCCCTCATTTTTGGAGTTGGTTATGTGATGCGACGCCTCAATGTGGTGGGGCACGGCAGCAAACAGATGCAAGTGGTTGCTTCATTGATGGTGGGAACACGTGAACGTGTTGTCGTAGTGAAAGTAGGTGATGAGCAACACTTGTTGGGTATCACACCAAACAGTATCAACAGCTTGGGACGTTTAGACACCCAGCTTGAAGTGGACTCACAAGCTGCAACCAATCCCCTTTTTAGCCGCATGCTTTCGGCCAAGATGAATACCAATAAAAGTGAATAGTTGAATGATAAAATGGATGTTAGTGGTTGTTGCAGTTGCACTTGCAATCGTCGCACCGGAAGTAAGCGCAAACACTGGATTTGAAGCCGTTAAAGTCACTACAAATCCTGATGGCACGCAAAGCTACAGCATGACGCTGCAAGTGCTGGCATTGATGACGGCATTGAGCCTCATTCCAGCGTTCATTTTAATGATGACTTCTTTCACTCGCATTATTGTAGTGATGTCTATCCTCCGCCAAGCGCTGGGACTTCAACAAGCACCATCAAACCAAGTGCTAATTGGTATCAGTTTATTTTTGACCATGTTTATTATGGCTCCCGTGTTTGACAAGATGAACGAAACCGCCTTGCAACCTTACCTCAAAGAAGAAATGAATCTCATGCAAGCCTTTGAAGCTGCAAAGCAACCGATGCGGGCATTTATGCTTTCCCAAACTCGCATCAAAGATTTGGAAACTTTTGTTGAGATTGCCAATATGTCTGATCAATTCCAAGAGCCCGAAGAAGTACCAATGTCAATCCTGATACCGGCGTTTGTTACCAGCGAGTTGAAGACCGCATTCCAAATTGGCTTTATGATTTTTATTCCATTTTTGATTCTAGATTTGGTGGTAGCGTCGGTACTCATGTCCATGGGTATGATGATGTTGTCACCCATGATCGTCTCACTGCCATTCAAGTTAATGTTGTTTGTTATGGTGGATGGCTGGAACTTGGTGTTTGGTACACTTGCAAATAGCTTCGGCTTGTAGGGGGAATAATGTCACCAGAAGCCTTCATGGACATATTACGCGACGCCCTTGGCATGGTCGTGTTGTTGGTGTCTGCCATTGTATTGCCGAGTCTGTTTATTGGCTTGGTGGTTGCGGTGTTCCAAGCTGCTACCTCTATTAATGAACAAACCCTGAGTTTCTTACCTCGCTTGATTGTCACGTTATTGGCACTTATCTGGGGAGGTAATTGGATGGTGGGTAAGCTCATGGACTTTACCATCGATATGTTTGCTCGAATTTCTCAGGTGGTTGGGTAGCCTGCTGTGATGGAGTTTCAAACGGCTGACATCATGCAATTCATTGCTGATCTGATGCTGCCTTTCATGCGGCTCTCCGCCATGTTTGTGGTGATGGTTGGCTTTGGCGCCCGAACAGTTCCTGTGATGGTCAGAACGTTTCTGACACTGATCATTGCGATGCTTATTTTGCCTTTTGTTCCTCCCGTTGAAGTACCTGAAATTGTCTCGGTACCTACCTTTATATTGATTATTAAAGAATTGATTATTGGTGTTGCCATTGGTTTTATTTCTACCATGGTATTGATGACGTTTGTTGTTGCTGGGCAGATTGTCGCCATGCAAACCGGTTTGGGCTTTGCCTCTATTGTGGATCCGGTCAATGGCTTAAACGTGACGGCAGTCGGGCAGTTCTACTTGATTTTGGCCACCTTAATGTTTTGGAGCTTTGATGGTCACCTGTCTATGATAAGAATGATAGTCATGAGTTTTGAGGCGTTGCCTGTGAATCACGATTGGTGGCCGGCCATTAACTACTACAAAGTGGCAAGTTGGGGCGCTTGGATGTTTATTGTCGCGGTGACTCTGTCACTTGCGCCAATTGTAGCGCTATTAGCGGTGAATTTAGCGTTTGGCGTCATGAGTAAAGCTGCACCCCAATTAAACGTATTCACCTTAGGTTTTTCTATTGCACAGATCACGGGATTGACTATGATTTGGTTAACCCTAGGTAACTTTGCCAGCCACTTTGAAGCTCAGTGGCAACGTGCCCAGCAATTGATGTGTGAATTGCTGCAGATATGCAGTGTATAGGAGGTCGGCATGGCAGATTCCGATTCCGGCGAAAAAACAGAAGAACCCACGGCCAAAAAACTTGAAAAATCCCGAGAGGAAGGCCAACTTCCCCGATCCAAAGAATTGTCAACAGCACTCATTTTGGTGGCCAGTGCGTGTGCATTGCTGTTAATTGGAGAAACCATCGCAAAAGCGCTGTTGGATATTATGCGTCGGGGTTTCACTTTATCTCGTGACCAAGTACACGACACTAACCATATGTTTCAATATTTGGGCTCAGTTTTGTCTGATCTCGCATTTCCCATGCTAATTTTCTTGGTGATAGGCGTGATTGCGGGTATCTATGGAAACCTTGCCATCGGGGGCTTTAACTTTTCGTGGAAAGCCGCAAGTCCAAAAGCAAGTAAAATGAACCCGCTGTCTGGCTTTAAGCGAATGTTTGGATTGAATGGTTTAGTCGAATTGTTAAAAGGAATTGCAAAAGTCGCTGTCGTAGCCGTTTCGTCTTGGTTTGCCCTTAGTTTTTTTCAAGACCAAGCACTGAGCTTAGACCAAGAGCTATTTCCACTCAATTTCGCCCATGCCATGGATCTTCTGGCCATTATATTTACCATCATGTGTTGTTCGTTAATCCCTATTGTTTTAATTGATGTGCCTTATCAAAAATATAAACACAACAAAGAACTGAAAATGACCAAGCAAGAGGTTAAAGACGAGCATAAAAATACTGAGGGTAATCCTGAAATCAAAGGGCGTCAGCGTCGGATACAACATGAAGCCTCTCAGCGTAGGATGATGCAAGATGTACCAACCGCCGATGTTGTGGTCACTAACCCGACTCACTTTTCTGTGGCGCTCAAATATGATCGTAAAGGTGCAGGGGCCCCGATTGTGGTGGCCAAAGGAGGCGATGAAATGGCATTCCATATCCGTAAAATCGCAAAAGCTCACGATGTAACTGTGTTATCAACACCGCCATTAGCACGTTCACTGTTCCACACAACTGAGGTTGGTGACGAAATTCCAGAAGCGCTATTTATGGCCGTCGCTCAAGTACTCGCCTATGTATTTCAAATGCAAGCGTTTGCACAGGGCAACGCTGAGCGTCCATCACCATTAACCAAGAACCTGCCTATCCCGCGAGATTTACGTTACTAACAGTGTCGGGTGGCTGTAAATTCACCAGTTAGCTCAGGTGAAGGAGACGCTATCGTTTGGATGGCATGTTGTTTGCATTTCTGTTGCTGAAGTGTCAAGAATTAGTGAGCACCAATGCAACTTACTCAGTATTTTTCTCGAATTGACCGGCAACAGGTCAAAACTATCTCATCAGGCTTAACTGTCCCCTTGGTGTTATTAGCGATATTAGGCATGGTGATCTTACCTATGCCTGCATTCCTTTTAGATATCCTATTCAGTTTTAACATCGCACTCTCTATTGTTGTTATTTTAGTGGCGGTATTTACTCAAAAACCTGTTGAATTTGCAGCCTTTCCTGTTGTGCTACTAATAGCAACAGTCTTACGTTTGGCATTAAATGTGGCGTCTACTCGAATTGTATTGTTAGAAGGTCATGAAGGTGGTGATGCAGCAGGTAAAGTGATTGAGGCTTTTGGTGAGGTCGTGATCGGTGGTAATTATGCTGTTGGTATTGTGGTATTTGCAATTCTCTTGCTCATCAACTTTAAAGTAGTTACAGCGGGTGCTGGACGTATTTCCGAAGTTAGCGCACGGTTTACATTGGACGCAATGCCAGGTAAACAAATGGCCATCGACGCGGATTTGAATGCAGGATTTATTGATCAAGATCAAGCAAGAAAACGGCGTAAAGAAATTACTGCTGAAGCAGACTTTTATGGGTCCATGGACGGTGCGTCAAAGTTTGTCAAAGGTGATGCGGTTGCGGGTCTATTTATTATGATCATCAACATTGTTGGTGGCCTATTTATTGGAATGATCCAATATGATTTAAACTTCAGTCAAGCCATAGAAATTTATACGCTATTGACGATTGGGGATGGTTTAGTGGCACAAATACCGTCCCTGTTATTATCAGTTGCAACCGCCATTATTGTGACACGAGAGAATACCGATCAAGCAATGGGTGCAGCCGTCAGCAAGCAATTACTTGATGTTAAAGCCTTATATATCGCTAGCGCAGTATTGTTTGTGATGGGGATTGTTCCTGGTATGCCACACTTTGCCTTCTTATTTTTCTCGGCTGTGATTGGCGGTTATGCTTTTTACTTGCAACGTCAAAAGAGTCGGACTGATACTTCGGCAGAACAAGATTCAGAATCAGCTCCAGCAGAGACTAAACCAGTTGTGAAAGAGCTCGGTTGGGATGATGTTCAACACGTAGACACTATTGGTCTAGAAGTGGGATACCGATTAATTCCTTTGGTGGATAAAAGTCAAGGTGGCGAACTTTTGACGCGCATTAAAGGTGTTAGAAAAAAGCTCTCTCAGGAGTTGGGCTTTTTGATCCCTCCGGTACACATTCGAGACAATCTTGACTTATCTCCTAGCGCTTACAATCTGTCGTTGTTGGGCGTGACAGTCGGGGATGCGGAAATCAGTCATGAAGATGAGTTGGCGATTGACCCAGGACAAGTATTCGGTCCCCTAGATGGCATAAAAACCAAAGATCCTGCGTTTGGACTGGATGCTATTTGGATAAAGCCCACCCAAAGAGAGCATGCTCAAACATTGGGGTATACCGTGGTCGATCCTGCGACAGTTGTAGCGACTCACCTATCCCAGTTATTACATGCAAACGCATATCAGTTGCTTGGCTATGACGAGGTACAACAACTACTGGATCTGTTAGCTGAAAAGTTTCCAAAGTTGGTGGAAGGACTGACACCTGAAATATTACCCCTAAGTACCATTGTTAAAGTTTTGCAAACCCTACTGTATGAGGGCATTCCCGTGCGAGACATGCGAACCATAGTACAGACACTATCTGAGTATGGTCCAAAGAGCCAAGATCCTGATGTGTTAGTTTCGGCTGTTCGTATTGCCTTGAAGCGAATGATTATTCAAGAAATTAACGGTGCGGAGGCTGAAGTGCCAGTCATAACTTTGGCACCTGAGCTGGAACAGATGTTGCATCAGTCACTGCAAGCAGGTGGAAGTGACGGTGCTGGAATTGAACCAGGGTTAGCGGAACGACTCCAACAATCCATAGCCGATTCTGCCCGTGCTCAAGAACTTGAGGGACAACCAGCGGTGTTGTTGACCTCAGGGATGTTGAGACCGGTACTGTCAAGATTCTTAAAAAATGCCATCACATCACTGCATGTTTTGTCTTATCAGGAAATTCCGGATGATAAGCAAATTAAGATTATCAGTGCAGTGGGTAACCAATAGTTTGATCACGAGGTGAGTTGTGAAAATTAGACGCTTTTTTGCCAAAGACATGCGAGATGCGATGAATCAAGTTAAGCAAGAACTTGGGAGTGACGCCGTCATCATGTCGAAAACTAAACTAGAGGACGGAATAGAAGTTGTTGCTGCTTACGATCAAGAGCCCAAAGTTCAGCGTCGTGATCCCCAGTCCAAACCGGCCGCAAAGAAAAATGCACCCCGTCAATTTGCAAGCGCATTGTCAGCTGCAACGTCAGAGCGTAATGCGACTAATGCAACCCCAACATTAAGTGAGATTATTGGTGACCAAGGTCCTGATAGCCTCAAAGCATTACTTGATAGAGGTGTTAATTCATCAGCCGAGGCATCGAACACTGAAGTTAAGTCTGGACCATCGAATAAAAAGTCGTCCAGCGAAAAACCAGTGGTCAACGTGAGTGACTCTCAACACCATAAAGCAATGGATGATATGAGAGATGAACTATCTTCTATTCGTAACGTGCTTCAATTCCAAGTGGCGGAATTATTCAAAGAAAAAAATGCGCAAGAACAACCGCATATCCATTACTTGCGTGAGCAATTGGCTTGTATGGGCTTAACCAATGCTATTGTCGAAGAATTGTTGTCCTATGCGCCAGATACCGTGAGTGAACGTGAGGCTTGGGTATTTTTGTTAAAGTTACTCGCGAACAAAATTAAAGTTCCTAAGCGGTCGTTTTTACAAACGGGTGGCATTGTGTCATTGATCGGCCCAACGGGCGCCGGTAAGACGACAACAGCGGCAAAACTAGCGGCTCAATTTGCCAGTCGTCATGGTGCGGATTCAGTGGCTTTAGTCACCATAGATAGCTACCGGATTGCTGCATTCGAGCAACTCGCTACCTACGGTAAAATCATCGGTTGCACAGTCAAAAAAGCAGCCAATGAACAACAATTGAGTGATGTGTTACAGCAGTTGAAAAATAAAAAGCTGGTACTGATTGATACTGCAGGCTTTAACCAACGCGATAGCCGCTTAATGACACAAACTGGCGTATTGACGGGTCAAAATAATGGCAAAATAAAGCACGTGATGGTGCTTCCTGCAAACGGTCAAAAACAAGCATTAGTGCAATCCATAAAAAGTTATGATGGTTTATCGATTGAAGGGTGTATACTAAGTAAAATCGATGAGACGTTTAGCCTTGGTGAGGCGATAAGTGTGTTGATAGAACAGCAACTTCCGGCTACGTTTATTACGGATGGCCAAAAAGTTCCTGAGGATTTAAAGGCAGCTGAATCACGGTATTTAGTATCAACGGCGGCTAAACTCTATCAACAATACAGTCGAGCAGATCAAACGAAGGCGGCTTCTCAATAAAATGTTAGATGATCAAGCAAATAGCTTAAGAACCATGAATCAATCAAAATTAACAAAAGTAATCGCAATAACAGGTGGTAAAGGTGGTGTTGGTAAAACTAATATTACCTTGAATACTGCAATTTCGTTAGCCAAACAAGGCAAGCGCGTCATGGTATTGGACGCTGATTTGGGACTGGCCAATGTTGATGTAATGTTGGGGTTGAGAGTTGACAAAAATCTATCCCATGTTTTGTCTGGCGAATGCACGTTACAAGAAGTATTAGTGCAAGGCCCTTATGGTATTCAGATTGCACCAGCAGCCTCTGGTACTCAGTCCATGGTGGAGCTTACCTCTACGGAACACGTGGGATTGATCAGAGCGTTCAGTGAATTAGAAGATAGCGTTGATGTGTTTATTATAGACACCGCAGCAGGTATTTCGGACATGGTCCTCAGCTTTGCCAGAGCATCACAAGACGTGGTTGTCGTGGTATGCGACGAACCAACATCGTTAACGGATGCTTATGCGTTAATCAAGTTACTCAATCGTGAACACGGTGTCTTTCGGTTTAAAGTAGTTGCTAATATGGTGCGCAGCATGAAAGAAGGGCAAGATTTATTTAAAAAGCTGTCTATGGTAACTGGCAGGTTTTTAGATGTTGCCTTAGAATTAGTGGCAACCGTTCCATTTGATGAGAACATACGAAAATCTGTTAGGAAACAGAAAGCAATCGTTGACGCTTATCCAAGCTCGCCGGCTGCTGTCGCCATCAAGGGACTGAGTCAAAAGGTAATCTCTTGGCCCATACCTGAAACACCTGGCGGTCACTTAGAGTTTTTCCTCGAACAGTTGGTTAATCACTCAGAAATAAAAAGCGAAAACGTGTGAATAAAGCCTCAGCCTACAAACGTCATGATGACAAAACCGAATTGGTCAACAAGCACACTAATCTGGTAAAAAAAATTGCGCATCATTTAATTGCCCGCCTACCGTCAAGTGTCTTGGTCGATGATTTAATTCAAGCAGGTATGATTGGGCTACTTGAAGCTGCCAAGAATTTTGATGATACCAAAGGCGCAAGCTTCGAGACGTTTGCCGGTATCCGGATCAGGGGCGCAATGCTTGACGATATTCGCAAGGGGGATTGGACCCCTCGCTCGGTCCATAAAAATAGTCGCAGTATTAATGAGGCCATCACAGAAGTGGAGCGCCGAACAGGTAAAGATGCAAAGGATACTGATGTTGCCAAAGAACTCAATGTTGATGTGGCCACTTACCATACGATGTTAAACGAGGTCAACGCCGGACGGATCATTGGCTTTGACGACCTCGGCGGTGCGGACGATGCCGTGTTTCTTGATAACGCCAAGGATAGTGACACGCCTCATGAACAAATGATGCACTCAGCATTTAATAGCGCTCTAACGGATTGTATAAAAGCATTGCCAGAAAGAGAAGCTATTGTATTATCACTGTATTATGACGAAGAACTCAACTTACGTGAGATTGGTCAAATATTAGATGTGAGTGAATCACGAGTTAGTCAAATACATAGTCAGGCAATGGTTCGATTGAAGGGTAAGTTGAATCATTGGCAGGAAGCTTAAATTTTTATTTATAATATAATTGTTGTATTTGTAATATAAAACATGTTATAAAATACACGTGAAGTAGATTATTGGAGATCGTTTTGGATAAGAATATGAAAATTCTGGTTGTTGATGACTTTTCAACAATGAGAAGAATTATAAAAAACCTGTTGAAGGATCTAGGGTTCACGAATATCCAAGAAGCTGATGATGGCAATACCGCATTGCCGATGTTGATGCAGGGCGAATTTGATTTTGTGGTTACCGATTGGAATATGCCAGGTATGCAGGGTATTGACCTGCTCCGTAATATTCGAGCAACTGACAAACTAAAACATATTCCGGTATTGATGGTGACAGCTGAGGCTAAGAAAGAGCAAATCGTTGCAGCTGCTCAAGCGGGAGTAAATGGCTACGTTGTTAAGCCATTCACAGCAGCGACTTTGAAAGAGAAGTTAGACAAAGTATTTGAAAGACTCAATCAATAAGTCTTGGCTTTGATTCAGAAGGAAATGTGAGTGGAGACTGCTAATAAACCAATGATTTCTTTAGAAGAAGCGAGGCAACTCGTTGAGCTTCTTGAGAATGAAAAATACTCGGAAGCATCCGCATTGATCGATTCAACATTAATGCAAAATTCTGCTGAGTTATTTGCCGAAGTGGGCAAGTTGACTCGTCAACTGCACGATTCACTGAACAGCTTTCAGCTTGACCCGCGTATTTCTGATCTTGCAAATGAAGATATTCCGGACGCACAAATGCGCCTTGGTTATGTCCTTGAAACAACCGAAAATGCCGCAAATCAAACGATGGATGCGATAGAGGCAACTATGCCACTTGCAGAAGCTATGCTTGATAATGTTGGGCAATTACAAACTCAATGGTCTCGGTTGATGGTGCGTGATATGCCGGTCGATGATTTCAAGTCCATGTGTCATGATGTTGACAAGTTCCTTGTTGGTTCATCTCAAGACTTATCGACCATTTCAAAAATGTTAACAGATGTTTTGGTTGCACAGGGGTTCCAAGATCTAACCGGGCAAGTGATCCGAAGGGTCATTGAGCTAGTGACTGAAGTACAAGACAGCTTAGTTGGTATGTTAACTGCTTTTGGCAATATGTCAGGCCAACCAGGGGGCATTGAAGACTCGGTTGTTGTCGCAAAGTCTCAAGAAACGGCAGAGTCTATACCAGAGGGCCCGATTGTTGATGCAGAAAATAGAAATGATGTTGTCAAAAGTCAGGATGACGTTGACGACTTGTTGTCGAGTTTAGGGTTCTAAGGAGAGGTTGAATGAGTTTTGATTTGGATCAAGATATATTACAAGACTTTTTAGTTGAAGCTGGTGAGATTCTAGAGCAACTTCAAGAACAGCTCGTTGAACTTGAAAACGACCCAAACAACGCCGACTTACTGAATGCAATTTTTCGTGGTTATCATACGGTTAAAGGTGGCGCAGGATTTTTATCTCTGACTGAACTGGTTGATGTGTGTCATGGTGCGGAAAATATTTTTGACGTTATGCGTAATGGTCAAAGAACCTTAACTCCGGCACTGATGGACCTTATTTTGCAAGCGACAGATGTAGTCGTGCAGATGTTTGATGAGGTGAAATCAGGACAACCAATATCACCGGCAGATTCTGGATTGATCCAACAACTGCATAAATTTAGTCAACCTGAAACTGACGGTGAAGTTATCGATGTACCGGCGTCCGCCATTACGGCTGAACCTGCAGTGATACCCCAACAAGAAGCGGTAACATCAAAAAAAACAATTAGCGAGCCCCTGACGTCGGGCGGGTCCATTGATGAAATCACCGAGGATGAATTTGAAGCTTTGCTTGACGAGTTACATGGCTCGGGGCCGATTTCCGCGCCTTTCTCGGAGCCAACCCAGTCTCAGCAAGCGCCGGCATCTGAGGAAGCTAGTAGCAGTAGCTCAAATGATGATTTAATTTCCGACGATGAGTTTGAAAATTTACTTGATGAAATTCATGGCGCTGGCCAATTCTCTAGCCCGAGTTCGGACGCTAAATCTGAATCAGAGTCCGTTGCCATTGTCAATCAGTCGGAAGCAAAAGCCGAAACACAAAGCCCGAATGGCGAAGAGCTGATTACTGATGATGAATTTGATGCGCTACTGGATGAACTTCATGGTAGCGGTAACGGCCCGTCGGCGGTCAAAGCTCAAAACATATCCCCGTCAGATAAACCGGATGGCGTTGAACAAACAGCGTCAACTGATGATGCCACACCAGCACCATCAACGATTGATACTTCAACGAGTAGTAAACCAGAAGTTAAGAAAGTACAGGCTTCAAAGGTTTCCGCAACGGCTCCTGCAAAACCCCAGACAAAACCCGCAGCGAAATCGGCGACACAGGCACCTGCCGCAGAAACAACAGTTCGAGTTGATACTAAGCGCCTTGATAAAATCATGAATATGGTTGGAGAACTGGTACTTGTTCGAAACCGGTTATTGAGTCTTGGTGTTAATGTTGAAGATGAGCACATGAGTAAAGCGATCGGTAACCTAGACGTGGTTACTGGAGATTTACAAGGTGCGGTCATGAAAACTCGGATGCAACCCATCAAGAAAGTGTTTGGACGTTTCCCTCGAGTGGTCCGTGATTTAGCAAGAGCGTTGGACAAAGATATTTCCCTAAACCTCCGTGGTGAGGAGACGGATCTCGATAAAAACTTAGTTGAGGCACTAGCTGACCCGTTGGTGCACTTAGTGAGAAACTCTGTTGATCACGGAATTGAGTTACCAGCAGAGCGTGAGGCCGCAGGCAAACCTCGTACAGGTCAAGTTACCCTGGCAGCTGCACAAGAGGGTGACCATATCTTATTGACCATTGAAGACGATGGTAAAGGCATGGATGCAGAGAAATTGAAATCCATTGCCATAGAGCGGGGTGTCATTGACCATGATCAAGCATCAAGAATGCTGGATCAAGACGCATTCAATTTGATTTTTGCCCCTGGTTTCTCAACCAAAACAGAGATATCCGACATTTCCGGACGTGGCGTGGGAATGGATGTGGTGAAAACTAAAATAACCCAACTGAATGGTGCGATTGATATCCACTCAGAACTTGGAGTGGGTACGCGTTTACAAATCAAAGTACCCCTGACCCTTGCCATTCTTCCAACGCTCATGATTATTGTTGGCAAACAGACTTTCGCGTTACCTTTGGCTGCTGTCGATGAGATCATTAATCTTGAACTTAAGAAAACCAACACCGTTGATGGTCAGTTGACTATGAT
>CAXRGH010000023.1:0-4189 GCA_964230195.1 Alteromonadaceae bacterium
TACGGTTAGCGTAGGTGCAACTGAAAATTTGATGATGGCAGCAACACTTGCAGACGGTAAATCTGTTCTTGAAAATGCCGCGAGAGAGCCTGAAATTGTTGACTTGGCGAATTGTTTGATCAGGATGGGAGCAGTCATTGAAGGGGCTGGCTCTGATAAAATTACTATTCAAGGCGTACCTGAACTCAGCGCATGTGATTATAGAGTATTACCAGATAGAATTGAGACGGGTACGTTTCTCGTTGCCGCAGCCATGACTCGGGGCTCGATTCGCTGTTTGAACGCGGCGCCAGAAACGCTAGAACCAGTATTGAATAAATTGACAGAAGCTGGCGCAGTGATATCCACTACTGAAGATACTATTTCCATCGACATGGAGGGTAAACAAGCAAAAAGTGTCAATATCAAAACGTTACCCCACCCTGGATTCCCAACGGATATGCAGGCACAATTTCTTGCCTTAAACTGCGTTTCCTCAGGAGAAAGTATCGTTAGTGAGACCATTTTTGAGAATCGTTTTATGCATGTGCCTGAGTTAGGGCGTATGGGCGCGTCAATTTCTCTTGAAGGGCATAACGCTTTTTGTAAAGGGGACTCTAAGTTGTCAGGTGCTCAAGTGATGGCAACTGACTTAAGAGCTTCAGCGAGCTTAGTTCTGGCCGGGCTGGTGGCTTCCGGTAAAACGGAAGTTGATCGTATCTATCACTTAGATAGAGGCTACGAGAACATAGAAGCAAAGCTGAATGGACTCGGCGCGGATATCACTCGAGTTATCTAGATTAACCTTTAAGTTCACCTATGATGATAGGAAGTCTTATTTTTTTAGACTTCCTAATGATCTCAACCTCTATTTGACTGCCAGGACTACTTTCCGCAACCCACTGGACTAGCGCTTGTTCAGAGGTAATGGTTTGTCCATCCACCTGTACAATAATGTCGTTAACCTCTAAACCAGCATGGTAAGCAGGGCTGTTGGGGGTAATTGAATTAATAATGAGTGGACTATTATCGAGTCGGCTTTGGACACCGATGCCCAAATAGCCTCGAATAACTCTGCCGTCTTGTACAATACTGTCCATGACTCGTTTGGCGAGAGTATAAGGAACCGCGAAGGATACACCGGCGACATCTTTCACCTGTCTTTTGTCGTCGAGAGTTTTAAAGTTAGCGTTATTAATCCCCATTAAAACGCCATTACTGTCGATGAGTGCGCCACCTGAATTGCCGTCGTTTAGTACGACATCTGTTTGGATAAAGTCTGCATAGTTTTGATTGCCAATATAGCTACCCCATCCTGCACGCCCTGTCGCACTGATGATGCCTCGTGTCGTTGTTTGTCCTAGGTTGTATGGGTTGCCAATAGCAAGCACTACATCGCCCAATTGCGGTGATGGGTTGTCGAGTTGAGGAATAACTTGTAGGTCGGGCGCGTTACTATGCAGTACAGCGAGATCGGTATAGGGGTCAAATCCAACAAGCTGTGCTTGAACAAACCTTCCGTCTTGCAACCCAAGGATAATTTGCTCGGCGTCTTTGATCACATGATAGCAGGTTAGAATATAGCCATTGCTATCCATGATGACACCAGACCCCAAACTGGTTCGCTCTAATGTCTGAGTTTTGTAGCGGGAGCGAAAGATCTCGTTATGAGTACTGTATATGTTAACAACGGCAGGAGCAGCTTTTGCGATCGCGTGATAGAAAGAGAGGCGCTTGTTTTCACCGTTTGTATTTGTGTAAGTTCCGTTAAATGATATATCGCGAATGACAGGCAATGCGATAAGCAAGAATGCTCCCAACATTAACCCAAACAATACCGAGCGGATAAAGAAGTACACAAAACACCTGTTAATATGCCGTTTGATAGGCAAAAGCATATCACCGTTAATCGGCTTCTCAAACAAAAAAGGGCCATTAGGCCCTTTTTTGTTACATTATCGTTATCGCAATATGAGATAGAGTGTAGTTTCACCGCGTTTTAGTTGCAATGATGCAACTCCGCGACTATTTTCCAAGACTCTCCTTAATTGCATTGTTGTTTCTATACGCTGACGATTAACGCCGACGATGACATCTCCCTCTCTAAGACCGCTGGCAAAGGCAGGTGAATTTCTGGAAATTTGCGAAATACTTGCACCGCTCAAACCATCTTCACTTTCGCCATCAGATAGAATTGCACCTGCAAGGCCTTCGTGAAGTTCATCACCTTCAACATTGCGCGCTTGATAGTCACCTAAAGTAACTTCTATTGTTTCGGATTTACGTTCTCTTTCATAAGTGATGGATATTGTTGAACCAGAACCCATGGAACCAATTTTTGCTCTTAGTTCCATGAAGTTTTTTATGGTTTTTCCATTGAGTGCGGTAATGACGTCTCCCGCTTGTAAGCCTGCGCGTTCAGCTGCCGAATCAGCAGTGACTTGAGTGACAAGAGCACCGTGCGTGGCTTTCAAATTCATCGCTTTAGCCAATTGTGCGTCGACGTTGTCTCCTGTGATACCAAGCAGGCCGCGTCTCACCTCGCCATGCTCTTTCAGTTGTGCAACAAGATTTGACATCATATTTGAGGGTATGGCGAATCCAATACCGACATTGCCCCCCGCTGGGCCTATTATTGCTGTATTTATTCCAACTAATTGTCCTTTTAAATTAATCAGAGCACCGCCAGAATTGCCGCGGTTGATTGCAGCATCGGTTTGGATAAAGTCTTCATATCCTCCCTGACTTAGGCCGCTGCGCCCAAGCGCACTGACAATACCTGAGGTCACGGTTTGACCAATGCCGAATGGATTACCAATGGCAACAACAAAGTCGCCAACTAAAATTTCATCAGAATCTGCAATTTCAACGGCAATCAAATCGTTGGCTTCAACTTGTAAAAGTGCGACGTCACTTTGAGGGTCTTCTCCAAGTAATTTAGCTTCAAGTTCTCGGCCATCTTTCAATTTTACTTTTATGTCGGTTGCGTTGTTGATGACATGGGCATTGGTCACAATGTAACCATTGTTACTATCAATGATGACTCCAGATCCCAGACCTTTGAACGGACGTTCCTGCGGTTGACGCCCTTGGTTGCCAAAAAAGTGCTGGAACATTTCCGGTAACTGTTGCTGGGTAACTTGGGTCCCTTCAACTGAAATGCTGACGACGGCTGGAGTGACCTCGGCTAACATCGGAGCTAGTGTTGGTACCTCAGTCTTACTTGAAGAGAAAAAAGGTATCGAGGCAGTTGCTGTAGTAGATAAAAGGGATAAAGATAAAGCGATTGCTGTAATGGATGCAGCGCGTTTTTTCAACATTGAACTCTCCTGTTGCTCAAACCAATGTGTTACCTTTGGATAGAGTAGAACAACAGGAAAAAGTTCGCGATAATATTATTTTTTTCGTTATTCCGTTTTTGACGCCGACTCTGGTTGTAACAACCCTGATGATTGACCTGAGTAATCTCTCGGTTGTACGGTAGTTTGAGAGCTCTCTTTTAGTTTGCCGCTTTCTGCATTGCGTAAATACACGGCCGCTTGCTCACCAAAGAAATGGTCTTGTTGTTTTCCATCGTCTAGTGAGAATGTTTTTAATTGAGATTGAAAATGCTCAAACTGTGCTCTTGCTTCATTACATTGTTTCTCTATCGACGCTAAAGCACTAAATGCGGCATCGAGTTGAACACTGGCTTGCTGAACAAAAAGTTGTTTGGTTGATTCTTGCTTTGCCTCTTCTTCAGACGGTGTGTGTGAGGTCTCAACCCTCTGTTTCGCAATAAAGTATCCAATGATTGCACCAACTAATAAGAGCGCCAATCCAATTATCCAATCCATAAAATCTCCGAAATAAAAATCAAAAGCTATAAATCCATTGTACGTCATTATATACTTGATTGGATAGATTATTCCTCTCTTAATCAGATTATTTTTGAGGTTACCTGTTATTACTACTGAAAGGTTTATTTTTAATGACAACACCGTGGCAAAAGTATCAAGATGATCTTCAACGCGATGATTTTCAAGCCGACGAAGCACAAGCGAATGCCGTTCGTGCATTGCAGCGTCTTTACGATGAATTAACTGCACTTGATGAATATCAACCAAAACGTATCTTCTCTTTATTAAAACGCCAACGAAACAATCCAAAATCATCTGTTAAAGGTCTGTATTTTTGGGGGGGAGTAGGGCGTGGAAAAACCTATTTAGTT
>CAXRGH010000024.1:0-5946 GCA_964230195.1 Alteromonadaceae bacterium
AAACACTTCTTTCATTGCAGCTTGGTTTGCACCGCCACCAATCCATGACCCTGCTAGTGTCGCTAGGCCACGCCATACGGCTTCGGGTCCCTGCCCAGACATTGATTCAGGAAATAGCCATGCCGTGACCAACAAAGCAATCGGCCCACCAATCATGATACCCAGAGTTCCCGTCAGGAACATAATGACAGCTTTTGGACCGAGCCCCATGATGCTTTTGAAATCAATATTCAACGTCAATAACACCAGGCAGGTGGGTAAAAAATACAGCTTAGCCACTTTATACAGATTATCTGAAACGTCAGTGGCAATAATATTGAAGGTAGTCAGTAGAGAAGGTAAAAAATAACATAATAGCAAAGCTGGCACATAGCGGTAAAAAGACCTCAATACACCAACTCTACTTTGTGAAGAGTAGAAAACGATCCCTAGAATAGCAGCAATAACGCCAACTGCGACAGTTTCGCTCTGTATCAATGCGCTAGACATGAGAGCCTCCTAGAAAATCAGTTTAGAAAAGGCGGTAAACATGGCTACGACCAAGCAAGTCGTCGCCGCACCAGTCGCGACCCATTGACAGCGACTCTTTGGTGAAGCCTTCAATGCTTTAAACACAAAAAAGAAGTAGCCGATAACGCAAAATAATTTCACCGTAATCCAGCCGTGCACAAAGGGGTATTGCTGTAATGTGATACTCAGCCCGATAGCGGTGGCTAACAATAGAGTATCGTTAATATGAGGGTAAATTTTGAAAAATTTATTCAACGGACGTTCGTTTGCAACCATAAACAAACGAATATAAAAAAGAGCAATACTCAAAATCACCAATGTCAAATGAGAGTGTTTGAATGCCATATACATATTTTCAGATCCTTGTATTTATTATTTTAGGTGAAAATGTCTTTTAGCTTGCCTTACCAACATTACTCAGCACCGACAAAGCATAAGTGTTAGTTTACCAAGTCTTCTCGCAAGCGCAATCACCACAAACATTAAACACAACATTGAGCGATGGTGATCCTATCGAGTCCTGCATAATCCTTAACACACTCCACCTGAACATAACCGGCATCAACCATTAATTGATGAATGGGCTGCCGCTGATTAAAGCCGTGTTCAAGCATCAACCACCCGCCATTCACGAGGAAGTTTTTAGCGTTTGTAATAATATGCTTGATGTCCTCTAAACCATCAGTTCCGGAGGTCAACGCTGATAATGGTTCAAATCGGAGATCTCCTTGTTGCAGATAATCACTACTCGTTTCAACATATGGTGGATTCGAAACAATAACATCAAATAATTGATGAGGGATTGCTGAAAACCAATCACTGGTTACAAACTGACAATTACTCACCTGGTTGCGCTCCCGATTGTGCTCTGCGAGCGCCGTAATCGACGGTTTGAAATCCGCGCCCATGACCTGAACTAACGGACATTCACGCGCGACAGCAAGAGCGATTGCCCCTGTCCCGGTGCCTAAGTCTAATATATGCTTGGTTTGTTCGCTGACTTTGCTAATCGCTAATTCCACTAATAGTTCAGTTTCACTGCGTGGAATTAAGGTGTCAGGTGACACCGTTAGCTCTAAATCCCAAAACCCTTGAGTGCCTAGTAAATAAGCAACAGGATGCCCCTCAACTCGCTTTTCTATTATGCTTACATAGTGTTGCTCTTGCTCAGGGGTCATTTCTCGTTCTGGCCACGTGAGCAAAAAGCTTGAGGATTGCGCAATACAATGGCATAAAATCCGGCGGACATCTTCCACCGGCGAAGGAGAGGCATGAAGCATCTCACGCCCCCACTGCTGGGCCTGCGCTAAGGTCCGAGTTTTAGTCATCCGACAGTGACGCCAACATATCGGCTTGATGCTCTTGCAAGATGGGGTTAAGTAGTAAACTTAAGCTACCTTCAACAACGTCATCAAGGCGATACAAGGTTAAATTGATGCGATGGTCCGTGACACGTCCTTGAGGATAGTTATAAGTTCGAATACGTTCGGAACGGTCACCACTACCGACAAGATTTCGGCGAGTCGTTGCCTCTTCCGCCTGACGTTTTTCTTGCTCTAAATTGTTCAGACGCGCTTGCAATACAGACATAGCTTTAGCTCGGTTCTTGTGTTGAGAACGCTCATCCTGACATTCCACGACAATCCCCGTGGGCAAATGAGTCAAGCGAATAGCTGAGTCTGTTTTGTTGACGTGCTGACCGCCAGCACCGCTGGCACGAAAGGTGTCGACACGCAAGTCGGCAGGGTTGATTTCAATGGCCTCAGATTCTGGGATCTCAGGTAAAACAGCAACAGTACAGGCAGAGGTATGAATACGGCCTTGAGATTCGGTTTCTGGCACACGCTGCACTCGGTGGCCACCAGATTCAAATTTCATAACTCCGTAAGCACCATCACCAGTTACATTCGCAATGATTTCTTTATATCCACCGTGCTCGCCCTCATTCATGTTGACCACTTCCAAGCGCCAACCTTGAGCTTCAGCATAGCGACTGTACATTCGATACAGGTCACCAGCAAAAATTGCCGCTTCGTCACCACCAGCGCCTGCTCGAATTTCTAAGAAACAGTTATGTGCATCATTAGGATCTTTCGGCAGTAATAGAATTTGTAGTTCGCTTTCAAGTTCCGCCATTCGTTGCTTGGCATCTTTTAGCTCTTCTTGGGCCATTTCACGCATCTCAGCATCGTCTTCTTTCGCCATTTCTTCAGCAGCAGATTTGTCTGAAATCGCTTGCTGATATTGACGAAAACATTTTACAACATCTTCTAACTGAGAATACTCTTTTGATAACGCCTTAAACTTTTCTTGGTCGGAAATAATATCCGGCTCTCCAAGTAAGACTTGCACTTCTTCAAATCGCTCAATCAACGACTCTAACTTATGTAAAACAGACTCTTTCATTCTTTTCCTACTTCTTACTTTGTGTTGCCGTCATTAACGCCAAGTGCGCGACTCAACACTTTCAATATCTCAGCATTATCATCCAAACTTGCGGTCTTTAACGCCTGGGTTGGGCCATGAATCAACTGATTCAATAACTTATTAGATAATTCAACAATAACACTTTCTGCCGCTTTACCTTCTTGTAGTTGATTTAGCGCCTTTTCAACTAAACGGTCTTTTTTCTCTTCACTGTCTCTACGGTATTGCACAAACACATCTCTGTTGGCTTGCACTTCTTGCCACTCAAAAAAACCATTAATTGAATCGGCAATAATCTCCTGAGCTTGTTGCGCAGCCTCTTGGCGTGAAGCAATATTTTCTTCAACTATGTTTTGCAAATCATCGACCGTATACAAGAACGCATCGTCGAGCTCACCGACTTCGTTTTCAATGTCTCTCGGAACTGCTAAATCCACCAGGAAAATGGGCTCATTCTTACGCTCTTTTAATGCACGTTCAACAACCCCTTTACCGAGAATAGGCAATTGGCTCGCCGTTGAGCTGATGACAATATCTGCCTCATGTAAATGCAAAGGAATTTGCGCCAATGTAATGACTTTACCATTAACTGGTGTTGCTAGCTTCTGCGCTCTTTCAAGGGTTCGATTGGCCACAGTGATGTCACGAACACCCTGCTCATACAAATGCTTAACCACTAGTTCAGACGTTTCTCCAGCGCCAATAATCAGTGCGCGAGTATCAGTCAATGCCGAAAATAAATGTTTAGATAATTGAACTGCTACGTACGCAACTGAAACCGCATTTGCACCAATGTCAGTATCGCTTCGGACTTTTTTAGCAATGGAAAATGTATGTTGGAATAACTTCTGTAGTTGTGGGCCAATCGTACCAGCCGCTTTTGCTTGCGCAAATGCTTGCTTAATTTGCCCTAATATCTGCGGTTCACCGAGAACAAGTGAATCTAATCCGGCGGCGACTTTCATCAGATGTGAAAGCGCGTCTTCTTGAGTGTAATAATAGGTATTATCCATGATGTCTAATGCCGGAATACCCGCCGTTCTTGACAGCATTTCGGCGATGACTGCCTTTGCACAGTCCCCAGATGTGTATATCTCTGTGCGATTACAGGTTGAAACAATCACAACTTCATCAACGGCACCATATTGACTCAAAGCAGTTAACGCATTGACAACATCATCACCGGACATAGCGACACGCTCCCGCAACGTAACTGGTGCGGTTTTATGGTTAATACCAAATGCGGTGATTTGCTTCAATGGGTAAATCTCTGATTAATACAAAAATAACTGCGCAGTATTGTACGCAAAACAGCTAACTATTGAAAGTACAGAGCCATTTATGTTTTCATACTGCTTTAATAGAAATACAATTAATTGCTATGAAATTCACTCGTCTTCTCATATTGATACTTCTCCCTTTAGTGGGATGCTCCAGTTTAAAGACGTCCGTACCTGATATTGTTCCAAAATCAACACCAGACTTTCACCAATATCAGTTAGAAAAACTCACGTCATTTGATATCGTTAGTAAACTGTCAGCAAAAGCTGATAAAGAACGTATTTCGGGTAACATGTATTGGCAACAGACCGAGTCGGAGCTCAATTTATCCATTAAGAACATGCTTGGAATCACCATGATGTCATTAGTGCAAACCGAAGGTGAAAGTGTGTTAACCCTGCGAGATAAAACCTATTCAGATTGGAATGCCAGCAAATTACTTTATCAACTTACTGGGATCGTGGTTCCTGTTGAGCTGTTGAAATCATGGATAAAAGGTCAAGTCACGGACAATGTCAGTGACATTAATTACAACCAAGACGGCTCGGTTTCATCATTTACTGATCCTTTATCTGATTGGACAGTAAACTACTCGGCCTATCAAATGAGTCATGGCCTGCTACTCCCCAAACAAATCGAACTCACAAGCGACAAGACACGCATCAAACTTCGGATAGACAAATGGCAATTGACGCAACGGTAGGCTGGCCATCACCAGCAAAACTTAATCTCTTTCTCCATATTAATGGTCAGCTTGATAATGGCTATCATGAGTTGCAAACCTTATTCCAGTTATTGGATTACGGTGATGAATTATTTTTCACACCGAACGCGTCAGGTAGTGTTAAATTGCTCACCGAGTTTAATGGCGTCCCACACAACGACAACCTAATTATCAAAGCTGCGAACCTTTTACTCCCATACAAACACAATAGTCAGGGCTGCGATATTGAAATTAGCAAACGCTTGCCCATGGGGGGCGGAATTGGCGGTGGCTCATCAAACGCAGCGACAACACTAGTCGCATTAAATGCATTGTGGGGAATTCATCTCAGTACGGAAAAGCTTTGCCAACTTGGGTTAACGTTAGGTGCAGATGTTCCTGTATTTGTGAACGGATTGAGCACGTTTGCCAGTGGCGTAGGAGAAAAGTTTACACCCACCGAGATTACTCAACAGGTGTATTTAGTTGCAGTACCAAACTGTCACGTATCAACGGCCTCCGTGTTCCAGCACGAGGAGCTTCCAAGAAATACCCCACTCATTCAATTTAACGATTACATATTCGATAATACCCACAATGATTGTGAGAAAATCGTCACAAAATTATACCCTGATATTGCAAAAGCATTACACAGATTGTTAGAATACGCCCCGTCGAGAATGACGGGTACCGGCGCGTGTGTATTTGCGATATTTGATGATGTAGAATCAGCACAAGTTGCTCATGATGCATTAAAAGATGAGTTAACCGTTTTTATTGCAAGAGGGGTGAATCAATCACCACTGAAAGCAAGGTTGGCAGCCTATCAGTGTCAGCAATAACGCAGTCGTAAGCCAGCATTTGAGACGCGATCAGTTAGGGAAAGCACCCTAGCTAACACTACAATTTGTTATTTGAGGATCTTACCGTGCCGGATATGAAGCTTTTTGCAGGCAATGCCGTACCGGAACTCGCACAGAGAGTTGCCGACCGTCTTTATACTAAACTTGGCGATGCCAGCGTTG
>CAXRGH010000025.1:0-4322 GCA_964230195.1 Alteromonadaceae bacterium
TACACGACGCTCTTCCGATCTCATTTCTGATTGATGCGGGGGCAAAAGTTAATGGCTATGCCTCGGACATTACTCGCACTTATAGCTTTCAAGATGATCAATTTGCAGAAATGATTTGCCAAGTGGATGAAGTAACTTTGAGTTTAATAGACCAATTGAAACCTGGCGCTAGCTATGTTGATGTTCACGTTAATGCTCATCATCGATTGGCCCACATTCTGCACCACCACAAGATTGTTAACTTGAACCCTGATGATATTGTCACTAGTGGCATCAGCCGAACGTTTTTCCCTCACGGTGTAGGCCATCACATTGGCTTACAAGTTCATGATCCAGCAGGCCATGTTGCTGATGATCGTGGAACGCCACTACCGCCACCTGAATCTCATCCATTTTTAAGAAATACACGAACGATTGAAGCGGGTCATGTAGTCACTATTGAACCAGGTCTTTACTTTATAGATTCATTATTACAGGACCTTAAAAGCACTGAAAATAGTCAGTACATCAATTGGGATGTTGTGAATGGATTTAGGCCCTTTGGTGGCATACGAATTGAAGATAATGTTGCGGTACATCGTGACCGGAATGAGAACCTGACGCGTGAGGCGGGTTTAAATTAAGGGTGGTTTAAAAATATCAGTGGTTAACCTTGTTATTTTAGGGGAAGTCCCAATATCCACAACAACCATTGATGATGAATAACACATATTCATCAAAACATTATAGGAATGAACATGAGTGAATATAAAACAGTAGAAACCCAAGCAAGCTACGGTATTGGTTTACAAATGGGCCAACAACTTGCCCAAAACCCTTTTGAAGGTCTTGACGTGACCGCAGTAGCAGCGGGTATTGCTGATGCTTTCGCTGGAAAAGAAGCACAGGTTAGTGAAGACGACCTTCGCAATGCATTCAATGAAATACATCAACGTATGCAAGCAGTAAAAGCCGAACAATCAAAAGAAGTGATTGCTGAAGGTGAAGCATTTTTAGCAGATAACGCGAAGCGTGATGAAGTGACAGTGACAGAGTCAGGTTTACAGTACGAAGTCCTAACCGCTGGTGAAGGCGATAAGCCATCAGCAACATCAACAGTTCGCACTCATTACCATGGTACCCTGATTGACGGCACTGTATTTGACAGTTCTTACGACCGTGGTCAGCCAGCAGAATTCCCTGTTAACGGCGTTATCAAAGGTTGGACTGAGGCATTACAAATGATGACCGTTGGTTCAAAATGGCGTTTATACGTACCTTACGAGCTAGCTTACGGCGAGCAAGGTGCTGGTGGTGCAATCGGTCCTTACAGCACGCTAGTATTTGATGTTGAATTACTGGATATCGTTGCTTAACTCATAGCAATACAATGCAGCTCGGAACGTAAAGTTTGAGTCGATAGCAAAAAGAGACCTTAGAGGTCTCTTTTTTTTGTTTTGCATGTCGTATTCTCTGCTCTTAACAAAACACCCATCATGTCATCGTAATACTTTTGAGTGTGTTGACCTCAGTTTAGGTGACTTTTTATACGTTAGACGGAGTGAAATAATTCTACCTGCCACGATATTACTTGGGGATGGTTAGATTCTTATCAGTTAACCTGTGTTTCAATCTATATGAATCAGACTGACTCTAGACAGCTTGAACACTCGATAACGCGCAGAGAATTTCACAGCCCGATCTATGTGCTAAAAGGATGTTCAATCGACTCGAGAGACCCCACTAACCTTGTGAATCTTTCATCAAAGACGTTCTAGATCACCTGTATACCAAGAGAAACTTAATCAGTGCTCTTATCTAACGGCCTTGAGGGCTTGCCACCACATGACTAACGAGACTATCACACCGGCTAAATTAAGATATGGGTGGACTGACAGTCCCCACGTCATAACCGATATTAGGGTTAGGGTGGTTGCAGATAGTCCGTAAACAATGCCACCTGCTAAGCGCTTTTGCTGATGTTTTAGATCATGGATAAGATCTTCTTGAGTTGCAGGTAGACGCTTCATGGTGGTTAAGCTATCAAACAGCAACTCAGGCATTTCGGGTAATTTTTCTGCCCAGAACGGGAAGTTATTCTTCACCTTCTTGAACACCGCTTTGTAACCCATCTGTTCATTTATCCAATTTTCTAAGAAGGGTTTTGCGGTCTTCCACAAATCTAACTGCGGATATAACTGGCGTCCCAATCCCTCGATATAAAGCAATGTTTTTTGTAAAAGGACAAGTTGTGGCTGCACAATCATATTGTAGCGACGAGCGGTATTGAACAGTTGCAGTAACACCAAGCCAAATGATATCTCTGCCAGAGGTTTTTCAAATATGGGCTCACAAACACTGCGAATATCGACTTCAAATTCATCAACGTTGGTATCGTGAGGGACCCAGCCAGAGTCAACGTGGAGTTCTGCAACTTTTCGATAATCACGGTTGAAAAAGGCAATAAAATTTTCGGCGAGATAGCGTTTGTCTTGACTATTCAAGGTGCCAACAATACCAAAATCTATCGCAATATAGTGAGGATCGGACGGGTCGGTATTATCAACAAAAATATTGCCAGGATGCATATCTGCATGGAAGAAGGAATCTCTAAAGACTTGCGTAAAAAACACTTCTACACCGCGTTCAGCGAGTATTTCGAGATCGGTTCCGTGCTCGTTCAGGGTCTCAATATCAGAGACTGGGACACCGTTAATGCGTTCCATTACCAAGACATTTGTTCGGCAATAATCACCATAGATTTTAGGTACATACAGTAATGGTGAGTCGGTGAAGTTCTTGCGCAACTGCTCGCAGTTCGCTGCTTCTCGGGTTAAGTCTAATTCGTCCAGTAACGTTTTCTGATATTCATGGACGACTTCCACAGGGCGAAGACGTTGTGCGTCTTTTAATACTTTGGATAGCACCCTTGCAATGGTAAACATTAATTGTAAATCAGCATGGATCGTTTCTGTGATGTTAGGACGGATAACTTTGAGGACAATTGCTTGTCCTTCGTCTTTTAAACGCGCGGTGTGGACTTGTGCAATTGATGCTGAGGCCAAAGGAGTGGTGTCAAAATCATCAAAGTACTCATTGATGGAGTCAATATTAAGACTCTCCTCAATAATGGATTGGGCTTGGTTGCCATCAAATGGGGTGACTTTATCTTGTAACTTGGCAAGCTCATCAGCAATATCGTGAGGGAGCAGGTCTCGGCGTGTTGATAACATTTGACCGAGCTTTATAAAAACAGGACCGAGGGACTCCAATGCAAGCCGGATACGCTCCCCCGCTTTCTTGTCTTTATGTTGATCACGATACCAAAAAAACACAATTCGCAGTAATTTTAACTGCCACGGCTTACGGTGTGCCGGGATTAGTTTGTCGAGTCCAAAAACAATGAGTGTTTTTAAAATGGTATTTAAGCGGAACAGGCTCACTCAGCCACCTCACTTAGTTGATTAATTCTTGCTTCCAAACGAGCGGTAGCACTTCGCAATTCGTCTACCTGCTGACTGTGTTGATTGAACTGTGACCGATCAATCGCAATGGGTTTTTCATCCACTATGCTATCTCGTAGTAACCCTCTCAACGAGACGAAGGTATGCTCGGCATGAGAGGACAAACGTTTGAACGCTTGTATTGTCGTGTGCGCGGCCACATCACCAATCCATTGAGAGAGCTGCTCTTCCCAATCAATATCTAAGTTTTGTAGCATTGCGGCAAAACCTTGTGCGAGATGTAGGTCGCCCTCTAGGGTTAATTTATCATTTTTGAGAAGCGCAGTAATTTGACTGGTATCTTGTAACTCCCCGAGTGTACTCATGGATAGTGAGATATCGCAGTCCACTTCTTCTTTGTGGCTTAACACCGAAATCTGTTCATTGAACTGAAATACAAAAGGTGCTGGGAGCTCTGCCACAGTGACCCGCAAGGACTTACCTGCAAATTTCGATATTGTCTCGTGGTTTTTTGAGTCCATATTCAGCAGCGTGTTGAGACCTTTTTCAACGACGGCGCAACTGACTTGAGCCAATGGCATTAGAACTTAAATCCTCTATGAAGAGCGACAATACCACCCGTAAGATTAAAGTACTCAGTATTTTCAAAACCAACGTTTTTCAACATACTCTCCAACGTGTCTTGGTCGGGGTGCATTCGAATGGATTCTGCCAGATACTGATAGCTTTCCGCATCACCTGCGATCAATTGCCCCATTTTGGGCAAAGCATGAAAGGAGTATGCATCATAGATTTTGCTTAACATGTCATTTTCGGGTTTGGAAAATTCTAGGACTAAAAGGCGACCACCTGGTTTCAGTATCCGATACATAGACGCAA
>CAXRGH010000026.1:0-11032 GCA_964230195.1 Alteromonadaceae bacterium
GGTGAAACTGAATGCCCATTATGGGTAATGATTGATGTTCAATAGCCATCACATGCTGCTTCACCCCCTCTGCTAAGTCCCAAGCGGTGACTTTAAACTCAGGAGGCAAGGTTTTTTCATCAATCACAAGCGAGTGATAACGAGTGGCATTAAATGCTTGAGGAACGTTATTGAACAGTTGGCTATCCTGATGAATGATTCTGGATACTTTTCCGTGAACCGGCTTATCGCTTCTGATCACAGAAGCCCCAAACACCTGCCCAATGGCTTGATGCCCAAGACACACCCCTAGGATAGGGATCTTGCCAGCAAAATGACTAACCACCGCCAAGCATATCCCTGATTCATTGGGTGTACAGGGCCCCGGCGACAGCACAATGTGGTCAGGTGCAAGGGCCTCAATTTCCTCTATGGTTATTTCATCATTACGAACCACATTTACTACCTGACCAAGCTCCATAAAATAACGAGCAAGATTATGAGTAAACGAATCGTAATTATCTAAAAGCAATACCATAAAAAGCAGACTTATGATTGAGGTTATGGTTTCGCAACAAAGCCAATCGCTTCGTATGCCTTCGCCAGCGTTTTTGCGGCACGCTCTGACGCTTTTTCTGCCCCTATTTTCATAATGCGTTCAAGTTCAGCTTGGTCATTACGCAAGGTTTCATATTTCGCTTGGATAGGTTCAATGAGAGCAACCACTGCGTCGGCCACATCCCCTTTTAAGTGACCATACATTTTGTCTTCGTACTGAGGAACCAGCGATTGAACAGATTGTCCCGTAGCACAAGATAACAAACTTAATAGATTCGAGACGCCAGGTTTTTCCTCAACATCAAAATAAATACGAGCTTGCTCATCTGAATCAGTCACCGCCCGTTTGATTTTCTTTGTCACTTTCTTTGGATCTTCCAACAAACCAATAAAATTATTTGGGTTGTCATCTGACTTCGACATCTTCTTCAGTGGATCTTGGAGACTCATGACACGAGCACCGTGTTCTGGAATAAAGGGGTCAGGGATAGTAAATACGTCGCCGTAAAGATTATTGAAACGAGTAGCAACGTCCCGAGTCAGTTCAAGATGTTGTTTTTGATCGTCACCAACTGGTACTTTGTTTGCTTGATATAACAATATATCTGCCGCCTGCAATGCAGGATAACCAAACAAACCCACGTTAATATTGGCGGCATTTTTTGCAGATTTGTCTTTGAACTGTGTCATACGATTAAGTTCACCCATCTGAGTGTAGCAATTCATTAGCCACCCAAGCTGAGCGTGCTCTGGCACATGAGACTGAATAAAAATGGTACTTTGCGTTGGATCAATACCACAGGCCACATACAAGGCTAATCCATCTAAGGTTGCTTGGTACAAGGCAGCCGGATCTTGACGCACCGTAATAGCATGTAAATCTACCAACATATATAGGCAATCATGATCCTGTTGCATGCTGACCCACTGGCGCAATGCTCCCATGTAATTACCAATAGTTAATTGACCCGATGGTTGGCAACCACTCAATACAATAGGTTTACTCATTCAATTCTCTCTTCAATTTTATTCTGTGACAGATGATAGTTGATGACGCATGTCATCAATCACCTGCTTATAATCTTGCTGCCCAAAGATTGCAGACCCCGCAACAAACATGGATGCGCCTGCCTCGGCAATCTCAGCGATATTGTGAATGCCAACGCCACCGTCAACCTCAATCGGAATATCCATACCAACATCACGCATTCTTGCTTTGATGGCTTTTATCTTATTTAGTACCGAAGGAATAAACGATTGACCGCCAAACCCAGGATTCACTGACATCACTAGAATAAAGTCCAATTCTTCCAAGGTAAAGTCCAAGATATCTAATGGCGTTGACGGGTTAAGTGCCAACCCGGCCTTACAACCACTCTCTTTAATCAAGCGAATTGAACGGTGTACATGTTTTGACGCCTCTGGGTGGAAGCTAATATAACTTGCGCCAGCCTTCACAAAGGCTTCTATCATAGGGTCCACATTTTCAACCATTAGGTGAACGTCAATTGGATGACTCACGCCCGCGCGTCTAAGGGAATCGCAGACCATGGGACCAAACGACAAATTCGGCACATAATGACCATCCATCACATCGAAATGAATGATATCTGCACCCGCTGCGAGTACATGATCAATCTCTTGTCCGAGTTGAGTGAAGTCTGCAGCCAAGATCGACGGAGCAATTTGAAAACGTGACATATATTTCTCCCTAATAATGCGAAGCATAATAAACCATTTAGCTCACAGATAATATCTTTCACAAAAAACTAACGCACCAATGATGAACAGCTAAACGCACAAAAGAAGGGCGGATTGCACCAAATAAAAGCAATAGAATCAACCACCTAACCACTCCAAAACGGTGCAACAAGAAAAAACACAAACAAAAAACTATATTATTCAATTACTTAAAAGTTTTTTTGGGTGTTTTTTGTATTTAGGCATTAGCCTTGCTAAGTTTTAGTCAGTTAAGCAATAAAATGGGAACAACATAATGAAAACTTCAAAATTAGTATTAGCAGCTTTATTCTCTTCACTTTTTGCTGGCACTGCAAGTGCAGCAGTTGAAGGAAATGTAGGTGTGACTAGTAACTACATGTGGCGTGGTATGAGCCAGACAAATGGCGGAGCTGCGGTTTCTGGTGGTTTAGATTGGTCTGGTGAGTCTGGCTGGTCTGGCGGCGTATGGGCTTCAAACATCAACTGGGGTAGCAACGAAGTTGATGCACCGGGCAGCGAATTCGATTTGTACGCGGGCTACTCTTCAAGCTTTGGCGCGTTGGATTACAGCGTCACAGGTATCTACTACGTTTACAGCCAATACGATGGTTCTGACTTTAGTGAGCTACTTGTTGATTTAAGCTACGCTGGTGTCGATTTCGGATTCGGTTACACGTTGACTGCTGAAACTGATTCTCAAGAAGGTGACTTATATTACTATGTTGGTAAATCATTTGAATTGACCGACGAACTAGGCGCAGGTGTTACTTTTGGTCAATACGCTGGCGACGAAGCAGGTGAATATGAAGGTCACAGCTTTTTCCAAGTCGACGTAACAAAAGGTGATTTCACTTTGTCTGCAGCTAAGTCAAACGACAAAGGTGGTTACACTGACGACCTTCAATTCTTTGCAAGCTGGGGCACAACGTTTTAATTGAAACTTACCCTTGTTTCTTCCCCAAAGGCGGTTTTTACCGCCTTTTTCTTTGCCTTTAAAAATACATTTCACGCTACAACTGACTTCTCCATTGCCATCCTCAACGCAAAAAACCAATCACCCCTGCACTACAACAGGTTATACTGATTGATATGACTCAAGAGATTAATGAAAAACATGAGAAAATTCATTACGCTGATTCAACAATTAGCGGTTAGCGTGCTCTCTGCTTTATTTGGCATTAGGAGCGAAGCTGGGCGGAAAGACGACTTCTCAAAACAACTCCCGATTCATTATTATGTGATGGCTGGTCTAGTCGCTAGCGTAAGCTTTATTGTCATTGTGCTGTTGTGGGTCAGCGTCATGATCAACGGATAATTGTCTAGGACAATAAAGTGCCATTAATTCAGATACTTTCTTACGAGAGTAACCTTTTTGGCTGATAAAACGTGACACCTTAAGCTCATGCAATTGTGCACTGTGGTAAAGTTGTCGTGTTGTAGGTGTATCGTGATTACTCACTAGTGTAGGAATTCCTTTTCGGCCGGCACGTTCAGCGAGCAGTGCTAATGATGCTTGCTGCGAATAATCAAATCCCGTCTTTGCATAGTGAGTAAAGTTCGCGGTTTCGCTAATAGGAGCATATGGCGGATCACAGTAAATCACGTTACCTTTCCGTGCTCTAGCGAAGGCCCGCTGAAAATCAATGCATTCAAATGTTGCTTTTTTTGCTCGCTGTGCAAAAAATTCTATTTCCTTTTCCGGAAAATAGGGGGCCTTGTAGCGTCCGAACGGTACATTAAAGCCGCCGCTCTTATTGTATCTGCACAAGCCATTGTAACCATGGCGATTTAAATACAGAAACAACACCGAACGTCTGAAACGATCGGTTGTTTGATTAAACTCTGTTCGCAACTCGTAATATTTGTCTGATTGGTTGTAGGCGCCAGTAAACAAAGGCTCTGATGCAGAGAGAAAGGCGTTTGTGTCAGATTGAACAATTTTGTAGAGATGGATAAGGTCTGAATTGATATCACATAATAAATATCGATCATAATCGGTATTTAGAAATACAGAGCCAGCGCCAACAAACGGCTCAATCAGGCGATTCCCCGTCGGTAACTGGCGCTGAATTTCCTCAATGAGGCTATACTTTCCACCAGCCCATTTCAGAAATGCCCGAGATTTATTTATGTTCATCTTGAATCATCATCTTGTTATTCTTCACCGACACTACTCAGCGCTTCTTGATTGACTACGTTGGTTTGACGTACGAAAGGTGCAGACAGAAACGTTGTTTTATCCAAGGTAGCGATATAATCTCTCGCCAACTGAGCTGTCGTAAACACTTTTGCTGATAGCAAGATATAGCGTGTTTCTCCTTTCCGCTCTGCACTATAGTGCCATACTTTATCGGACAGCGCATTGTCCAATATAAATGATTTCAATACTTCCTTATTAGACATTGCGGCTAATTGAACAACAAAGCGATCTGCTGGGAACAGCATACTCCCTTGAGATGGTTCACTCTCCTTTATCGTCTCACTTGCAGTATTTTCAGTATCTGATTCATGACTCGTCTGATATTCGTCTGAGTCTTTTTCTACTGTTGATTTTACTAATTCATCTTCCAGTTGCGTTGCTACCAAAATGTCTTGAGATGCTGTTGCCTGTTGCTCAGTTAATTCATTATTGATTGCAGACTCCGAAGCTTTATCAATATAGTTTACTGCATCATCCCAGCGCCTTGCGCGGGTTTCATCATTCGTTTCAGCAGCTAAATCGTTTACCACTGCGTCTCGAGCATCTGAGGATGACAACCCTCCGGTGTTCCCATCACGTTGAGATAATTGCCCTTCATCAGTGTTTATCGTGTCTGCAACCATTGACTCTGGAAGCTCTGATGTTACCGCTACGCTACCGTCACCATACAATCCATAGAGTATGCCCAGAAAAACCCCAAAGAAAATAACGCTACTGACTGACCATTTTACCCATTGATATTTTCCTTTCTTTGGTTCTGTTGTTGATGCCTGCTGCTCTTCTCGTTTTTGAATGCGTTCCGCAAGTTTCGCTCGGTTTTCAGAAATTAAGGTTTCTAGCGCCGAAGGCTGCACCGCATCGAGAGAATGATTGTTATCCTCTGAGTTCATCACTACATTCTGAATGCTCAAGCCATCTGCAATCGCTTTCAGTCGTGCAAGCTCATTAGCCTGACAAAATATAATTAACTGATAATTTTTTTGTTGGCTAAGTTGTTGTTTGAGGGTCAAAATTGATTTAATAAATGATGAAGACATTTCCTCTGGCTGCATGAAACACCAGAGGTTAGGTGCCGTTAACGCACCATCACTTTGTGTACATTCTTTCACAAATTGTGTCGCCACAGAGGTCGTTGAGATGCCGCAAAACTGTTGTGAAAATCGCTGATAAAGGGACTTTTCGTTGTTATTACCCTTTAAAAAAATAACCTCTAAAAATTCTGGCTGACTCCCAACAAACTCACTCGCAATTTTCGCAGAGCCTTGCGAAGATTCTGAAGTAACAAATATCAAGGAGTCACCAAAAGAGATAAGATGATCAAGCCGTTCCGTGAAGCTATGTTGATTCATGTTAACCTCCCTCGGTTTGTCGTTTGTTTTTTGCAAACGCAACATGCGTTATTAAAACAATGCTGACAACTCTTCCTCAGACACTTCATCTGTTACGATTGCGGTGCCGATTGCTGTCGGTATGATGAATCGAATTTTTCCTTTTGCAACTTTCTTATCGTGTTGCATGTGCGCCATAAAACAGGCCAACGTCATCTCTTTAGGCGGACAAATTGGCAAGTTAAATGCTGAAATTAATGCAATGACTCGTGACAGAGCAGCATCGGATAGCCAGCCTTTTCCAGCAGCAACTTGACTCGCCATTACCATACCTGCAGCCACAGCTTCACCATGCAACCACTGCCCGTAACCCATTTCTGCTTCAATGGCATGACCAAACGTATGGCCCAAGTTTAACAAGGCTCTGATCCCTGATTCTTTTTCATCTTGAGAGACCACTTCGGCTTTTATCTCGCAGCAACGACGAATCATATGAGTCAGTGCCCCAGTGTCTTTCCCTTGTATCTGTTGGACATTCGCCTCTAACCAGGTGAAAAATTCAGCATCGTAGATAATGCCATACTTGATAACCTCAGCCATGCCCGCAGCAAATTCATTGGCAGGTAGAGAATTCAGTGTTGTTGTATCAATTACCACTGCTTTCGGTTGATAAAAAGCACCAATCATATTTTTCCCAAGCGGATGATTCACAGCTGTTTTTCCACCAACAGAAGAATCAACCTGAGATAATAGCGTGGTTGGTACCTGAATAAACGGCACACCTCGTTGGAAACACGCCGCTGCAAAACCAGTAATATCGCCAACAACACCGCCACCCAACGCAATTAAGGTAGTATCTCTTGAAGCATGAGATTCAAGTAAAAATGACATGATTGATTCAAACGTTTCTAGCGTTTTATATTGCTCACCATCGGGTATTGCAAAATAACTGCATTGATATTGAGACAACATGCTCTCGAGTTGCTTTAAATAGAGGGGGGCAACCACATCGTTGGTTATAATGACAACCTTATCCGTGGTAATGAATGAAGATAATGTGTCAGGCGCATCAAACTGATTTTCGCCTATAAAAATAGGGTAACTACGGTCCCCCAAATTAACACTTAATTGGTTGGACATAATTACCCCTCCTTGATTTACAATCCGATTTTCTCAACAATTTTGCTAGCGACGTTACGTGCACTCTGATCGTCTGTATCGATAACATAATCAGCCACTTCCTCATACAAAGGATTACGCGCTTCTGCCAAATTTCTCAATACGGTTTCTGGATCGTCTTTTTGCAGTAATGGACGACGTTTATCTCTTTGTGTACGGGCTACCTGCTTTTCGATCGTTGTTTTTAGATACACCACGATACCGCGAGCGGATAGCTTGTTGCGCACATCTTTTGTGATAATTGAACCTCCGCCTGTTGCTAGGACAATGCCTTGCATTTGAGACAGGTCGTCAATCACATCGCACTCACGTACACGAAATCCATCTTCACCTTCGATGTCAAAAACCCAAGCAATATCAGCTCCAGTCCTCTTCTCTATTTCCTGATCAGAGTCATAAAAGTCCAAATGCAATTGTTCAGCTAAATGTCTACCAATGGTACTTTTGCCCGCACCCATTGGTCCTACAAGAAAGATATTTCGTTTTTCGGTCATTTTATTTTACACACAGTTTCACACGTTCAGGCGACATATGCACTAATGTCACCCACTACAAATTACCTCGATAAATATGCGAGACAGGGATTATCTCAATTAATTGGGCAGTTATGCAAGCTATCTTATACATGTGTATCATTTATTCGTGTTTAAACTACTCAAATAACGGTTGGTGTAATGAATATTAACAGTTCTCGTTTAGTATCCTTTACCTCATCTCTTTTGAAAAATCGGCCGAAGAACGGAATATCCCCTAAGAATGGAACCTTTGTTTCCGTCGTAAAACTCGATTCCTGAAATATACCGCCAAGTACAACAGTTTCTCCATCTTTTAGGTAAACTTGAGTACTTATTTCCTGAGTATCAATTGAGACCGCAGGTCCAGTCGACGTCGCTACCACGTCTCCTTTTGTGTCTTGGGTCACGACAAGATCTAAAATCAAATGACTATCTGGCGTTATTTGTGGTGTTACAGTCAAACTCAGTACCGCTTTTTTGAAGGTGACTGAAGTAGCACCACTCGACGACGCTTGAACAAACGGGATTTCGGTCCCCTGTTCTATATATGCTTCGTGCTTATTTGACACCATGAGTTTTGGTCTTGCAATAACTTCTGCTAAATTGTCCATTTGCATTGCTGACAACTCAAGATCAAGCAGTTCTGTATCCGAGACTTTGGCAAGGTGTACTCCTATTTTTGGCGCATCACCTTGTACAGGCAACGATACAGCGAATCTATCTTGAGGTCTTGGTATTTTTCCCTTTGCCAATGCATTGGCCGCCTCAATACTTCCGGATATAGCGCCATTTTCACCAGAATGGCTCAACCCCCATCGCACCCCCATGGCTTTGGTTGCTCCATCCACTACAGTCACAATCCGCGACTCAATTTGAATTTGTGGAGCTGGGGTATCAACCTGTTGTACAAGTTGCTTAATCCGCTGTAACTCCGTTGGTGTACCTTGAAGAATCAAAGAATTGTTTCTTTTATCTGCAGACAACACAACTTGAGATGTGTCACCACCGAACTCTGATATTAATGCTTGTGTTTCAGTTAGGTCAGCATAATGTAGCTTGATGACTTCCGTCACAGTCATCTGTGAGCGATGCTGCCTAATTTTCCATTTTTCCAATTTATTTTCTCTGGCGACGAGTTCATCAATTGGCGCAATCATTAACACGTTATTTTCAATTTTCCGTCCCAATCCTTTCAAAGACAAAATAAGATCAAGGGCGTGTTCCCAATCCACATCAACTAAATTAATTGAAACGCGTCCAGCAACATTATCCGAGACAACCAAATTAAAGTCCCTGAGTTCTGCAATAACGGTTAACACTTTACGTACCGGGATATCTTGAAATTCGAGTGTCACTTTATTGTTGGCTCGTCGTTTCTTAACATTTTTTTTATCGCCGACTTTGGCACTGTTAAAATAAAAACGAATACTCACAACATTGTCTTCAACATGACTGACAACTTCTGTAGAAGCAGTCGAGTTTGCTGTTACTTTGAGACGCAATGAATGGCCATCAAAGAAAGACTCATATTGTTTTATCGGGTGAATGTATTCCGCTAAATCAACAGTCATTAAATGACTCTGACGAACTGAAACATCATGAAAAATGAAATTATAACCATTATGTAATTTATGGACTTCGGGAACGGACACGATTTGGTCAAATGTTAAACGCAGTTCTGCTTCGTTAAGGCTGTGAGGTTCATATTCAATATCTCTGAGCAACGGCTGACTACTGAAAGCGCTAGCACTCAAAAATAATAGTAAAAATCCGGAAACAGTAATGCGGCAAAAATGAGATAGTAAGTGTCGGAATTTAATCATCCGCGGCATAAGAAGGCACTCCTTAATGTTAAGGTTGATGAATTGCGGGACGAGAAAGCAAATAATTTTCTGCAGCCCAACAGTTTTCCAAGTGGGGTTTATATCGAACGATTCTGACCCCGGCATCCGAAATTGAATGCACCCTAGCCCAACCGTTTTCATACGAGAGGTAACTATCTTGTTGAACAGTTATCAGTTGGCCTGCATTGTTTGAAATAAATGCATAGGTTTTATTTCCTTCAGAATAAAGCCCCGAGAAAACTAAGTCTGCCAATGACTCTGTAACAGTGATGCTAGAGGATATGTCAGGAACCTTGATTACTAAACAGGCTTCGTTTTCTGGTTGAAAATCAGAACTAATGTCGATAGGAATATTCGGAGATTTTACTGCATCCTTCATTGGAGAAGGGTATTTGATACCGTAATACGACCTTGTTGTCAGCGGGAATGTTTGACGAATTTGAAAAGATTCATCAAATGTCTCTTCCATTGTGACATCTTCTTTACTAACGTTAGATGATTGCTTTTGTCCCATCTCACACGCAGTGCTTAAAATGATAAGTATCAAAATGAACGGGATATCAAACTTGCTTTTGTTAAACTTCATCACCCACGACCCCTTCCGTATCAACAGTATGAAAATGAAGCTCACAGTTCATCTCCAAGATTGAGTCGGAGCCGACAGAAATCTCAAGAGACTCCAGATGAAACAATGGATCATGATTTGCCATTGTCGTGAAAAACTGCCCGAGTTCGTGATAACCACCAGTCAAAGACAATCGAAGCCTAAATACATCAGCGATAGGCTTGGTTGTATTTTTCATCCATTCCAATTTAAGTAATGCAAGGTGATGTTTTTGAACCGCTTGCGAAATAATACCAACAATTTGTGATGACGTTTTTTCATCAAATCGCGAAGCGAGCATTGCTTTTAAGCGAGTGCGATATTCAAGAAGCTTTGTCTGATACTCTTTAATATTGCTAGACACTAGAATGAGCTTAGATAGTTTCCTCTTCAGAGATAAATCCTCCGCTTGTTTAACATTTAATAAAGGAATTTCAGTCCCAAATATTTTGATAACCGCCACTGCTAAACCACTCACTAATACAAAGGAGATTAGGTACAGTTTCCCCTGAGACTGATTTAATCTCATCGCATCGACTAAATCATGAAACTTCAGCCAATATTGCCATACTCGTTCATTCATTTTTCAAATCCTCATTACTTGCGAGTTTAAAATGACAGTCATAAGTCACCTCAAAAATTATCTTTTGTTTCGTTGACTGCCGCAGAAATTCTGAGGTCGTGTTCATCTGCAGTTTCAGAATGTTTTCATTGGAAAAATATCCCGATACTTGCAATCTATCGAGAAACTGTCGAATAGCCTCATTGGTTTCACTCATTCCTCGTATCTTCAATTTTTGATTGTGATACACCAAGAGGGTAATCTCTGTTCCCGGGACTGTTGCTTTGGCAAGCTCTTCAAATAGATGACTACCAGCGAAGCGGGACTCGTATATTTGTGAGATCTCATTCAACGAAGCATTGACTTTGGAAAACTGGTTCAGCAAGTGATCGGCTTGACTAACGTAGGAAGACAACTCTAACGTTTCCTGTTGCGTTGCCGAAATGGATGTTTCAAGCGTTTTAATTTTTGAATGAAAATAATATTGAATGAGCACATAGAGAAGGAAAGCGAGTGCAATAGCAACAAAAGCGGTTAGACA
>CAXRGH010000027.1:0-6987 GCA_964230195.1 Alteromonadaceae bacterium
AGACTGCACGGGTAATTGTGAGACGAAATTCATCAAACAAGACCCGTAACATTACGGGTTTTTTTGTATCTATTCACAAAAAAAGCGATACTTGTGCCACACATGGGCACAACAACAATAACCAGTGCGGGAGGCAGTATGTCAGACCACGTGAAAATATTTGATACAACACTTAGGGATGGAGAGCAAGCGCTACCAGCAAGCTTAACCGTTAAGGAAAAACTACAAATTGCACTGGCCATAGAACGACTCGGTGTTGATATCATTGAAGCAGGATTCCCTGTCTCTTCACCTGGTGATTTTGATTCAGTTCAGCAAATTGCTCAACATGTTAAGTCTTCGATTGTGTGCGGTCTATCGCGAGCCGTTGCCGCAGACATCGATGCGTGCGGTGAAGCACTCAAGGTAGCCGAACGTGGGCGTATTCATACCTTTATTGCAACGTCAGATATTCACGTCAGCAATAAACTCAGAAAATCCCAAGATGAAGTGGTCGAAATGGCAGTGCGAGCCATTAAACATGCGCGCAAGTACACTGATGATGTGGAATTTTCGTGTGAGGACGCGGGAAGAACGCATATTGACTACCTTTGTAAAATGGTGGAAACCGCCATCAACGCTGGTGCATCTACCGTGAATATTCCAGATACAGTAGGCTATACAACACCCTCTGAATTTGGCGCTATTATCCACCAACTATTTAACCGCGTACCTAACATTGATAAAGCCACCATTTCCGTCCATTGTCACAATGACCTTGGGCTTGCCGTTGCCAACTCCTTAGCTGCTGTTGAGCAAGGTGCTCGTCAGGTGGAATGTACCATCAATGGTATTGGTGAACGTGCAGGAAATGCGTCTCTTGAAGAAATTGCAATGATCATTCAAACTCGTCAACAATTATTGAATGTTCAAACCAATATTGTCTCTCAAGAAATCTCAAAGACTTCAAAATTAGTGAGTCAGCTTTGTAACATGCCTGTTCAAGCGAACAAAGCAATTGTGGGTGCCAATGCGTTTAGCCACTCTTCAGGTATCCATCAAGACGGTGTACTGAAAGCACAAAACACCTATGAAATCATGACACCCGAAAGTGTCGGTATCAGTAAAAACAAGTTGAATCTAACCTCACGCTCCGGCCGTCATGTCATTAAACATCGAGTTCATGAATTAGGCTACACCGAAGACGATTACGATCTCGACACCTTATATGCCGCTTTTTTAAAGTTAGCAGACAAAAAAGGTCAAGTATTCGATTACGATCTTGAAGCCTTGATGTTCTTTGACCAACAAAAGCAAGAGCAGGCTCACTACAGCCTCAAATACCTTCACGCGAATGCCGGTAAAGGTATCCTTCCGAGCGCAACCGTCACATTGCAAATTGGTGAAACTGACAAAACCATCTCAGCAATTGGTAACGGTCCAGTTGACGCAGCGTTCAATGCAATTCTGGAAGGATTAGGGCACGAAGATCTGAGCATTGTTGACTTCAAGTTAGACTCAAAAGGTGAAGGTGCAGATGCACTTGCTCAAGTTAGCTTAGTAGCGGAATATAAGGGCAGACGTTTTAACGGTATCGGGCTAGCAACAGATATAGTAGAAGCGGGAGTGAAGTCACTCATTTTCGTATTAAATAATACCCACTTGGCCGATCAGATCGACCAGCAAAAACAACGTAAATTGCAGGAGTTATAAGCATGTCACAAAAGAAAGTAGCCGTATTAGCAGGCGACGGTATAGGCCCAGAGGTGATGTGTGAAGCACTCAAAGTGCTTGAAGCAGTACAACAGAAGTTTAATTTCGATCTCAAAATTGCAGAGTTTCCCGTTGGGGGCTATGCCATTGATCATCACGGTCATGCCCTTCCCGAGCATACACTTGCGGGTTGTGAAGAAGCAGATGCAATTCTATTTGGCTCCATTGGTGGACCAAAGTGGGACAACCTGCCATTAGCAGAACGCCCTGAGCGTGCGGCGTTACTCAAGCTAAGAAGTCATTTTGACCTCTTTAGTAATCTACGTCCAGCCAAAATATATCAAGGACTCGAGCACCTATCGCCGTTACGGGCCGATATTGCCGCTAGCGGATTTGATGTTATGGTCATTCGCGAGCTTACCAGCGGTATATACTTTGGTGAGCCCAAAGGTATGGCAGGTGAAGGTGAAGAAGAGTATGCCTTTGATACCATGCGTTATTCTCGTAAAGAAATCAGACGTATCGCTAAAATCGCATTTGAAACAGCAATGAAGCGTGACAAACGTGTCACATCAGTTGATAAAGCCAACGTCTTGACCTGCAGCCGTCTGTGGCGAGAGATTACCGAAGAGGTAGCAAAAGACTACCCTGAAGTGACATTAGATCACATTTACATTGATAACGCGACCATGCAACTGATCCGCTACCCCAATAGCTTTGACGTGATGCTATGCTCAAACCTGTTCGGTGACATTATTTCAGATGAGTGTGCAATGATCACAGGTTCAATGGGATTACTTCCGTCAGCCAGTATCAACGGTGATGGTTTTGGTATGTATGAGCCAGCCGGTGGCTCTGCACCTGACATTGCCAATCAAGGCATTGCAAACCCAATCGCACAAATCCTGTCGGCAGCGATGATGCTTCGTTATAGTCTCGATCAGGCCGACGCAGCTGATGCAATTGAATCCGCAGTCATAGAGACACTCGCTGACGGCTTCTTGAGTGCAGAACTATTATCTGCAGACGAGCGAAGCAATGCTAAAGGAACAGAAAGTATTGGCAACTATATTGTGCAAAAGATTCAAGGGGCCGCGTAATGGCAAAAACACTATACGATAAAATTTGGAACGCACACATCATTCATCAGCAAGGTGATGATACGCTACTGTATATAGATAGACACATGATCCACGAAGTGACCTCTCCACAGGCTTTTGCTGGATTAGAAGAGGCTGGACGTAAAGTCAGATGCCCTGAACGCACCTACGCTACTATGGATCACAGTATCTCTACTCGCTCACTCGCGATTGATGCCTGTGGCCCTACAAATCAATTACAGTTACAAACGCTAGCGAAGAATTGTGAAAAGCACAACATCACTTTGTTCCCCGTTGGTCACCACAAGCAAGGCATTGTTCACATTATTGCGCCTGAACTTGGCCTTATTCAACCTGGCATGACCGTTGTTTGCGGTGACAGCCACACAGCAACACATGGAGCATTCGGCGCCCTTGCATTTGGTATCGGCACATCGCAAGTTGAACACGTGTTTGCCACTCAGACGCTTCCACAAAACAAAGCCAAGAACATGCGCGTTACCGTAGACGGTGAATTAGCGCCGGGCACCACCTCAAAAGATATTATCTTGGCCATCATAGGCAAAATTGGACATGCTGGAGCAACCGGTTGTGTCATTGAATATGCGGGATCTGCAATCCGTCAGTTGGATATGGAAGCGCGTATGACCATTTGTAATATGAGTATTGAGGCTGGTGCAAAAGCGGGGCTTGTTGCACCTGACGATATCACATTCGACTATATTAAAGGGCGTGAATACGCGCCAACTGGTGATGATTGGACACAAGCCGTTACTGAGTGGAAAACATTATCAACAGATGCTGATGCTGTATTTGATATTGAAGTTGAGCTTGCAGCTGAAGATATTAAACCACAGGTGACTTGGGGCACTAATCCAGGACAGGTGATCGCGTTTGATCAGCCAATTCCGGAACCAGAGTCATTCTCCGATCCCGTTGAACAGGAATCAGCAAAACTAGCACTTCAATATATGGGATTAACAGCAGGTCAGAAATTATCGGACTTAGCCGTATCACACGTCTTTATTGGTTCATGTACTAACGGGCGTATTGAAGATTTACGTGCAGCGGCATTGATCGCGAAGCAAGGCAAAGTTGCAGACAGTGTCACTGCGATTGTTGTTCCAGGCTCTCAACAGGTCAAAGCCCAAGCGGAAGCAGAAGGCTTACACACTGTGTTTGAAGCGGCAGGGTTTGAATGGCGCTTACCGGGCTGTTCAATGTGTCTAGGTATGAACGATGATCTACTGCAAGACGGAGACCGATGCGCATCAACCAGTAATCGTAATTTTGAAGGCCGTCAAGGTCGTGGGGCTAGAACACACCTCGTCAGTCCTGCAATGGCCGCTGCCTCTGCACTTACGGGTAGTTTTGTTGACCTTAATTTATTTAGAGAGAACTAGGATAATGGCAGAATTTACAACACACCAAGGCAAAGCCGTTATATTGGATCAGGCCAACATCGACACTGACCAAATTATTCCAAAGCAGTTTCTTACTTCAGTGAGCCGTAAAGGTTATGGTAAGCATTTGTTCCATGATTGGCGTTATACCAATGACGCGGGCACCGAGCTTAACCCTACGTTCGCGTTAAATCAGGCTGAAAATCAAGGTGCCTCAATCTTAATTACAAGAGAGAACTTCGGCTGTGGCTCAAGTAGGGAACACGCACCATGGGCTTTAACCGATTATGGCTTCCGAGCCATTATTGCCCCCAGTTTTGCCGACATTTTTTACGGTAATTGCATGAACAATCAATTACTTCCTCTTACATTGGATAATGAGGTTATTGACGCTATTATCGCATCGGGAACAACAGAATTAACGATTGATTTACCAGCACAGACACTGAGCTACGGGGAAAACACCGTTGAATTTGAGATTGACAGTGTGGGCAAAGAAAAGCTAGTTAAGGGACTAGATGCTATTGGTCAAACCCTTTTACTAGCCGATAAAATCAGTGAGTACGAGTCTTCCATGCCAAGCTGGAAACGCTAGATAACTGAGTACAATCAATGTCAGAATTGAACGACACGGCTGAGAATCCAAATCTCTGTATCATCGATATTGGTGACCTTCGCATAGGCATGTATGTCAACCGTGTCTGTGCGCAACTCGGCCATGTTAATTTGAAAAGCAGCGGCGTGGTAAAGTCGCAGCAGGTTGTTGATCACCTTGTTGATAAAGGTGTTCTTTCCGTTGAAATTGATTTGTCAAAGGGAGAAACGGGCTCTGAAGTAGCGGAACCCGAATCAGTCACGAAAGAAGGGGTTGTGAGTACTGATGAAATTTCAAATAGCGAGGATCATCAGGACAATCTCAAGGAAATTTCACTCAAGGATTATCCCCCAGTCAACTTTGATAGCTGCCAAAAACTCTACGGCGACGCATTTCTATTACAAAAACAGTTACGTAAAGATCTTGAGAATCACAACCGAGTATCGTCAGATGCGATTAAGGATGTTGTTGACCACCTTTGTCATAGTCTGAGTTTAAATTCAGATGCAATGGTTGCCCTAACCTTACTGAAAAATAAGCAATCATTTTTCTTAGAACAAGGGATTAATAACGCGATACTTGCAGTAAGTTTTGCAACACACTTGGGATTAATTGAAGCGGAAATCCAAGCATTGGGTGCTGCGGCACTATTGATGGATATCGGCATGACTCATATACCGGACCGCATTATCAATAAACCAACTAAACTCTCAGTGAGTGACAAGCTCACGGTTCAACAGCATGTCAAAATGAGCATTCGGCTTTTGGAACGTATTGAGGATTTAGACGTATCAGGTATTCGGTCGCTGATTTACGAACATCACGAGCGAATTGATGGTTCAGGTTATCCTAATTTACTGTCGGGCGATCAAATATCAAAGAGTGGGCAGATCTTGGGCCTTGTGGATAGTTACAATGCTATGACTAGCGAGCGTCCGTACCGACGAGCGATGACGCCCAATAGTGCCCTATCACAGCTGCTAAAAAATAACACTTGCTACTCGGCTGAGTTAGTACAAAGCTTTATACGAGCAATGGGTATTCACCCTATTGGCTCTTTGGTCAAACTGAAAAGTGGAAAACTCGCGATTATTATACGCCAAGACACTCAATCCCTTACAAAACCGGTTGTCATTGCCTTCTACAGCGTTTCCGCAAAGCATCCTATTGCTGCACAACGAATTGATCTCGCGCAGAACTCAGACGAAATAGAATGCGCAGTGCACCCAAAAGACTATAACCTAGATCACAAACAGTTCCTGCTGGAATACCTGATCCCTAACGTGTTTTGATACAAAAAACCCGGAAGTGCCCGTCACTAGAACAAAAAATGCTCCCACTACTAATTACCAATTCTCAAGCGCTCTGAGAGAAAGTGGAGAGGCCCCACTTTTGAAAGCTAAGTGTAGATCCGCACCGAAAATGCAATGCGATTGCATTTATGAAAAATCCATTCTCATTTAAGCTGAAAAAATCTCATTTAGATTGAAATCAAACAGGCATAAAAAACGAGCCATAAAGCTCGCTTAAAACCGTCTAATTCATAAAAATTGATAATCAATTCGGGGCTGACTGATTACTGGGGTTTATAAATAGCACTTTTCAAAGAAAGCCTCAACATCATCAAATATCTCCGACCGAATATTCCGCTTTTGATAGTAATCTTTAAAAAATTTAAGTTTTTGGATTCGTTTGTTGTGGAGTTCAGGAACTCTCTCTTTCGCAAAATAAATAAACATTTTCGCCATTGGAACCCCTAAATCTTTATGGTGAACAAGGGCATCAATCCCGTTATCCAGATAGAATTTAATTTGGTCGACAGAGTTATTCATGGACATGTATAATAAAAACGGACCAAACTCAGAAAGAATAGCATTTCGCTCCGTTTCGTTCATTTCGTTTTTGAGAAGAAGGTATATATCCTCATCTGAGATAAGCTCTCGCCCGAGCTTGTCGCGCACAGCATACCCTTGTTCTATAATGAAAGGCTGACCTACTCGAGTCTCTCTATCTGCCAACTGTTGTTCACTATACTTGCCTTCCAGGGCGAAACCATACTTCATACAACTGTCATCATCACTGCATGCCATATTGAGCAAGAAAAACATCATTATCAACAACAACCTAGTCACTATATTTTCTCCGCTGATATTGTATTTTTACTCTACCATTCACATAAATAAACTGGTGTTCTATG
>CAXRGH010000028.1:0-30838 GCA_964230195.1 Alteromonadaceae bacterium
CACGCACAAACGTCGCAGGATTACACGAAACATAGACAACGGCATCCATTGGGTGTGCGTTCAGTTGCGGCATGATTTCATAGGCTCCAGCCCTCGCAGGATCCAACAACACTTTATTAAACGTTTGCCTAGTATCGTTCAACAAGCGCGCCAGGCTGCCCTCTACGTTAAGGTTGTCTTGTACAAAGCTGATGTCTTTGGTCGCTAGGTGAGAAGCATTTTGCTCCGCATTGAAAGTCGCTTTTGCTACCATTTCAGCCACCCCTTCAATCCCTTTCACGGAGCAACCTTTTTGTGCGACTGGCAAACTAAAATTACCAATCCCACAATACAAGTCCAACACCTTGTCGTTTGCTGTTAACTGCAACCAATCAATGGCTTGCGCCACCATACGTTGATTAATAGCACCATTCACTTGAATGAAATCGTCGGCAGAAAACTGGTAATCAAACCCGAGCAGAGTGTATTGGCACATTGAACTTGAAAAACTCACAGGTTCGAATTTTCCATCATTGTCCTCAACCAAAATACGACACGAGTGCTCGCGTTCAAACTGCTGACAACTTAGTTTATCATTTAATTGCAGCGGTTTTGTCAATCGCAAAACCACTGTCACTTGGGGTTCAACGTCCAACAAGCTAATATGACCTACCGCACGTTTAGCCCTCAGAAGAGGTATCCAGTGCTGGAGGGGTTTTATTAAGGCTTCTAACTTGGGACTCATAATCGGACATTGATTGATGGTGAATACCCGATTTTTCTCATCACGAAAGCCAATATGACAGTCGCCGTGTCGCGTATCAACGGCTAAACGTGCTTTCCTACGATAGCCCCATGCCTCGCCAACGATGGGTGTCTGCCACGGCAAGTCTGGAAGTTGGAGTTTACGAGTCAGTTGATCATGGATGGCTTGTTGCTTGAGGGCTATGGCTTTCGTGTCGGCCACGTGTTGTAAATGACACCCTCCGCATTGACTGTAATGCTCACACTGCGGCTGACAGCGTTGTGGATGAGCCTCAATCACTTGTTTCAGCGCGCCAGTTGCGACGCCTTTTTTCATTTCTGTAATGAGAACTTCACATCGCTCACCAGGAAGAGCCCCAGCGATGAATGTGACATCTTTCCCTCGACTCACGCCCTGTCCCTTGTGATCGAGAGTATCAACAGTCAGCACTTTTTTATACGGCTTATGTCCTTTAGTGTTTTTCTTAGGCGGTTTAAACAGCTTAACCATAGAGCACTACGCTGATTCAATTACCACGGTTGCTACCGCGTATTGTTGTTCGTCTGAAATACTTAAAAACGTATGATACCGCCCTTCTCCACCGAGTTTTTCATGTGCTGCACCACTCAATATCAATAACGGCTTTCCATAGTCGTCATTGCGGATTTCAATGTGTTGGAAACTAATTCCGTGACCAATCCCCGTACCCAAGGCCTTTGCTGCCGCCTCTTTTGCGGCAAAGCGTTTGGCAAGATATCGGGCGGGAAAACCATGGGTTTGAAATTCAGCCATTTCATATTCAGTCAACACTCGAGCGGCAATCCGATCAGACCGTTGCAACTGCAGCTCCACGCGTGATATTTCGACTATGTCTGTTCCCAAACCCAAGATTGCCATGATTAACGCCTAGCTTCTTGCATGAGATCTCGCATATCTGATACTGCTTTCGCTAGCCCGTCATATGCGGCGCGAGCAATGATAGCGTGACCAATATTCAGTTCTATAATCTCAGGGATTGCCGCAATGGGTTTTACATTGTGGTAGTGTAAACCGTGACCAGCATTGACTTTTAAGCCTAAGGAATGCGCATACTCGACTCCTGCCTTGATGGACGCCAGTGCTGCAGCTTGCTCAGCCTCAGAAGTGGCATCTGCATAATGCCCAGTATGGATTTCAATGTAGGGCGCACCACAGGCAACCGTCGCATCTATCTGCGCCTTATCAGCGTCAATAAACAAAGACACTTGAGTACCAATAGCTGCTAACTCATCACATGCCGCTTTAATGCGAGCCTGATTTCCCAAAACGTCAAGACCGCCTTCTGTGGTCAGTTCTTCTCTTTTTTCAGGGACGAGGCAACAAAACTCGGGCTTCACTTCTTTAGCAATAGATAACATTTCATCAGTGACCGCCATTTCTAAATTCATCCGCGTTTGAATGGTTTGCTTCAAGAGATAGACGTCGCGGTCGATGATATGACGACGGTCTTCTCGTAGGTGAATGGTGATACCGTCTGCGCCTGCACGTTCAGCAATTTCAGCTGCATGTACTGGATCTGGGTATTGTGTCCCACGGGCATTTCGTAAAGTGGCAATGTGGTCAATATTAACGCCTAATAAAATTTCATTCACTCAAGTTACTCCAGTTTCATAAATAGCGATTTGCTTTTCAGCGGCTTGCTTCCAAGCAGTGGATGCAACGCGAGACGCGTCAAACGTTTCGCATCACGCAGTACTTGGGGCTCCCAATTACCCGCTTGGATAGCTTTTATGTATTTTCCCTTAAACACATAGTTTAAGCGAGATGTCATTTCCGTCAAAGGAATAAACCCATTGTCCGGTGTAAATTGGTAAAAGTTATCATTGTTTTGAATTGCATCATGGTTGCAGTCATGGTTGTAATCAATACCATATCCGAGTTGTTCCAACAGCAGTAACTCAAATCGGCGCAAGACGGGTTCGATGGGATTATCTTCTGCAAGTGACGTCAAGGTGTGATGATATAGCGCAAAAACCCCTTCTATTTCCGCGTCTTGAGATAACAATCGTTCTAACAACTCGTTGACATAAAACAAAGAGTACAGGGCTTTTCCCTCTAATTTTACCCCTTTACCAACAGCCTCAGCCGTGCGCAATGTCTTCAATGACTGCCTACCGGAAAGGCTCAAATGCAACAATTGCATGGGCTGCAACAAACCTTTTAATGGACTTTTACTGCGCTGCATTCCCTTAGCAACAAACGAAATTCGCCCAAGGTCTGTCGTAATAACATCGATAATAGCGCTGGTTTCACGATACGAACGGCGATGCAAGACATATCCCTGCGTTTCTATCATCATTTGCGTCATCCTACCTATTACCCCTGGTTTACGCGACCTTGCTATGCAATTCGCAGTCGCACAACCCTCATGACTTCAAAGTCAATTCCGGCAATCACTTCATTGTCCGGATAGTATGTCATATTCACTCTCACCCCTTGCAAATTCTGATACCGCTTCTTGCGTTTATATTTGAAAGGTACTTCGCATCCCTCAATCATAATGGTGTGATGCACCCAGTCTGAATCGTCTCGTTGTACGTGTGATGTGACCTTACAGTTCTCTGAATGAGTGAGGTTTTTATGTTTATTGAGTAATTGTTGGATTGATTTATCCATTGAGATCTTTCCCATTGGTTTGCAACTCAATATGCTTAATCAGTAACTGTAATGAACGTTGTTGCCTAAATTCATTGACATCAAGGGTAAACACAACACGAACACTCGGTTGACCGGACATCGGCCAGCTGTCCTGATCCATATTAAAATGAATTCCGTCAAGTGATAACCCGCAAGGTCCAACGAGCCGCACTTTGAGATGCTTCTCCCCCACAACGCGTTGACTCACGAGTATCATTTCGGCATCAAAAACAGGCTCTGGAAACCCTTGTCCCCACGGCCCGGCTTGCTTCAATAACTCTGCAACGGACAAATCATATTCTTCTGCCAACAACTGTCCATCTGACTCAATTACGGGTGAAAAAACATCAGCCGCAACAGTTTTGTTTAGCACTGACTGGAATGCGGCTTCAAACGCGGATAAATTTTCTTTTTTCAACGAAAGACCTGCAGCCATGGCATGGCCGCCAAACTTCTCAATCAATTGAGGGTTTTCAGTGTTAACTTGATCAAGAACGTCGCGGATATGAACGCCTGGAATCGAACGAGCGGACCCTTTCACAACATGCTCATCTTGATGAGCAAAGGCAATGGTCGGACGGTAAAATCGTTCTTTAATCCGTCCAGCTACAATACCAATTACGCCTTGATGCCATTGCGGCTCGTAAAGTGCTAATCCTCGCGGGATCTCACCGTCAAGCCTCACAGAAGCGATTGCTAATTCTGCCTCTTGCTGCATTTCTGTTTCAATTTCTCGACGCTGAACATTGAGCTGGTTGAGGGATTCCGCGATACTGGCTGCATGTTCATCATCTTCTGTCATCAAACATTCAATACCTAGACTCATATCATCTAGTCGCCCGGCAGCATTGAGACGAGGTCCAACCGCAAAACCCAGATCAGAGGCTACCAGTGCTTGCGGCTTGCGTTTTGCGACCGATAGAATGGCAGTGATGCCAGCCCGACATTGCCCGGAACGAATACGTTGCAATCCCTGATGAACCAAAATTCTGTTGTTATGATCTAACTTGACGACATCGGCGACAGTACCCAGTGCCACAATATCTAAATAGTTTGCCAGGTTCGGTTCAGGAATCGATTGTGAGCGAAACCAGTTCACACTCACAAGCTGCTGACGAACCGCCAACATGACATAAAAAGCAACACCGACACCTGCAAGGTGCTTGGATGGAAATTGGCACTCTGGTTGATTAGGATTAACAATAGCGGTTGCGTTGGGCAGCGCCTCACCCGCTAGGTGGTGGTCTGTGATAACCACATCGATACCATGCTGTCGCGCCCGTTCAACCCCGTCAACGCAAGCTATCCCATTATCAACAGTAATGATCAATTCAGCGTGTTGCTCAGCAGCAACATCGACAATTTCGGGGCTGAGTCCATAACCAAAATCAAACCGATTTGGCACCAAATATCGAATGTGTTTAGCACCTAAATCACGCAATGCCAACATGCATAATGCAGTGCTAGTTGCACCATCAGCATCAAAATCACCAATGATCATGATCTGACTCTGTTTGCAAATAGCGTCTGCAATTCTAGATGCGGCTGCATCAACGCCTTTTAACAAATTGACATGATGGAGATGCTTTAAGCTCAGTTCCAATTCAATGGATGATTGGATACCGCGAGAGTGATAGATGCGTTGTAAGAGTGGACAGCAATCTAAGTTAACCATTGAGTCAGGAATCACCCGCTGTTGAATGGTTGTCGACATTAGATTGCTATTTCATTTAGAGCAACGTTTAACGCTGCTCTAAAACCGTAATCAGGCGAGAAGCAGGAACATAGCCGGGTTGTAAACTGCCATCTGCTAAGATAATCGCTGGAGTACCAGTTATACCTACTTGCTGGCCAAACAAGTACTGTTCGGTCACACTGGTTTCACATTTTTTAGCGGTGACTTTGTCGTCAACTTTTGCTGCTGTCATGGCTGCTTGCTTATCTGCAGCACACCATACTGACTCCATATCTGCAAAGGCTTGCGCCCCGATGCCTGCGCGCGGGAATGCCAAGTAGCGAACGGTTATGCCTAGATCATTATACTGCTCAATTTCACGGTGTAATTTACGACAGTAACCACAGGTAATATCGGTGAAGACAGTGACAACATGTTTTTCATTTTTTGCTTTGTAGGTAATAACGTCACTTTCAAATTTTGCCAAGCCTTGCTTACGAACATTGGCAAGGGCACGCTCAGTTTCATTCACCATGCCAGCCTTGAAATCGTAAAGTTTTCCTTGCATGAGATAATTGCCGTCTGTACTCATGTAAAAAATACCCTTGTCCGTCATTACCTGTGCAAGACCAGCGATAGGAGTTGCTTGAATGTCAGACGCTTGAATGCCTAACATGGAAAAGTGAAGTTTGATGGCTTTTTCATCAATGGCGGGCTTATCTTTTAATGCCATGACTTGGGCGTTGGCAAATCCACAGACCAACAAGGTGGCCAAGACAAATAATACTCTCATAAAAACCTCAAAAGGATTGTCGTAATTGGTAATCAGTAACCCGCTTTATTCCTAACTAAAGTAAGCAGAAGAGACTTAATCTGCAGGCTACAAACAGGAAATTGAGTGTACGCGAATTTTTATCAAAGATCAGCCCCTTGGGTGATGTTGATTCACCAAACTTTGTAATCGTTGTTTGGCAACATGTGTGTAGATCTGTGTCGTAGAAAGATCGCTGTGCCCGAGCAACAGTTGCAAGACTCTCAGGTCGGCGCCATGATTCAACAAGTGAGTAGCAAAGGCATGTCGTAACACGTGTGGTGAGATATCTTGCAAAATACCCGCTACTTCTCGGTAGTACTTGATACGATGCCAGAAAGTCTGGCGTGTCATCTGTTTACCGCGCGTACTCAGAAACACACAATCATTTTGTTGCTCTTTTAATAGCTCTGGACGCGCATATTTTAAGTAGTGTTCAATGGCGCTAATCGCCTGTTCACCCAAAGGTACTAACCGCTCTTTACTCCCCTTTCCCATCACTTTGATAACTCCTTGCTCAAGGCTAAGTTGATACAAGGGTAAGCTCACTAACTCACTGACTCTGATCCCTGTTGCATACAGTAGTTCCAGCATCGCCTTATCCCGTATTTGCACCGCATCACCTCCATCAGGCGCTTGCAATAAAGCTTCTACTTGTTCTTCCGTTAAGGTTTTGGGGATGGATTGAGGTAACTTTGGCATCCTTAACAGTTGTGTAGGGTTATCCGCACGGTACTTTTGCGTAATCAGGTATTGATAAAATGCACGCAGTGAACTCAGTAAACGTGCATTGCTACGGGGACTAATACGTTGATCAATACGATGACTCAATACGGTATGTAAATCATCCACATTTGCAGTTTCAAGGGACGAGCCGAGTGATTGCAATATTTCGGTTGCTTTTGACAAATCAGTACGATAGGCACTGAGTGTGTTCTGACTCAATCCCTTTGACAACCAAAGGTCGTCTACAAACTCGTTGATGAGCTCCATGTTTACCCCACTACACAATGCTGATGATCAAAGTTTAGATAGCATCGTATTGAACGACTGGGTTTAATTTAACACGGCTTATTGGACAGCAGGCAAATTAATTTGCACAATATAGGCCGCATTAACTAACAAAATCATTATTCATGTCCGCATTTGAAGAAATTAAGCTGGGTTTATTTTACGGCTCCACCACCTGTTACACGGAAATGGCAGCAGAAAAAATACAAGGTGAGTTTGGCATTGACGTCCTTCCAATCCACAATATAAAAGATGTCGCCCTTAACCAGTGCGAAGCCTATGACATCTTGATTTTTGGTATCTCAACCTGGGATTTTGGAGAGTTACAAGAAGATTGGGAATCACAATGGAGTGATATTGCCAAGGTTGATTTGACTGGAAAAGTCATCGCTTTATTCGGGCTCGGGGACCAGGAGGGTTATACAGACTGGTTTCAAGATGCATTGGGAATGTTGCATGACGAAATCATTAAGCAAGATTGCCAGGTGATTGGCTATTGGCCGAATAATGGCTATACCTTCAACGCCTCAAAAGCATTAACTGATGACGGTGAGTTTTTTGTTGGATTGAGCTTGGACGATGAAACTCAATTTGATCAAAGCGACGATAGAATACGCCAATGGGTGAGTCAACTGCTCGCCGAATTAACTGATTTATGATGAATGAGTCAATCACGACTGCATAAACCGTATTACCGGAATGGCGAAAACCACCGAGGCGGTGCTGATGTCAACTTTGTTGATATCCTCAATGTGTTTGGCTTTTCTTCTGCCAACGTTGGAAAGTGGGTGACATCACACGAGCAACAACTCGCCGCTAATCTGATCTTTGATAGCTTCTGCGATCTTCAGGACATTTTGCAAGTTCCACCCCAAGTGATATCTCTCAATGGTAGTTTGTCACTTGCATTCGGTACTGGCGGTCAAAAAAATACGTGCGCTCACTATAACAGCCAAACCAAAACATTAGCATTAGCCAAAAACGCGGGGGGCGGCGCACTCGCCCATGAATGGTTTCATGCATTTGATCACTATATTTGCCAACGCATGTTTTCTCAACCTCCTCATCGTGGTTTTGCATCTTCGACATGGTTAGAAAAACACGCCGTTATTGCTCATCCTTTGAATCATTTGTTAAGTGATTTTTTCAGCACCTTATTTTTATCAGATGATGGTAAAAAAGGGTCCAGTTATCTGCAATGCTCAGTGAGATTAGACAAACACCTTAAACAGTTTTACTACGCTCGCCCCGAAGAACTAAGCGCACGAGCATTTGAGGCTGTGATTCAGCATCATTCAATAAAGAATCACTTTTTGGTGAAAGGGACAAAACAGAGTCAAGAAGCCCAACTAGGCATCTATCCTGATGGTGAATACCTCAACCGCTTGAGCCAATTAACACTGACCTATTTCAACTGGCTAGGACAAGCTATCACCGCAAAATCACCAACAAAATAGTATGATCCGCTGACTTATGCTTTAGGCTAATTTTCTTTATAAATTCGTTACATAACTTGACATAGCTGCGCTTTTAGTCTGTTTTTAATAGATGTTTAGTTGGTTATGAATGGTCTAGAAAATGGGGCGAAAATACAAACAACGCGTGGATGACGAGGCAAAAGTGGATATGACTCCCATGCTGGATATCGTCTTTATCATGTTGATCTTTTTTATTGTGACCACCTCCTTTGTCAAAGAGGCCGGCATTGAAGTAAAAACCCTTGAGAAAAATACCAAAACAACGGCGTCTTCTAAGAGTGTTACCATCAGTATTGAGTCGAATGGAATGATCTTAATGAATGGACGCTATGTTGATTTAGAGCGCGTTGTGGCCAATATTCAATCATTTTTAGCAGAGAATAATACAACCAATGCGTTAGTGCGTGCTCAGGCCGAAACACCCCACGGATTAGTCGTCGAAGTGATTGATAAAACCAAACAAGCCGGTATTGAGAACGTTATGGTGACGGAATACTAAATGCGTTAAATCGCCACTTAAAAGTGGCGTGCTACGCCTGGTACTTCAGCTGAATTGCACCTTTATGAAGTCGTACAGATATAGGAGTCAACCCGAAATATTCTCCGTCCCCTTGTACGGGTAACCCTTCGGTTATGATTTGACAGTGTTCGCACTGCCAGCCATGTTTAAGATGCTCTGGCACCTTTCTCCCCTTTAACAATCGCACCCATTGAATCACTTGTTTATAGAGCGGTATTCTCGGTAACCACTGACAATGCAATACTCCACTGGTTGGCTGGGCATCGTCCAATATATGGACTCCACGCGAGAAAAACTGTCCCTTCCCTATCAATGCAGTTAATACGGTGCCGCTGTAACGATAGTTATCACTAATAATATCAATCTCTGTTCGTGGGTTCATAAGCAGAGTTTTCAACACCACCAGCGGGTAGCGCAGCCAACTCAATGTCCTGCTTGACGACTGATCTAATTGCTTAACAACATGACCATCAAAACCAACACCCAGAATATTGATAAAATATCGCCCGTTACTCGTACCTACATCCACCGCTTTGGTCGATGTAGAGCAAATATGGGATAACCAATTCACTTGATCACCATAAGCGGTGCGATAATAATCGTTTCCGGTTCCGGCTGGAATAATACCAAATCGACATTGGCTGCCAATCAAGCAATTAACCACCAGATTCACCGTGCCATCACCACCCACGGCAATCACATCAGTTGCATGATTCATTGCTTGTTTGATGGTGGAGGTATCCCGCTGCCAATCCCCTGTGGTTTCCACAAGGATGCATTCCTTCCCTGCATCAGTCAGCGTATTTACTGCTGTTTTCAGTCGCTGCTTCGCCTGACTATTTAGCCACGGCCGAGTCACAAACACATAACGCTCAACTGCCATATTATTATTCCTTGGCAAATGATTTGCGACTGTCTTGATAGAGAGTGACTATGATACTGACAAGATTAAACACATTGAATACCGTGCCCAACACACTACCCACGGAAAGAGCGTAGACTAACCCGAGCCCCTCCGCCACAAGGAAGCATTTGCGTAAAATCGTGGTGTTACGGATCAAAATAGTGCCCACCGCAAAAATAACCGCCGAAGCATAGGCAAAAACCATGGTCCACGGTTGGGCGACGTATTGCCACTCAGGCGCACCAACGACTGTCGCTAGCTGAGTAAACCAGCCTTGGAGTAAAGGCACATAAAACCATTCAAGAATGCCAAAACCAGCCGTTAACACAGCAAATAATATAGCCAAGGATACCGTTTGCCAACGCATCGCCATGAGATTGCGAATGACTGAAATCACCAACACTATGGCGCCCGAAATCGCATCCAATAAGAAAAAATGTAACGCGAGGAAACTCAAGGCGATTGCCGATATCAATCGATACCGATTCATATCATGCTGGCGATAACTAATGACGTTGATAATCACGGCAACAACGCCCATTGCCTCGGCAAAATACGACATAAAAAAAATCCATCGTTAAAGTGAGCGATGGATTCTACCTTGATGGTTAATTAACGCAACTTTTGCAAATAGCGTCTGTTGCTAGGAGTGGCAAAAATTCTTCCCACTCGCCCGAAGGCGAGCTAAATGAAGTCTTTGATGATGTATTCAACCTGCTGATGGTTCTGAGGTAAACACATATCCTGTTTAATCTCATCCGCAGGATAACCAAATAGGCCAAAAGCGTTACGCTTGATATGGCTGACTATCACCAGATGTTTAGGTTCGCACATTAAATCCTGTCCAAACGGATCAAGTACAGGAATGGTGTAACGCCCTTCTTTTATCACACCAATGTGTCGTCCATTGTGCTTTGTAAATTTGTCAAATATTGGGTTGTGGATCACAGAATAAACTGCAAAACGAGGAAGCAACATCGTTATTCCATGCCATTTGAGTTGAACAACTTGTAATGTATCCACTAATTCTGAAATACATTTTGGCGATGTGTTTTCATTCATAACAGCACCCCTTAAACATCTAACTTTTTGAACGCTACTTTATGATCAAATATAGCATTAAAAATTTTTGTAAAAGGCGCTGCACAAGGCTTTATAGCCCTCTGAGTAGCGTAAATTAGTCGTATAGACTAATAGCTTATGAACTTCTGGATAAGTCGCATTTTGAGTGAATTGTAGACATACCCTATGAGGCGGTAAGCCCTCACGAGTAATAATGTCTAGACGTTTACTGAGGAACAAGCCCTGTTGCGCAGCAAGATGACAAAAAGAATCGCACAGATCGGCTGGGAGAACGCAAGCAAAACATCCCCCAGTATCAAGCAAGCGAGCCACCGCCGCCAGCAGGGCTTGATGAGTCAGTTGCTCTGTGTAACGTGCAGTGTGACGATCGTTTGACATTGCAATAGCAGGTTCAAAATAAGGTGGATTACTGACAATAAGGTCAAATGGATGGGCTGAATCGTAGACTTGTATATCGCCAGTAACCACAGTAACACAATCTGCCCATGGAGACTGAGCAACATTATCCATAGCCTGTTGAGCTGCCGCTTCTATAATTTCAAGGCCGACAATCTCACATTGTGGTGCTTTGTGCTGAGCTAACATTAACGCCAACAAACCACTTCCAGTGCCAATATCTAACACGCGTTTCCCTGGCACATCCGCCAACCATGAGCCGAGCACGATACTGTCTGTTCCAACTTTCATGGCACATTGATCGTGATTCACATGGAATTGTTTAAATGTGAATCCAGAGGATTTACTCACCTTTTCACCCTATTTTGACTGACGTTGTTTACCATTTCCGGACATGAGTTTACACTAGCGAGGTCAAACAACAATAAGTTACCTCTACTATGCTAAGAAAATCGACATTAGCGGTGCTCGGAACCGCCCTAACCGCACTTTTATCTTTGAATATTCAGGCTGAGTCAATCTCTATTGACCGAATATTTGCCTCCCCAGCGCTAGATGGGGGCGCGCCGAGACAACTCAAAGTTTCTCCAGACGGAAAACGTGTCACCTTTTTGAAGGGGAAAGAGACCGATTACGAGCGCTATGATCTGTGGGAATATCATTTAGAAAGTGGCAAGACTCAGATTTTATTTAACTCTGATGACCTTCACGCGGGTCCTGAAACACTATCGGATGAAGAAAAAGCCCGCCGTGAGCGACAGCGGATCCATGGCAGCGGCATTATGAACTATCAATGGTCTGCTGACGGCTCTGCACTCCTCTTCCCTCTCGCTGGCGATGTTTATTACTTTAAACTGGGTGAAGCAAAGGCTCGTCATCTAGTGAACACTCCTGCCTACGAAACCGATGTTAAATTTTCGCCTAACGGTAATTACGTATCTTACGTTAGGGAGCAAAATTTATATGTGACGGATATTCGTAGTGGTGAAGAAACAGCTATTACCACTCAAGGCAAGGGCTTGATTAAGTTCGCCATGGCTGAGTTTGTTGCGCAGGAAGAAATGGGACGTATGACCGGCTATTGGTGGGCTCCAGATGAAAGTAAGATAGCGTTCACAAAAATCGATGAAAGTCCTGTTGAAGTCATCAAACGCAGTGAAATTTATGCCGACTCAATCAAGATGATTGAGCAAAGATATCCTTCAACTGGTACCGACAATGTCCTCATTGAGTTAGCGGTTCAGGATTTAAAAACCGGTAAACGTCAATGGATAGATCTGGGCGATGAAAAAGATATCTACTTACCCCGAGTCCAGTGGAGTAACGATCCGCGTTATTTGTCTTATCAATGGCAGAGCCGAGATCAGCAAACACTCAAGCTCATGCGTTACGATACCAAGAAAAAAACAAGCAAGACGTTACTGACAGAATCAAGTAACACTTGGATTAACTTGCACTGGGATTTACATTTTTTACCCACCAAGCAGCGTGAGTTTATCTGGGCTTCAGAAAAAGATGGCTTCAAACACATCTATTTGCATGACAAAAACGGAAAACAAATCCGCCAAATCACCAAAGGCGAATGGGTAGTCAACGACATTGTTGCCATTGATAATAAGCAACAACTGATTTACTTTACAGGCCGGAAAGACACACCGATTGAACAGCATTTGTACCGTGTTGGGTTTGACGGTGGAGAAGTCACTAAAGTCTCTAAGCGCAGCGGTTTCCACTCGATCTCATTCAGCGCAGATGCCAGCGTCTACGTTGATAGCTATAGCAATATTAATCAGCCATCACAAGTCAGTCTTCACAAGGCTGATGGTCAACAGATTAATTGGTTGTATGAGAATGCAATTAATTCACAACATCCATTAGCAGAGTATCAAGCGGACTGGGTGAAGCCGAGTTTTGGAACCTTTAAGAATGAAGAAGGCGTGACACTGCATTATCGCCTGTACACGCCAAAAGTGATTGATAAAAAGCTACCCGCGATTGTCTATGTATACGGAGGGCCTCATGCCCAGGTCGTTACCAACAAGTGGGCGGGCAACCGTGGACTCATGATGCAACACTGGGTAGATAAAGGTTACGTGGTGTTCAGCGTAGACAACCGCGGGTCTAACTATCGTGGTACTGCTTTTGAAAACCCAATCTATCAAGACATGGGGAACGTGGAAGTCAAAGATCAGGTTTCAGGTGTTAAATTTCTGCACACCCTGCCCTACATTGACAAAACGCGTATTGGGATTCACGGCCACAGTTATGGCGGGTACATGACCATTATGGCAATGTTCAAAGCACCTGATTACTTTGCTTCTGGTGTGTCAGGTGCCCCCGTGACTGACTGGTTATTGTATGACACACACTACACAGAACGATATATGGGTCATCCCGCCACCAGCGCCGAGGAATACACAGCGTCATCAGTTTTCCCTTACGCAAGCCAACTGAAGGGGGATCTATTGATTTATCACGGTATGGCGGATGACAACGTGCTATTCAAACACAGCACCAAGCTATACAAGGTATTGCAAGATCAGGGTAAGTTATTCAGTGTCATGGACTACCCAGGCAAAAAACACAGCCTGAGAGGAAAAGCCACCGGTATCCATCTCTACAAAACCATCACTCAGCACTTTGATAACACCATTGGGCGCAAGCAGTAATGGCAACTAACAAAATAAAAAAGGCGAAGTCACACTTCGCCTTTTTTATGGATTAAATCACCCTACGCGTTAATTTATCTTGCAGTGTAACCGCCATCAATGGCATGAAGTCCGCCGGTCATGAATTCCGCTTTATCACTACCAAGCAAAAAAGCCAATTCCGCTACTTCTTTAGGTTGGCCAAGACGCTTCATCACTTGCGCGTCACGCTCTTCCTGCATGACTTGCGCTTTATCTTCCCCTGTTCTCTCACAGTAACGATCGATAGCATTATGCAACAACGGCGTTTCTATGGAGCCAGGACACACAGCATTGACGCCAATACCATAATGCGCATAATCAATAGCAGTGGTTTTAGTGATAGAACCAATCGCTGCTTTAGAAAGGTTGTAAGCAAACGAATTGGGTTTTGCAACAGACGACTGATCAGAGCCCATTAAGACGATACGACCATAGGTTGCTGACTTCATGTAGGGCAATACTGCCTGAATAGCGTGGTACACCCCTTTAACGTTAATATCCAACACCCGATCCAGATCCATTGCAGTGGTCTTTTCTATGGTGGCGCTGAAGTGGATCCCTGCATTACAAATCAAAGTATCGATTCGTCCAGCCGTATTATAAATGTGTTGGATGGCCGCACTCACTTGATCGGCTTTTGTTACATCACAGACAAGGCTGCGCTCGTTATCATCTGCCTGTATATCTAGGTTGAATACTTGGTAACCTTCTTCCTCAAATTTCTCCACACAGGCTTTACCAATCCCGACGGTTCCGCCCGTCACCACACACACTCGCTGCATTACTTTCCTCTCCTTTATTCCCTAATCACCATACACCAATCCATGGAAAATTGATATTCAGCAAACATCTTTTACAATGAAGATTAACGCCCGCAATCATGATGCTAGCCTATGCTAAAGACACCGTTACCGATTACTTATGATGACGTCAGACATGCTCACTGTCGGATCTCTCCTTGGTTAAATGCAACGCCGATGATTAGCTCGTCGCAACTCAACCGCTGGCTGGGGCACGAGATTATATTTAAAGCTGAGTGTTTCCAAGTCACTGGCTCTTTCAAGATAAGAGGTGCTCTCAATACACTATTAAAAGTTAGAGAACAAAATACATTACCGAAACAGGTTGTTTGCAATAGTTCGGGTAATCATGCGCAGGCCGTTGCGTTTGCCGCAAAAGTACTCGAGCTTCCTTGCACAGTATTCTGCCCTGAGACAATATCAAGCGTTAAAAAACAAGCAACCGAAGCGTATGGAGCAGAGGTAGTGCTATGTAAGTCACGTCACGAAGCAGATGAACGCGTCAGGGAGATCAGTCAAAAATCTGGTGTATTTTGGCTGCCGCCTTATAATCACCCCGATGTTATTGCAGGACAAGGAACGCTTGCATTGGATGCGTTTAGTCAACTTTCTGCTTCTGTTGATGCCATTGCTGCCCCTTGCGGTGGTGGAGGACTGTTGTCCGGTACCTACGTCGCTCGCCAACAACTTGCACCCAGCACTGAAATCTTAGGCGTTGAACCGTTATTGGGGAATGATGCAGCACAATCTCGTGAACACCGACGTATTGTGTCGCTTTCCAAAAGCCCGGACACATTAGCCGATGGCGCAGCAACTCTATCATTAGGGGAATGGACCTTTCCTTTCATACAGCAAGTTGATCATTTTACTACCGCCAATGAGGACACTATTGCGTATTGGACCCAGTGGTTACAACATTTGCTTAAAATTCACATTGAACCAACCTGCGCTATGACCATGGCGGGTGTGACCGAGTGGCTCCAACAACAGACAACTCAAAAACGTGTGTTAGTCTTAATTTCCGGTGGCAATATTTCTACATCCCACATGCAACGAATATGGGCGGTTGATCGTTTATCTGTTATACCTTCTCTATCATCTCACTCACGGGAGTGTCTCAAATGACCTTATCAATGTATCGTTTTATCGGATTACTCTTTTTTTGCACAGCCCTTTTAGTTGGATGCGGAGGAGGCTCGGACAGCGGAACTAACGCCGACACAATAGGCGACACTGTTACTGATAGTAATGATACCGATGACGATTCAACCGATGACGATTCAACCGATGACGATCAGACTGATATCGGCGGTGACATTACAGATGCTATATTCACCAATACCAATCCGCTATGTAACCAATATTTAGGAACGTATACCTCAAAGGTTACCGACGTTATCCGTAACATGGAGTTCAGCGGCGAAACAACAATCACAGAGGGTAATGGAACTTGTATCATAACCACACGCGAAATACCCAATCACAACTTTAATGATGGCAATGGTTTTGCCAATGATACCTCTGTGCAAAGTGGTGAGTACACGGTCAGTCAATTTCCACAGCAAGCCAATACACCAACGGCTCTAAGCCTCTCAACCAGCAACGCAATATTCCTTAACGGTGTTTTGGTGGATTTACTTGCTGCCGCTTGTTACGACACAGGTAACGAGCCCATTGGTAGAGAAAAAATCGGTTGCAACGGTAACGGCGTCAACGCAAATCATCCGTGGCGATACGACCCTATGAGCCCACTTAACCAGTTCGGCACTGATTCTCATAATGCCCATACACAGCCTGATGGCACATACCACTATCACGGTGACCCAAACGCTATGTATGATGCCCAATGTTTAGCATCACAAACCGTATCACCTGTGATTGGTTTTGCAGCAGATGGTTTTCCAATTTACGGCCCCTGTTTCAACGATGGCGATACTGTCAGGGTGGCCCGCTCGAGTTATCAATTGAAAGCAGGTGCGCGCCAAGCTGTTGATGATTTCACAACCCCCGAAGCTGGTGTTGGATTGATCCAAAGTAATAACTACGATGGACAGTTTATTGGTGATTGGGAATACAGTGAGGGAGCGGGTGATTTAGATGCCTGTAACGGTATGACTGTGAATGGCAATTATGGTTACTATCTCACAGACCAATATCCTTGGGTTATAGGCTGCTTTACAGGCACCCCTCACAGTTCTTTTAGTAAAAGCGGAAACCGATTACAGAATCGGCTCCACTCACATCCTCATGACCATTAAAGGAAAGCCTCTCTATTCATTCAGTCATGCTCACAAAAAAGACACCTATTGGTGCCTTTTAGTTTAATCCAATGCTAACGTTATTATGCGTTAAGTAGTGCTTCTAGTTGACCACTCACGGTTTCAACGGCTTGTGTACCATCAAGCTTATGGTAGGCGCAACGGCTATCCTTTGCTTCCGCTTGATAATAGTCAACAAGAGGTTTAGTCTGCTCGTGGTAGATACCTAAACGCTTACGAACTGTCTCTTCAATATCATCAGGGCGAATAGAGAGGTCTTCACCCGTCACATCGTCCTTACCTTCAACTTTAGGTGGGTTATAGACCACGTGATATACACGACCTGAAGCAGAGTGAACACGACGTCCTGACATACGTTCAACGATAACATCGTCGCTAACATCAAACTCGATCACATGATCAACAGCAATACCGTTTTCTTTCATTGCATCCGCTTGTGGGATTGTACGAGGAAACCCGTCTAACAAAAATCCATTTTCACAATCTGATTGCGCGATACGCTCTTTGACTAATCCGATAATCAACTCATCCGATACTAGCTTACCCTCATCCATCACTTTTTTGGCAGCCAATCCGAGCTCAGTCCCAGCACTAATGGCTGCTCTGAGCATATCGCCGGTAGAGATTTGAGGAATACCAAATTTCCCCATTAAGAATTGAGCTTGTGTGCCTTTACCAGCACCCGGCGCACCGAGAAGGATGATTCGCATGTAAAAACCTCGAGTAAATTAAGTAAACCGCGACTTTACACATTATAAGCCTGTGATTCAAGGCTTATGACGTCAAAGTCAAGGAAAGACGAGGTCTTACCTCGTCTTGCGGCGGTTATTTGGACAACGTCATTAACAACTGATTAAGCTTATTCACAAACGTTGCTGGATCTTCCAGTGAACCTTGCTCAGACAAACGTGCCTGATCAAATAACACTTCGGTCCATTGAGCAAAACGTTCTTCATCTTGCTCATCAGCAAGCAAGGTGACCAATGCGTGCTCTGGATTCAATTCAAAGTGATATTTAATTTCAGGAACTGGCTGGCCAGCAGCTTCCATTAACTTCAACATTTGCGTAGACATACCGTGCTCGTCAGCAACAATGCAGGCAGGTGAATCTGTCAGGCGGTGAGTGAATTTAACCTCTTCAACCTTATCACCAAGCACCGTTTTAACGCGCTCTACGACACCTTCAACTTGCTTCTCTGCTTCTTCTTGTGCTTTCTTGCTCTCTTCATCGTCCAAATCACCAAGATCTAGGTTACCTTTCGTTATGGACTGGAATTGCTTTTCGTCAAACTCTGTCAAATGTGACATCAACCATTCGTCAACACGATCTGACATTAACAAGACTTCAATACCTTTCTTCTTGAAAATTTCCAAATGAGGGCTTGTTTTAGCCGCTTGATGACTATCCGCAGTGATAAAGTAAATCTTGTCTTGACCTTCTTTCATCCGGCCTATGTAGTCTGCAAGCGATACCGTCTGTGCAGCACTATCTTCATGAGTTGAAGCAAAACGAAGGAGTCCGGCAATCTTTTCTTTGTTTGAAAAATCTTCCGCTGGTCCTTCTTTAATAACGTTACCAAACTCTGTCCAGAACGACTGATATTTATCTGAGTCATTTTTAGCCATACGCTCAAGCATGGACAATACGCGCTTGGTACAGCCTTGACGAATCGCTTGAGTCACTTTGTTATCTTGTAATATTTCACGAGAAACATTGAGCGGTAAGTCATTTGAATCCAACAAACCTTTCACAAAGCGTAAGTAAGTTGGCATAAATTGCTCGGCATCATCCATAATAAATACGCGCTGAACGTATAGCTTCAGACCATTTTTCTGGTCTCTGTTCCACAAATCAAATGGTGCTTTGGAGGGAATGTAAAGTAAGCTAGTGTACTCTGTTTTACCTTCCACTCGATTATGAGCCCAAGTCAGTGGGTCTTGGAAATCATGTGATACGTGCTTGTAGAATTCTTGATATTCTTCTTCAGTGATATCAGACTTATCACGTGTCCATAGCGCAGTTGCTTTATTCACGGATTCCCAAGTTGCTGGAACCGCTGCAATCTTCTCACCGTCGGGACCATCGCGCTCTGGCTCTTCTTCTTTGAACATTTCTACTGGAATACTGATATGGTCAGAGTACTTGCTCACAATCGAACGCAAGCGCCAGTCATCAGCAAACTCTTTTTCATCATCACGTAGGTGAAGTGTAATTTCAGTACCACGATCTGCTTTTTCAATATCGCTGACAGAAAACTCACCTTCACCGGCGGATACCCACTCAACACCTTGACTTGCGTCGTCACCCGCTGCTCTTGTACGGACTGTCACTTTATCGGCAACAATGAATGCAGAGTAGAAACCAACACCAAACTGACCAATCAATTGAGAATCTTTGGCCTGATCACCTGACAGTTTGCTGAAAAAGTCTGCTGTTCCTGATTTTGCAATGGTTCCCAAGTTGGCAATAACGTCTTCACGGTTCATACCAATACCATTATCACTAATGGTGACTGTACCTGCGTCTTTATCTGCAGACAGGCGGACACGCAAGCTAGCATCGCCTTCATATAATCCATCATTTGATAATGCTTTAAAACGAAGCTTGTCTGCTGCATCCGCAGCGTTCGATACAAGTTCACGAAGGAAAATTTCTTTGTTTGAGTACAAAGAATGAATCATTAATTGAAGTAGTTGCTTAACTTCTGTTTGGAAACCAAACGTTTCTTGGTGAGTGGCATCTGCCATTGGATACTCTCCTTATTCGAACATAATCATAGTAACGATTTGGGAGATATGGTCAGCTTGCGAGAATTCAAGGATATCTGAAAATAATTTAACGAACGCGTGCCTATCTAACGAACTCAATAATACCCGATGAGAATTATTATGAAACTTAGACTAGAGTTTTCGACGTCCTGCAAACGCGTGAGACAACGTAGTTCCATCAATGAATGCAAGTTCCCCACCGATAGGTACGCCATGAGCTATTCGACTCGCATCAATGCCACGTCCTTGACAAAGCTGTGCAATATAATGCGCGGTTGCCTCCCCCTCTAACGTAGGATTTGTAGCGAGAATGACTTCTTTAATATCGCCGGAATCCAAAATAGTGACCAGTTTATCCAAGTGAAGCTCTGCAGGGCCAATACCATCAATTGGCGACAAGTGTCCCATCAATACAAAGTAAGTGCCGTAGAATTCGGCGGTTTGTTCAATCGCAACAACATCTTGAGGTGACTCTACCACACATAACGAAGCGTGCTGCTGCCTTTTGGGGTTCCCACAGATTTCACAAATATCAGATTCAGTAAACGTGCGGCAGCGCTGGCAATGTTTGACATTCTCCATAGCATCTTTAAGTGCCGCTGAGAGATTGATTGCACCGTCACGGTTACGTTCTAGTAATTGAAAGGCCATTCGTTGCGCAGATTTTTGACCTACACCTGGTAAACATTTAAGGGCTGAAATCAATTCAGATATCATGGGACTAAAGTTCATGAATTATCGCTTTTCCTAAAAACAAACACCTTATCGGTAGAATCACCAGCCAGATGGCATTCATTATCAATTAACATAACCTGCAAATCAGTACGTACAACATAGTGAATTTGATGTTTAGGAGCCCGTTGGCTTTTCAGGTTATGGATTCACCGCATATCATATAAAAGCTCAGTCAGACTACAACTGAGCTTAACGCGCCATGGTTTACATTGTCACTATCGTGCCATACGCCACTGACTGAGTATGGAATAAGATGACTCGTTAGAACGGCATCTTCATACCTGGCGGTAATTGCATACCACCGGTCACTTCAGCCATGCGCTCTTGAGATGTATCTTTAACACGGCGAACCGCATCATTAATCGCAGCAGCGACAAGATCTTCAATCATGTCTTTGTCGTCTTCCATTAGGCTCTCGTCAATATCAACACGACGAACGTTGTGATTACCCAACATCACCACCTTAACCAAACCGGCACCAGCTTCACCTGTCACTTCCATACGTGCGATTTCTTCTTGGGCTTTTTGCATGCGCTCCTGCATTTGTTGCGCTTGCTTCATAATATTGCCCATTCCACCTTTAAACATAGTTTCTCTCTCTCGTAGTCATTATCGAGGTTCAATACTGCCTTCAATAACAGTTGCACCTAACAATTGATGTAACTGATGAATACCTTCATCATTCTGTATAACGGATTCAGCGTGTGCTTGACGAGTTGTCCCGATCTCCTGCTGAATAGCTGCTGGAATATTACTCGCAGCAGCAAATTTAACGGTGACTTGCACGTCATGACCACAATATTCCGTTAACGCATTTTGAATTGTTGCCACAGCAGATGGCGTTGCTAAATCTTCTTTTTCAGGTAAAACCGTCAACGTAATCGATGCGTCATCTCTATGGTAATCTGCACAAAGCGCAAGTTGTTTAACTAACCCTCTCAACCCAATCACTTCAATCAACTCACTCCACTGATCAAGCTGCGCTGCCTTAGTGATTTTATCGCCCTTTTGATTGAATACAGGAACGTCAATAGTAACGTCTGCTTCAAGTGGTTGTGTCGCATCAAAATCTGGCTGCACGGGGCTCTCAACCACCTCATCTACATCTTGCTTCTTCTTGGATAAAACTTCGAATGCGGATGGCGGGTTTTCGTTTTGCAACCAAGGTGGTGTCTCAGAACTGATATTCTCTCGTGTGAACTCAAAGTTTGCCTTTGGTTCACCGGTTTCACCTGACGTTACGTTTTTTTTTTCGTCTTCGCTGGTAATTGGAGTGGCCAAATCATCGTGTAAAGCGAGTAAGGCGTCGATGGACCCACTACTTTGCTTTTGAGTGTCTGCTGCTGTTGGTTGGGGTGACTCAATATCCTGCGGAACCTGCTCTCGCAACGCCTGAGATTGCATTTCAACCATGTTTTGTTCACTCGCTAACTGCGCTTCCATCTGAGCATAGTGATCAGCTTCGACAGGACTTATTCCTGCCGCTTGAGATAGTTCTGATGACACAGTCGAAGCGGAAGTTTCGTCGGTTTGTGTGATGAATTCAGATGCAACATGTGACGATAGTTCCGGCGATGCGTTAAGAGAAGCGTTAACTGAATGCGGCGCATTTGCCTCGACTGCTAACGATGGTAGAGGCGCTGCGGAAGCTGACAATGCAATTCGCTGTTGTTGTGCATCCGCTACCATTGCTTGCATCTCGGTAGCGGTGGCTAACTGCGTCTCAGGATTAAAACTAAGCATTCTTAGCAGCGTCATCTCGAATCCACTGCTCGGATCGGCTGCAAATGGCAAATCTTTGCGCCCCTGAATACCTATTTGATACATCAGTTGGATTTGCTCGGGTGGTGTATCTTTCGCAAGACCATAAACAACTCTGGCTGCATGAGCTTCGACTTTACACGCTTCCGGAACCAGTTGTGTTAGTGCAATTTGATGGAACAAACTCAAGATTTCAGACAAGACGCTCTGATAATCGGGTGATTTCTGATCTATCAAGGTTAGTTGCTCGAAAACCTTTGTTTTATTACCCTCCAGAATTGCAATCACCATGGGTAACAAAATATTGGCGTCCATTAACCCCAACATCTGAATAACTTGTTCGGCGGTGACTGAACCATTTCCTTGGGCTATGGCTTGGTCTGTCAGGCTTAGTGCATCACGCATACTACCTCTAGCCGCTTTAGCTAAATGATTGACGGCAGTATCTTCTGCAAGAATCTTTTCTTCACCTAACACGAATTTTAATTGCTGTTGGATTTGCTCTTTGGTTAAGGCTTTTAAGTTAAATTGTAAGCAACGGCTCAATATAGTAACGGGGAGCTTTTGAGGATCGGTGGTTGCAAATAAAAATTTAACGTGTTCTGGCGGCTCCTCTAAGGTTTTCAAAAGAGCATTGAAACTGTGCTTAGAGAGCATGTGGACTTCGTCGATTAAATAAACCTTGAACTGACCACGGGTTGGCTTGTATTGAACGTTATCGAGGATATCTCTCGTATCTTCGACTTTTGTACGAGATGCTGCATCGATTTCAAGTAAATCCACATAGCGCCCAGCATCGATATCTAAACATGTATTACACTGACCACAGGGCTCAGCAGAAACACCAAGCTCACAGTTCAAACTTTTAGCAAAAATTCGTGCTATGGTGGTTTTACCTACGCCGCGAGTTCCTGCAAACAAATATGCGTGATGAAGGCGGCCTTGTTGAAGGCCGTTTGTAATAGCACTAACCACATGGGCCTGACCCACCAGTTCCGAGAATTTACTTGGGCGCCATTTTCGTGCTAAAACTTGATAGCTCATCGCTGCTACTCACCTTCGAATTCGCATAATGCGAACGGTGCTATTCCCATATTTTTGAGGCGAGCTTCGCCTTTTAATTCAGGTAGCGAAATAACAAATCCAGCATGCTCCGCTTTGCCACCTAAATTACGAATCAGTTTAGCCGTAGCTTCAATTGTTCCACCAGTGGCCAGAAGGTCGTCTATCATCAAAACCTTTTCACCAGGTTTTATTGCATCACTGTGCATCTCTAACACATCTGTACCATATTCGAGTTCATACTCTTGTGAAATGACTTGTCGTGGTAACTTGCCTGGTTTCCGAACAGGTATAAAGCCAATGCCTAATTTTAACGCTAACGGCGCTCCGAATAAAAATCCACGAGCTTCAGTACCCGCAACCTTATCAAAGTTCATATCGCCATAATGCTCTGCAAGCAAATCAATGGTGTTTTGGAATGCTTGGTGGTCGTCCAAGAGTGATGTTACATCTCTAAACATGATGCCGGGTTTCGGATAGTTCGGCACAGTTTTTATATTTGCTTTAATGTAATTCCTAGGCAAAATAAATCCTAATGATGGTTAAAAATTAAAATAAAAATACAAACACGCCAATCAATGGGTGCATTAATGGTAAGGCCAAAAGCACACCTAAGATCACAAACAAGTAAAGTTTATTGAATGGGTCTTTCTCAAAGTGATGGTCTTGCATCGTCATACTTCCTATTAAAAATTAGACCATAAATGGTAAAGCAAACTGAGTGAATTTAATAGAGGATTCGCCAAAGAATTTCCGAATAAGTTTAACTCTAAATACTGTTAAGGGGATTCGCTTTGAACAATTGCCAACGCCTGCTCTTTTAATAGGCTTGCGATTAGTGCCTGCCCCTGATTGAAAAGGACAGCAATTTCAACCTCGGGAAGCTGTCGAGCCAAACGTTCAATGAGTGATTGAATTGTTAAATGAGGTTGCTCAGTTAAAGGCAGTAGTAGTGTATAGAGAATGAGATTAATCTGTTTGAAAATCACCTCATCGTGGCTGTCACGAAACACTAAGTAACATGAACTAGTTTCACTGGGCTGGGTAGGTTGGTAGCTATAACTGATCTGATGAACGGGATAATCATATTGCAATAAACGAGCCGATGGAACCAATTCGACGGACATAGTGTTGGAAATTATATCTGTCTGCTCTTGCCAGTACCGGCCGTTGACTTCGCCACTATCGACACTAACATCAAGCTCAATCCACTCATAGTGAACAAGCGCTTTCAAAAAATCGGGCTCAGAAGGGCCAGGTAGATACTCTTGGTTGACGAAATCTACAAACTGCTGACTAATATCGATAAAGTACGGACTTGAACATTGATAATCTTTGAAAAATCGTCGCACAAGGCTATTCCATTCAGAGTCATCGTACAAGGTCCGTAACACTGGGAACGCACCTTCGATAAAGCCTTTGATGTTATTGAACAGCAAGTCGTTATAGATGGTCATCCTTCGTCGCTCTACCTGTGTTGGTAAGGGGCTATCATCAGGATTTCTAATATGACGAACAAATTCGTCTTGAGTCGCTTTTAGCCGACTAGTCATAGCTGCTTCCATCACTGTATCGATTTTGAATGGTCTTGATTTGCGAGACCTCATCCAGTAATTGCTCTAAAGGCGGTATATTAAAATCCCGCTCTAACAGAGTAGGCATCACCCCATGAATACGATAGACGTTTTCCAACAGATTCCACACCTCATTGCAAACCGGTGCACCATGAGTATCAACTAGGAGATCAGGCTCTTCCTGAAAATGTCCGGCTATATGAAGATAACGTATTTTTTCGGTGGGAATAGCCTTAATAAATTCAACGGGGTCGTAGCAATGATTAATCGAATTGACGTAAACGTTATTGACATCAAGCAATAATTCACAGTCTGCGCCATCAATAACTCCGAGTGTAAAGTCTACTTCTGACATCGCTCGGTCTGGTGCACAGTAATAGGAGGCGTTTTCAAGAACTAGTCGGCGTTGAAGCAGGTCTTGGACTCGCTTAATCCGGTCAATGGTATGTTGCATTGCCTCCTCGGTAAATGGGATCGGAAGTAGATCATAGAGATGACCTTGATGGGAACAATAGCTGAGGTGCTCGCTGTACTCCTTGACCTGATGACGCTCGATAAATTCTTTAACCTTTGTAATAAAGTCTTCATCCAATGGATCGGTACTTCCAATGGATAACGACAAACCGTGACAATACAGTGTATGGCTTTTAGAAAATTTTGATAACTGCTTCGAGTATTTCCCCCCCAATGTCATCCAGTTTTCAGGAGCGACCTCCCAAAAATCCACAATTGACGTATCAACTGTGTCAAGTTCTAAAAACATTTCACGGCGTAAGCCAAGACCAACAGACATACTTATCCTTAAAAAAAGAGTGCCATCAGGCACTCTGACAAGCTTTTAATTTGCAATACTAGTGAGAGCCACCGCATTTGCCTTCGCCACACTTGCCCTCTTTCGCAGCTTTTTTACCACCGCATTTACCTTCGCCGCACTTGCCTTCTTTGGCTACTTTTTTACCGCCGCATTTACCCTCGCCGCATTTTCCTTCCTTGGACGCTTTTTTTCCGCCACATTTGCCTTCACCGCACTTACCTTCCTTGGATGCTTTCTTTCCGCCACACTTGCCTTCACCGCACTTACCCTCACCACATTTACCTTCTGAAGCTGTTTGCTCATAGCCAGACGACAATGTATCCATAGTAAATAAATTTGCTGAGGCTGGGGTTGATAATGTCGCTGCGCCGAGAACAACGCCGCCTATTGCGGTTACAAGTTTATTTGATTTCATATCTTTTTCCTTATTAAGTCAACGTTCTGCAATACTAGACAGTGAAGGGGAGAAATTTATTTCATTTAGACTAAAAAAAAGCTCCGTTAGGAGCTTTTTTCACAAATGATGGTTATTTCGTATAACTTATCTTTCGGTTATCCATCTTACGTTCAATGTAAGGTTTCCAACCAGATGCTGTTCGCTTACCGTCTTTAAACTCTTTTGCGCGCTTTACGTACTTGTGAGCCTCTGCAAACTTATTCTGATAAAAATAAGCTTCCATTATTGCCAAGTTAATTGCACCTTGCTTTTTAGAACCTGAAGCAATTGCGTTTTTCAACGCGGGTACCGCTTTAGAGTAATCTTCCGCCATCAGCAACAAAGTACCTTGCTTACGGTAGGTGTCCGATTCTTTGGTGATATCGGCCTGTTTTCCGTAATATTTTGCGGCAGACTTAAAGTCTTTTGACTGGTGAAAAGAATTTGCTAGGGAACCATACAGTTTGTCATCAGCTTCAATTAAGCCTGACTTCATATGCTTCTCAAGGGTCTTACCGGCAAAATATGGCATATCATTGGTTGAATATAATTGAGACAAACCCTTATAGTGATTTGAAGTTTCAAGGAAACCTCTCAACTCTGCCATTTGATAAGTCGACAACGCACGCTGATAGTCCTCAGTCTGCATATAGAACGCACCAAGCATGGTCCACCATTTACCGTCATCAGGGAAAACGCGAACCAACTCTTCGGCGACTTTCAATGCATTTTTGTACTGCTTACGTTCGTTATACGATTGCAACTTCAACTGGTAAGGCAAAGGTTTGATCTTCGCTTTATCAGTATATTTAATAGAAAGATCAGCAGGCTTTATCACCTCCGGATACTTCTCCATTTCATAATATGCCGTTGCGATACGCGCATAAATGACGCCATCGTTCTTACAAGTAAAGTCAAGCCATTGATTATAGTAACCGATTGACTTCTCATATTTACCCAACATGATATGCAAATCAGCAACTAACTTTAACGTGTTAGCATGCTCTGCATCATTCAAGAATTTCTGCGATACCGAGGGCACTAAGTATTTCAGTGATTCCTCAGCTCCACCCTCTTTTGATGCGACGAGTTGACCTAGAAATTGATTAACATAAGCACGGTCAAAACCTTCTTCCGTTTTTATATCTTTCAATATGGTGATAGCACCTTCGAGATCTTCAGCCTGATACGCTTCAAAGGCTTTCTGAACTTTCTTACCAGCTCTCTCACCAACTAAGTTAGTTTTACCAGGTTTGTATCCTGCACAAAGCACTGGCGGCTGATAAGTAGACTTTTTCGCCTTCTTCTTTTGCTTTTCCTGAGCATTTGCGCTGGAGGCTAAAGCAACGACCACTACGAACGTGCCAAAACCCTTCAATAACATTGACATTATTCTATTCATACCTTTGCTCATCATGATTTCTCCAGTGAGAAGTCAAGCTGTACTTTTTGGTTGAACTGCTTAACCGGTTGACCTTCTTCGATGCGAGGCTTGTATTTCCACTTTTTCAGTGCACGTACTGCTTCACGGTCGAATATGCGGCGTGGTTGTGATTCGATTACCTTCACGTCTTCAACACCACCAGCTTCATTGATAGTAAATGAAAGTTTTACCCATCCTTCTCTACCATCTCGTGCTGCTTGAATCGGATACTTAGGATCGATCCGTACAATCGGTGTTGCCTCTCCGTCCTGACGCATTGCTCCTGGACCAGAAATTTCAATCTCAGGACCATCCATTGAAAGATCCATTGACATATTAATATCTGCACTCGGATCACTTGTGTCCGGCTCTACTGGCTCAAGCTTTGGAGGCTCGGGCGGCGGTGGCGGCGGCGGTGGTGGAGTCGGCTTTATAGCGTCTATGTTCGAGTCATTATCGGGCATAACGATATCAATAACCGGCGAAGGAGGCCCCTTCTCCGGTGGACGACCGGAGTTGGCTATTAGAGTTGCCATCAACACAAATAGACCAAATGTAACTGCACCACCAACAAGTAATGAAACTATTAGTCGTAACATATTAGTCATCCTTAGCGGCGATTGATATACGATCTATCCCTGCTGCTTTCACTTGATCCATGACTTCAACCATAACCCCATGTTCTGCCTTCACATCACCTTGTAGGATTACAATATCCGTTGGTTGCTCTGCAAGTAGACGTTCTAAGTTAGCGCGAACACGCTCAATGTCTACCATACGCTTATCCATCCAAATTTCACCACGCTCATTGATAGCGATGAAAATATTGGCTTTCTTCTGTTTTGTTGCTTGAGCAGCCTTCGGTTTGATTACCTCAATACCAGCTTCTTTAACGAACGATGTTGTTACGATAAAGAAAATCAACATGATGAATACGATGTCTAGCATCGGCGTCATATCAATTGCTGCTTCTTCTTCTTCTTTACGATGTTTACGAGCCATAATAATCTCTCTAGTGGTGTGGCAGACTATCGATTAGCTTCTCGCGGGCCATTTTGATTTTTGATTCTAAGCGAGAGCTAAAAAATACGCCTGACAGCGCTGCAACCATTCCCGCCATAGTTGGGATAGTTGCCATTGAAATACCTGATGCCATAAGGCGCGGATTACTTGTCCCCTGTACTGCCATAATTTCAAATACGGCAATCATACCTGTTACGGTTCCAAGCAATCCAATTAACGGACACATAGCGACGAGTGTTTTAATTAATAACAATCGACTACTCAATTGATCCGATGCATCAGAAATCCATGCGTCACGAATTCTATGCGCATACCAAGACGTGGTATCTTTACGTGCATCCCAATCCGCAATAATCTGATTGCGGATTTTAGGAAACTCACTGTTAAGAAACCAGAAGCGCTCAATCATCAGTATCCACATCAAAAAGAGCGCCGCGGCGACAACATACAGTACGTCGCCACCAGTAGCGATAAAGTCCCTGACAGTTTCGTATAGTTCTATCAGGTAAAGCATATTACGCGTTCTCCGACTCAGCATGAGCCGCGACAATGCCAGCAGTTTGCTCATCTAAGATATGAACAATTGACTTGCTACGGCCTGCAACGATGCTGTGTAGTAGGATAAGCGGAAGTGCTGCGATAATACCTTGCGCAGTGGTTACCAATGCCATTGAAATACTGCCGGCCATCAGTTTAGGGTCACCAGTACCAAACAGTGTTATTGATTGGAAGGTGTTAATCATACCAATTACGGTACCAAGTAGACCAAGCAATGGAGCGATAGCAGATAGGATCTTGATTAGGTTGATACCTGACTCAATCTTAGGCATTTCTCGCAAGATAGCTTCGTCAAGCTTAAGTTCTAAGTTTTCAGCGTCAGCTTGCTTGTTCTCATGATAAACGGCAAGAATACGGCCAAGTGGGTTTTTGCTGCTCGGGTTTGAAGTGTTTGCGAGTTGCTTACGAATCGCGCCACCCATTGAGCTTAATTGAACTATTTTATACAGAGCAATCAACAAACCAAGCAAGAACATTGCCGTAATCACATAACCAGGTAATCCACCTGCGTGATAACGATCCATTAATGTTGCTTTCGCAGTTAACAGTCCCAAAATGGTGCCCTGTGACGGGTCAAGATAAACGGGAACAACACCAGATGTGTTTCCACCAAAACCTTGAGCTGTAGAGGTTTGGAATCCATCAGGCTGACGACCTAGCGGACGTACCTGACCTGTTTCATCATCATAAACTAGATAACCCTGTTCACCCACGAGGTTAAAGGTACCGATACGAACAACTTCCTGCTCTTTAGAACCGCCTTCAAGACTAACAACTTCAGTAGTAAAGCGTGATACCTTACCTGACTCAGTCATTTCAGTTTGCATAGCAATCCAAAGTTCTTCTAATTCAGCAATCGTTGGAAGTTTACTTGATTCGCTTGCCATCTTAGCTAGTAGAGTGCCACGGCCAGGATACTGAGCACTAACGACAGATCCAGAAATACGACCAAATGCTTCGGCTGATGCTTGACGAGTTACACCAAACATTTCACCAAGAGTACCAACAGCAGCGTCTAACTCTTGCGTTTTCTCACTGATGGTAGTTACGTTATCTTGGAATTGCTTAGTTAAGCGGTCACCGCGCTCTTCTTGCGCCTTGAACTCAGCTTGCGCACGCTTCAAAAGCGCTTGCTTATCAGAACGAGCAGCTAAAAACTCAGCCTCGCGTTGTTTATTAATACGCACTTGAGATGCGCGATTCTGTTTTACTTGTTCAAGTAACTTGTCTAATGAATCAGACGCTTGAACTGGGCTTGTGCTCAATGCAACAGCTGCAGTGAACAAAATTGAAGATACAATCTTTTTCATCGTGATTACTCCGCTGCAACTACTGGTAGTTTAATAAGGTCAAATGGTGTGATTTTGTTTGCCATACGTACGGCTAATACGGCTGAACTCAAGTATTCGTCACCCAATTCATCCCACTGACGTAATTCGTTATTCCAACGCCATGCGCTTTTTTGATCTAACGATACAGCAAGTAATACGGTACGACCTAAATTGAACTTATCAACGGTTACCTCAGTGCCATTAACATCAATCTTAGCAGTTTCAGATTTGATGGTGGAACCGTAAGCGTTTTCAATCTCGTACGCTTCAAGAACTAGAGATCGGAAGAGCGTCGTGTAGGGAAA
>CAXRGH010000029.1:0-21501 GCA_964230195.1 Alteromonadaceae bacterium
GTAGGGGGTACTGTAATGATTTCGACTCAAAACAGTATTGATATTACTACTTTTTCTGGTAATAAATTCCAAGTGCGTGCTTTTTCATTACAAAGGCATCAGAAATACCGTTTAATGATTCCGATGCGCCAAGAATCAAAATACCGCCAGGTGGCAAACTCGAGGCAATTTTGGCAATGATTTGCCGTTTATTGTCAACCGAGAAGTAAATCAGTACGTTACGACAAAAAACAATGTCGAACTGACCAAGTAATAGGTAGGAATCTAACAAATTTAGGTGTTTGAACTGAACTAATGACCGCACTTCGGGCCGCACACGCATAGTACCGTCTTTCAATGATTCAAAAAATTGACGCTTGCGCGAGTCTGACAAACCGCGACCTAACGCTAATTTGTCATAACAACCCGTTTCGCACTGCTTCAGCACAGACCAAGAAATATCACTACCAACAATTTCAATCGGCCGAGAAAAGCGTTTGTACGTTTGACTTTGATACTCCAGATAGCTCATGGCAATCGAATACGCCTCTTGACCGGTAGAACTGGCAGCACTCCAAATTCTCACTGGCTTGCCTTTCTGACTTAACTCTGGGAAGAAAACGTCGATTAGCAATTCGAATGGATAACCGTCTCGAAACCATAGTGTTTCGTTAGTGGTCATGGCATTTATCACGTCTTTTTCAAGCACAGGATCACGACGCAACACCACGGTCTGCATCAGTTGAGACAGAGACGCATTGTGATACTTAGTAACCAAAGGTGACAATCGGCTTTTCACCAGGTACTGCTTATTGTCACCCAATAGTATGCCACTTTGCTCCTCCAAAAAGTGCTTGAAGGTTGAATAATCAGTGGGCGATAATTCTGTGTTAGGGGCACCTTTATTCACGCAGTTAGACCCTAATCAATCCCGAGCCATTTTTTGGCAGCCATAGCAAGTTCATCTGGATGGAATTTTGCAATGAAGTCATCTGCTCCAACTTTAGTCACCATCACTTCGTTGAACACGCCGCTGAGAGAGGTGTGTAAAACCACGTTAAGATCTTTCAATTCGGGGCTCGCTTTCACTTCTGCAGTCAGGGTATAGCCATCCATTTCCGGCATTTCAATGTCGGATATGAGTAACCCCACTTTATCTGTGATATTACCGGTTTCTTGCGCGAGTTCCGTAAGACGATTCAATGCTTCACGACCGTTCTTTGCCATTTCAATGGGAATTCCCAAGGGAGTGAGGGCTTTTTTCACTTGATTTCGAGCCACCACCGAGTCATCTGCAATGAATATAATTTTGTTTTCCACCGCAGTTAGATCAACGTTCTCCACAATTTCTTCACTGACTGAGGTATCCACTGGTGAAATCTCATTGAGAATTTTTTCAACATCTAAAATTTCGACCAGCTCTTTATCAATTTCAGTCACTGCCGTCAGATAACTCGCTTTACCGGAACCTGATGGTGGCGGCATAATTTCATCCCAGTTGATATTGATGATCCGCTCAACCGAACCCACTAAAAAACCCTGCACTGAACGATTATATTCAGCAATGATAATAAAACGGTTTTGCACATCTTCAATCGCTTTACCACCTGTGGCAAGGCTTAAATCAATCACCGATATGGTGCTACCTCTGACATTCGCGACACCGCGCACGTAGGGGTTGAGTTTTGGCATTGACGTGAGTCTGGGGCACTGCAACACTTCGCGCACTTTAAATACGTTAATCCCAAAACGTTGCCTACCATTAAGTTTGAACAACAATAGTTCTAAACGATTTTGACCAACCAGCTGTGTACGCTGATTAACCGAATCTAAAATTCCAGCCATATTTTTGCTTCCTGAATAAACATAGGCACAATTACTGCATCTTCCCACTGGCTAGTGGGGACGAGTCGTTCGCTACTACCAAAGTATACATGTATTTAGAAATTTAATAGGAAATTACTAAAACAATTAAATCAAGAATACATTTTAAGAGGTGTTTGAACAGTGCGAATATTTTTATCAACGACCGCGAAAAAAATTTCTTTAACTTTTTTATCGGCTTTTTTCACTATTTTATCTGTGCAGGCCGAGGAAAATAAACACGATTTGCATCAACAACTTATGCGTGAAGCTTATCAATTTGTCGCCAGTAAGATACAACCCCTTCAAACTGCCTCAACAAGTGGCGTGAAAACCAACATTGACATCGCCCCGTTTGACAAACGATTACGCATTCCGGCGTGTCCCAGTTCGTTTCAATTTTCAACACAGGCAGATGTATCAAGCCAGGCGAATGTGACGGTTAAAGCAACGTGTGATGGTAGTCCTTGGTATCTTTATTTCGTTGCAAAAGTGACGCGTAGTCAAAAAATTGTCGTTGCCAAGTACTCGCTGTCACCAGACACAATTATCACCGAAGATCAGTTGGCCTACGCTGACATCAACGTGCAGTTGAATCGCCAGACACTGCATTATGAGAAGCAAGACGTGATTGGTACTAAGGTGAAACGTAGGCTTCGCGCGGGTCAGCCAATCACGGCAAACAACCTTTGTTTTGTTTGCAAAGGCGACAATGTGACCATTATGTCTGGCAGCAAAATGTTAAATGTGAAGACTCTCGGGGCGGCATTGCAAGACGGTAAACTTGGAGACACTATTTCTGTGACTAACCAACGCTCGGGTAAACGGATTCGGGCTCGTGTCACCGGGATCGGAGAAGTGATTGTTGGAAGTTAATACAATTCATGGGTATATTCCCCAAGACTTGTATAAGAAACAACCAATTGATATGCACCAAATAATAGTTTTTTTCGTAAATTTCACTTAAGATTACAGAAAGCCGGCCGATACCATCAACAGGAAGGTGTAGTTTTTAACTGCACGGTAATCGGAAAGCACGAACAAGCATCAAGGATTTGATAGCTAAGTTCTTAATAAATGAGAGAATATTATGTCTGTTAATAATGTCAACTCGTCTGCAGCTACAAAAGCACAGCTAGAGAATGTGAAGTTGGCTGCAGCGCAAGAGCAAGCGAAAAGCCAACAAACGCAGAAAGCTGAAACAACAAGTTCAGCCAACAAAGCAGATTCCGTTGTTTTATCTGCGTCAGCGCAACAGTTACACAAGGCAACAAAAGAAGCACCAATCGATCAGGCAAAGATCGACCGTTTGAAACGTGCAATCGTGAATGGCGAATATAAAATTGATCCAGAGAAGTTGGCAGCAAACATCGCCAAATTTGAACAAGACGTGTTTAAATAGGGTTGTTGATGACTAACGTCAATGATCTGCTACTGCAACAACTCAATCAGCTCGAGGCAGTCTCTGTCATCTTGGGACACGAACGTGACCTCGTGTCAGGCCGTGATCCTGATGCCTTGGTTGAGATGTTGGAGAAAAAACAACAGGCACTGTTGGCGGTAGAACAGACTGACAAAGCAATCCGTACGTTGGTGGCGAGCGGCGAATCTCTAGACAACCATCAGAAAGTTCTTGATCAGATACAAGCAAAACTTGCTGAGTGCAAGAAACAGAGCTTAATCAACGAAAAAGCCGTGCAACAAAGCCAAGCCCGTCTTCATCATTTACAACACTTGCTAGTAGAAGGCAGGCAGAAAGAATCAATGACTTACGACAAAGCGGGACGAGTATCCGGTGGTAGTTTGTCAAAAGGTATCAAAGCATAACCTTCTTTTGCAACTCAGCATCACAAGCTATTCTCGCTAGTGCTTAACATTGACAAATCTTCTCCACCAGCTTGATCTAAATAATAAAATATTCCACAGTATATTTTTATCTGACGGAATCACATCTCATGACAGCTAGACTCATCATCATACTTTCCCTTGCGGCTTTGTGCTTATCAACCGCCGTATTCAGCAAGCCTCAACTCTTTTTCAACGCCAATGGTTATACCTTAATAGCGAGCGGAGAACTAACGAGATTCAGTTGCTTGTTGATTGAAGAGGGTAAGGTTAAACAGATCATGGCAAATTGTTCCCCTAACACATTTTCCGATACTGAGTTACATGATGTGGGTGGAAAAACCCTTATTCCTGGCATGATTGATGCCCATGGGCATGTTATGTCACTTGGTGAAATCTTGATGCGATTAGATTTGCGAGGCATGACTTCAAAACAAGTTATCCTTAATAACTTGTTGAGCTTTGCTCAACAGAATCCTGATTTTGAATGGCTGATAGGGAGTGGATGGAATCAGGTACTGTGGCAAGAAAAAGCCTTTCCTCATTACTCCGATATTGATTCGGTCGTCAGGGATAAGCCCGTGTGGCTGAGCCGTGTTGACGGACATGCTGGCTGGGCTAATAAGAAGGCAATGACCCTCGCGGGCATTACCAAAGATACCAAGAGTCCTGATGGTGGTAAGATCGTTAGGGACAAAGCGGGTAACCCCACAGGGATATTCATTGATAACGCCATGGCTTTGATTGAAAAACACATCCCAAAACCCAGTGATAGTTTTCTAGGCCAAGCCCTTACGGTTGCTTCTGACCATCTCACATCCCTCGGTATCACTTCCACACATGATGCCGGTATCAGTCATCAACAATATCGCGTTTATCAAAACCATGCAGCTGAGAAACAACTGAAACTGCGATTTTACCCTATGCTTGCAGCATCCGACCCTCAGTTAGATACGATGTTGGCTAACGGACATATTGCTGATGAAGGTCAATTCCTCTCCATTCGTAGTGTGAAAGTTTATGGTGACGGAGCTTTAGGAAGCCGCGGAGCTGCGCTAATGGAGCCCTACTCAGACGATCCCCACGAGCACGGATTAGTATTGACCGCGGAGGAAGCATTGCCCGGCCTATTCGAGAAGGTGCAAGCTCATCGGTTTCAATTGAACTATCACGCTATTGGTGACAAAGCCAACCGTATGGCATTAGATCAGTACCAAACGGCTTATAAGACATTTGATGGCAGATCACTTAGACACCGCATTGAACACGCACAGGTGATCCACCCGTCTGATATTGCAAGATTTAGTGAACTCGGTGTGATCGCATCGGTACAGCCTACACATGCCACTTCAGATAAAAATATGGCGCAACAACGCATTGGGAATGCACGTATGAAAGGTGCTTATGCATGGCAGACACTCCTCCAAAGTGGTGCAATTCTCGCGGCTGGCTCAGATTATCCCGTCGAACTCGCCAATATCTTTCACGGTTTTCATGCCGCAGTCACTCGACAGGATCGAAACAATCAGCCCGAAGGTGGTTGGTTTGCTCATGAGAGCCTAAGTCGTATTCAGGCATTTAAAGCCTTTACTTTAGATGCTGCTTACGCTGGACACCAAGAGAAGATTATTGGCAGTTTGGAGACAGGAAAGTGGGCGGATTTTATTATTCTTGACCAAGACATTTTTACCGTACCGAATGAGCAACTTTGGAAAACCCAAGTGAAACAAACATGGATTGCGGGAAAAAACGTGTATCGTCAAAAACACTAAGATAAACAAGCTACCGCGCTGTTCCAAACTGCAGTAGCTTCCATTCCAACGAATGCGCCCCTCAGGACTCCTTGTCTTGACGGGGAGCTTAATGGAAAGTCACACGTTTTAATTGCTTTGGCTTGGCAACACTGAGATACAAGTCATGTACCACGGCCATATCAAGTGACAACTCAGTTGCATATAAATCATCGCCTACAGGGTATTGTCTAACGACTTTAGCACCACGGATAACACCACGCACTGTTGCGTCTACCTGCGAATCCTGAACGATCCATTGTTCAACTGATGTATTACCGTCAATTTTTTGACCATAGACTTGCTCCGTTAATTCACGGTAAGCGTCCAATTTAGATGCTTTCATTGCCTGCAACATTTTGCCGGTATCACTATCACTCAACTGAGCTGCAATTGGCGCATACCCGATGGCTTTCAGTACTGGATATGATTCAGGTTCAACGTATCCCCACTCCAGTTCTTTATCAAACAATGCACTGCAACCGCTCGTTAGGATAGAGATTATGACTAACATCAATAGTGTCATTTGATTTAATTTTGCGTTCATGATTAACCTTCATTATGCAGTTAGGCGGTTATCTTAGTGACACTTTGCCAGTGAAGACCACTCACCGTTTACCCATACTATTAACTGACTATTGACTATTACGCTTAGCGCACAAAGCCTTGCCAGTGATGCTTGACCAGATGTTATTCAAGTTTTGTTCCAACATTGAGCCGTGTGCTCAATCAAAAAAGCAACAAGCCATCCTTGGGCATGACGTTTGGTAGCCCTCGTGTCTGCTTTGAGTCAAACAACTGGCATGTTTCATGCTTCGTTGAGTTCAATATGCTACGGCAGTCGGAAGCTGTCGGTAGCTAGGGCTTCCGCTTTTAAATGCCCTTTATTGACGCGATGGTACAGCAATGTATCGAATTTGAGGAGTTGAAAACATGAACAAGCGCTGTTGGTCCCCTTTGATTGGTGCTGTACTACTGTTGTTGCAATCGAATATGGCATTCAGTGAATGGTATGAGAGTAGCGGACAAGCCATTGTCAAAAACAATAATATCCAACTTGCACGAAAACAAGCGACACAGGATGCTATCAAACAAGCGTTGTTGTTTGCTGGAGCATCGGTCAATAGTGTGCAGCAGCTCACCGATGGATTACTCAGTAATGATGAATTTGAAATAAGGAGTCATGGTGAAGTTAATCAACTTCAACTCGTTAACGAAAGCCGCGCCGGCAGCGTCATCACGGTGACAATACACGCTGACATTTTCGCCCAACCCGTTGAATGCCCAGAAGCAGACTACAAGAAGTCTTTGATCATGCCTTGGTTCAATTTAAATCAACGAGAACACGCGGTAACTGGAGAGCTTTATGACCTGGGGCAACATACTGCTCAACGGTTCCATTACCACTTGCGCCGTCAGGCACCGGCCATTTGGGTGCAGCCAACGCAACAGCGTTACATTAAGACGGAATTAACATCACAAGAACTGATGGGTCTCGGACGCCTTCATCATGCTCAATATTTATTCTCTGCACAAATTGATAATCTTGCCATTGATAACAACAACATAGGCTGGTTTTCATCGGAGCCAGAACGAGATTTTGCCATTAATTACCAGATCAAAGATCTCACCAATGGCGTGGTCATCCATTCGGGACAGCGAACTGTGAAGACTCGGTACGAGTTTGACTTGCACACTGCCGTTGATTCCAGCAGTACTGCGTTTTGGCAATCGAGCTACGGTAATGCCATTAATGCTGCGCTAGATTCCATTGCCAATGAAGCTAACAGTCTATTGGTCTGTCGTCCGGCTCACGCTCGAGTGATTGAAGTGAAGCCAGACTTTTTAGTGATTGATATGGGTAAATCTCATGGCGTCATGGTGGGTGACAAACTGACGTTATTCCAATTGGTTAATCGTATTGATATGAGCCAACACAGTCATTACCGCCACAGCGTGTTTCCCTACCCTGCTGAGGTCCAGCAGGTGTTCGAGAACACAGCAATTATTATCAACACCGATGGATTACCCTTTAATAATATACAATTAAACGACTACGCCGTTCGGCGCTAACATTTGTGACATCGTTGGCATGCTGTTGAAGTGATCTCGAGTTGCCTGCTCGCTAATGGTGAGCACCATCTCGTCAATCCCATCAGGGCTCATGAAGCCAGCATCAAATTCAGGGATTTCAGGCGATATATGCAAGCGTGCAGCAGTGATGAACTGAGCAATTAAGCCTTTTACATTATCGGTGCCAACGGCAATCCTCATGGTAGTTTGATGAATACCACTATCAGCAAGAGCGCTACTGTCGAGCTCAGAATGGGAAGTCAGGGCTGGACACAAAATCAACGTATTGCTTTGACCGATAGAGACTTGATGACTGAAGCGAGGTTCAAGGGCGTCAAAGAAGCGTCTGAACGCATCCGATGACACAGGTAACCCCTCCAAATCAATCGTAAACAGCCCGCAGGGCCAACCATGCTTTAGCAATTTTTTACGCATCGGCGCATTGGGATGCTCATCAAACCCATGACTATGCACCGTAATTTGTGGGTGAGCGGCCAAAAATCGAGTTAACACCATGGTATTAATGGATTTTGTCATGACACGTTGAGCCAGCGTCTTCATTCCCGTTAACACATCAAACGCTTTCTCCGAATCAAGAAATCCACCTTTAATGTAAAACACGTCCCAAAACAGGGTACGATTCCACGGTACACCGTCCACACAATCCCCTTTTGCTTGGAACATGCGATGACTCTGTCCTATCACCACGCCTGCGGTGGTGGTCCCTGTGCCGCACATGTCTTTGGTATAACTATGAACCACGTAATCGGGACGCTCTTCCATTTTTTCGCGTTGTAACGGTTGATGTAAAATCGGTGTCGCTAACGTCGAATCGAGCACCACAAGACACTCGTGCTGATGGGCAACGCGACAAATAGCGGGGACATCAACAATATGACCATGCGGATTACACGGTGATTCAAGATACACGTGCAAGTTACTGGTTTCTAAACGTTTAGCATGTCGTCCTTGCACCTCAGCCAAAAACGCATCAAAGTCTAACTCAGTTTCTCCCTCAAACCATTCTAACGCAATGTTAAGTCTGTCTGTTTGGCTGTAGTAATCGTGCAATAATTGATATACACCACCATACACATGACGAGAAACAATGAGCACATCATTCGCCCGAAGCATGTTGCCCAACAGGGCATCAATGGCTGCCATACCTGAGTTAAAATTCCACGCCATATATTGACCGCTGTATGGTCCTGCTTCCAATTCCACCATGGCGTTCGACAATGAAATAGCGGTTGGATTAAGAAGACGCGTATAAATATGATGCGTTGACTCTTTACCTTGAAATGCATCATCCACCCACTCTGTACAAGCATAAACATAGGTGGCAGTTTTAACGATGACAGGGTTCGCAGAAAATAACGCCGGCAAATTATCAAATAAAGCACAATGAGTATTCAAGCCAACTTCATCGCCACGGTTATATAAACTTTGATAAACACTACGATAGGGAGCTTGCAAATTGTCTAGCAGCTTCGCCACTTGAAATGATAAAAATTTCTTTGCATTACAGTACGCGACTTTATCTTCAATTGATAATGCTTCTAAGGCATCTTGCGTGACTTTAGCCAATTGGCTTAAGTCATTTTGTGCGTGGTAGAGGTGAGACACGGTTCGCCCCAAACACTCACCATAAGATGACTGTGGGTCGATGCCAAAATGCGCTAATTGCTCGTCCACCAAACCGCTAATATTTGTTGCCTCTGTTGTATTTCTTTTTGGAGATAACTGTTTCACGTTTTCAATCATTGTACTTTCCTTACAACACACTCATTAACAAAACGTTAACATTGTTGCGTGAGTTCAACACGAACTTCAAGTGTTTCAGTTTCCGCTAAGACGTAATATGGTGTATCAATAACTGTACGATGATTAGCTGCCTCTCTGCTCCTGTGTCATGATTGATTTGCGAGCAGTTTGTCATCAGCAGAGAACACAGTTTGATCGGTTGAACAATCATGAATGGCGTACAACTTAAACTTAAGATATTGTTTTCACGAAAGTATTGGAATTAATTAACTATTCAATCGTCGCTGATTTTGTATCGAGTTTTGATGAGATTGGCATGGCGACTGAGAGCAGCTAGCTTCCTCTATTTGCGGAGAGTCATCATTCGCGCTAGCCGACATCTCAGTACTAACCCCGGGGATAAAGGGCTCCTAAGACTGCAGATCGCGACGCGCCAGTGACTGCAGGGATATTACCGTGAATACTGTGCTTATAAGCGTAAGCGAGCCATGCGAATGCCATGGACTCCACACAATCGGGCGAAATACCTTGTTCAGCAGTAGTCGTTACCGTCATCTCTGGTAGTGCCTCTGTTAACCGTTTCATGAGAGCCGAGTTATGGCTACCTCCACCACAGACGTAGACAGCATCAACATGGCCAAGTCTGCGAATGTCTTTGACAATGGACTGTACCGTCAATGCCAACAAAGTTGCTTGAACTTGAGTGGTGGATACGATCTTTCCATGACGGGTTAATTGTTGCTCAAGCCATGGCAAATTGAAGCGCTCTCTGCCGGTACTTTTGGGCGCTGATTGCGCGAAATAAGGATCTGACAATAACTGATGGAGCAATGACTCATCTGCTTCCGCTTGGTCAGCCCAAGCACCATCCCAATCAATCGGTTGTTGTTTATGTTTGCGACACCATGCGTCCATTAATGTATTACCCGGCCCGATATCCCAACCTTGAATATGATTTTTGTCAGATGGCAAATACGTAATATTGCTAATGCCACCAATATTGAGAATGACTCGTGCTTGCCGGGGGTGAGCAAACATGGCATGGTGAAATGCCGGCACCAATGGGGCACCTTGCCCACCAAGGGCAACATCCTTCTTCCTAAAATCAGCAACCACATCGATACCGGTTGTACTAATCGTATTGGGATCACCCAGTTGCAAGGTAAATCCAGTATCACCACTAGGGTAGTGACGAACCGTTTGACCATGGCTACCAATAGCCACTATGTCATCCGGTGAGAGTTGATTTTTGTCTAACATAGTCATGACGGCATGACTAAAAATATGCCCTAGCGCTCTATCCGTCTGCCCGCATGCCACAACTTCATTATCGCCGGCATGGCACAAGCGGTGAATACGTGCTTGTATTCCTTCTGGGTAATCAATCGTTTGATAATCAATGAGTTTGGCTTGGCCGGAAGTAAAGTTAACCAACGCAACATCAATTCCGTCAACTGATGTACCGGACATCAGGCCGATATAAAGCTCAGGTTGGTCCATCAATTCTGTGCCAACATAATGCGCTTACCGCTGCCCAATACAGACATGTACTTGTCTTTAATGGTCACAAACTCCGATTTTAAACCCGAGCTAATGGGTTTGGCTTTAGGTAGTTTCACGGTTCGAGGGTTGCGATGAACACCATCCACCAAGAACTCATAGTGGAGATGAGGACCCGCCGCTAAACCGGTTGCGCCAACATAGCCAATCACTTGACCTTGTTTTACGGTCGCGCCCGTTTTAACTGCACGCTTTGAGAAATGGAGATATTTAGTGATATAACGTTCACCGTGCTGAATAAACACATAGTTTCCATTGTATTTGTTGTAACTTGCTTTAATTACTTTACCATCACCAGCTGCAACCACCGGCGTACCTGTACTGGCTGCGTAATCAATACCTCTGTGGGCTTTATAGCGTTTTTGAACAGGATGGAATCGGCGAAGAGAAAAGTTTGAACTAATATATTTGAAATTCACAGGAGCACGCAAGAAGCTCTTTCGCATGCTTCGTCCCTCAGGCGTGTAATAATTGCCATCGTCAAATCGCACCGCTGCATAGCTGTCACCTTGATTAACAAACTCTGCCGCAACAATATCACCATATCCAACAAACTCACCGTTGATATACCGTTTTTCGTAAACCATGTGGAACTGGTCGCCTTTCCGTATCTCTAACGCAAAGTCAATATCCCAACTGAAGATGTCCGCTAACCGCATAATTTGATTATCCGTTAAACCAGCGTTGACACCGGCCGCCCAAAAATTCGTTGAGATAGTCCCTGATATGTATCCAAGAGAAACTTCGACGGTGCTTTCATTGATCACCGACGAAAATGTCTGCCCATCGCGATGAATAACCAATCGCTGATCAAGGGCAAACTGATAATGAACTTCTTGCAGTTCCTGCTTGTCGTCCATTCGCAATACAATTTCATCCCCAGGCTTTAATTTGGTCAAACGCTTAGCAGCTTTTCCACTATTGACCACCCGGTAAACATCTTGCGGGGTTAAATCATGACGAGCAAACATCAAAGCTAAACTGTCACCCGAGCGAACAGTCACTGATACATCCTGATATTTTGCTTCTGCTTCAGGGAGTTCCTCTAGTTCATCCAGTAAAAGATTGAGCTCGTAGGGCTTTCCCACTTCTAGCGGTGGCAAGGCATGAGCGCCTGCGTTCTCAGATGGCAACAGTAGAGAGACACTAACGATAAACGTTAATATCAACAATAATGTTTTGTGCGGTTTCGGCAACTGAGCCACCTGCTTGACCATCTGAACTCACTACTTAACGGTATGACCTAATTTCAAACTTGAGAATATACCGATTAAATCTAATTTTCTACTCTTAAGCCCCTTTATCTCCACTTTTTAGACGAGTAGAATGCACTTAACAGATTTATGGTAAAGGATAGTAGCTATGGCCGATTGGCAACACGCCCTCGCAGAAATACAGCGCGGTGCAGATGAAATATTAGTAGAGCAAGAGCTTATTGACCGATTAAAAGAAGGTAAGCCATTGAATATCAAAGCAGGCTTTGATCCTACTGCCCCAGATCTTCATCTCGGACACACGGTCTTGATCAACAAAATGCGTACTTTCCAACAGTTAGGACATAAAGTGACCTTTCTCATTGGTGACTTCACTGGCTTAATTGGCGATCCTACCGGTAAAAACGTTACCCGTAAGCCGCTAACGAAAGAAGATGTATTAAAAAACGCTGAAACTTACAAAGAGCAGGTATTCAAGATTCTTGATCCGGCAAAAACTGAGATTCGCTTTAACTCTGAGTGGATGGACAATCTTGGTGCGGCAGGGATGATTAAACTAGCTGCCCGCCAAACCGTTGCTCGTATGTTGGAACGTGATGATTTCAAAAAACGGTATACCAACGGACAGCCGATTGCGATACATGAGTTTTTATACCCGCTTGCGCAAGGTTGGGATTCTGTTGCTCTTGGTTCGGATGTAGAGCTCGGTGGTACCGATCAACGTTTCAACTTGCTGATGGGTCGTGAACTTCAGAAAGAAGAAGGTCAGCGTCCTCAAACCGTATTGATGATGCCTTTACTTGAGGGCTTAGACGGTGTGCAAAAAATGTCTAAGTCATTAAATAACTATATTGGGATCACAGATGCTCCTAACGAAATGTTTGGCAAAGTCATGTCAATTTCAGATGAACTTATGTGGCGTTACTATGACTTGCTAAGCTTCAAACCCATTGAAGAAATCGACAGTTTGAAAGTCGAAGTTGCTAATGGTGCGAATCCTAGGGATACCAAAATACTACTCGCAAAAGAGTTGATCGCTCGCTTCCATGACGACGCTGCAGCTGAAGCTGCCCATCAAGATTTTATCCAGCGCTTCTCTAAAAACGCTATTCCAGACGAAATGCCAGAGTTAACAATTGACCTAGTTGAAGGCCAAAATGGAATCGCTAGTGTATTAAAAGACGCAAAGTTGGTTGCCTCCACTTCAGAAGCGATGAGAATGGTGAAGCAAGGGGCTGTTAAGATCAATGGCGAAAAGGTGAGTGATCCCAAGTTAGCACTTTCAGCAGGCACGACAGATGTATACCAAGTGGGTAAACGAAAGTTTGCTCGTATAACCCTTAGATAGAGGGCCACGGTACTATCCTTCCCTCAGACTGACGAACATGTGCTAGGATATAGGGCAGTCATTATGTGTTGATGACTGCTTTTTTCTCAAAGGAACCATGTGTTTAGCCGATGAAACAACTCGAATTTTTTACTATTCAGAGCCCTTGTATTGGTGTTTGCGAGTCAGGCCCAAACGGATTTTGTCTTGGATGCTTTCGATCGCGAGACGAACGACGCTATTGGAATGAATGCTCTATTGAAGTAAAACATAAGATAGTGGTTGCTTGTGGTCAGCGTAAGCGACGGCATGAGATAAAACAGCGTAAATCCCAGCTCCAACAAACACCGATTCAAGGTTCGTTACTGGATGAAGATGCACAAGGTAATTTATTTGATGATGAGTAATGGCGTCCCCTAGAGGATTCGAACCTCTGACCTACTCCTTAGGAGGGAGTCGCGCTATCCAGCTGTGCCAAGGGGACATCAGAAGCAGTCACAATAATCAAATTTTCGTAACATAACAAGACCCTAATACAGTCTACGACGTATTAGTCGCAGTACCCTCTGTTAAATGATGATGAACGGTAGAATAGACAAAAAAACGTATGCAAAATTCATCCAACGACAATGACCTTGATGTCTTTCTGAGAGAAATGCAGGATGTTACGCCGATTGAGCAAGACAATACTCCTGCTGCCAGCAAAAAAGCACCAACGCTGGCACAACAACTGAAACGTCAAGCGTTAGAAAAAACTAGCCGCGAAGACGCAATCCCTTTTTCAACTGAGATCCGTCACGCCATGTCACCTTTCGACGAAATATGTTACAAAAAAGAAGGAGTTCAAAACAAAGTATTTAAAAATTTGAGATTAGGAAAGTACCCTATTGATTCTACCTTGCATATCACGGTGAGTGATTTGGATAAGGCAAGAGTTCTGGTTTACGACGCCATCACTGAAGGGCATAAACGGGGTTTAAGAAACCTGTTGATCCGTCATGGTTTAGGTAAAAATGATAAACCATATCCGGCACGGCTTAAAAGTGCGATTAATCAGTGGCTTCCACAAATGGAAGCTGTCATTGCATGTCATTCTGCATTAAAAGGGCATGGAGGGTTAGCGAGCACTTACGTACTATTAAAGAAAAACGAAGCTGAAAAGCACGCTAACAGAGAGTTACATCGAAAAAAATAATATTAAGAAGCTGGAGCGTCAGTGGATTTAGCGGCTATTGTCACATCCCCGCCTGCACGCTGAGATTCCGGTGATGCGCTGATGGCTGCCGCAACAGTCATCACAATGACTGCGATGAACACACCAAGTAAACCAAACCCATTGGACGAACGATTCATGATACTACCACTACTATAATGTTGGATATTTTTTATACTTATTATCAACAAAGAATACCGATATTTGAGGGAATTACAATACGCCACCGCGTTACAAATTGAAACACTTAAATAGAAAAAGGGAATAACTTATAACAAGATATCCCCTTTTCCATTCAGACTTGATGCTTATTCTACGAATAGACGTGCATTTCTGAACATTCTCATCCAAGGTGAGTCTTCACCCCACTCGGCTGGAGCCCAAGAGTTAGCAACGCTTCTAAATACACGCTCTGGGTGAGGCATCATGATAGTTGCTCTTCCATCTTTCGTTGTCAGTGATGTTATACCTTCAGGTGAGCCGTTAGGGTTTAATGGATATTGCTCGGTCTTTTGACCGTAGTTGTCAACGTAGCGAAGTGCAACTCGTTGTTGTGTCAGGTTTTGGGTGACCATATCACTTGATGCAAATTCTGCACGACCTTCACCGTGAGATACCGCAATAGGCATACGAGAACCTGCCATACCTTTTAACAAGACCGATGGCGAATCCATCACCTCAACCATGGCAACACGAGCTTCAAATCGTTCAGATTGATTTGTCACGAAACGAGACCATAACTCTGCACCAGGAATCAGATCTTTCAGGTTTGACAACATCTGACAACCATTACATACACCCAGTGAGAATGTATCTTGGCGATTAAAGAAAGCTTCAAAACCATCTCTTAACTGTTGATTGAATAACACGGTTTTTGCCCATCCCTCTCCGGCACCAAGCACGTCACCGTAAGAGAATCCACCACAAGCAACCAGCCCCTTCACATCCTCAAGAGACTTGCGACCTTCCAGTAAGTCACTCATGTGGAAATCAATACTCGAGAATCCTGCACGATCAAACGCTGCAGCCATTTCAAGATGACTGTTAACGCCTTGCTCTCGCAGAATCGCGATCTTTGGCTTAGCACCGGTGGCGATATACGGAGCCGCAATATCTTCTTTTACATCAAAACTTAATGACGAATGCAACCCTGGGTTGTTGGCATCAAGTTTAACTTCCAATTCTTGTTCAGCACACGCCGGATTATCGCGTAAAGTTTGCATACGGTGTGTCGTTTGTGCCCATAATTCGCGATAATGTCCGCGGCTTTGAGACAGTATCACTGAGCCGTCACGACTAAACGAGACCATGTCATCTTCTGTTAATTGACCAATCACCTTAACGTGCTGCTCCATACCAGCTGCCGCATACGCTGATAATACAGACTCAACATCATTGCTCTTGACTTGAACCACTGCGCCAAGTTCTTCGCTGAATAAAGCGGCGACGTTATCACTGTGAAGGCCATCGATAGCAACTGACACGCCGGTATTACCAGCAAAGGCCATTTCAGTTACCGTCGTAAATAAGCCACCATCTGATACATCGTGATAAGCAAGCAGAGAACCGTCAGCAACTAAGCCTTGGGTAACATTGAAGAAGGCTTTGAGGGTAGCTGGCTCATCAACATCAGGAGTGATATCACCCAACTGATTAAAGACCTGGGCTAAGCAACTCGCCCCTAAACGACCTTTGCCAGCGCTAATGTCAATATAAATGAGCTGAGTGTCACCGGCATCGGTGCGCAATTGTGGTGTTAATGTTTTTCTAATATCTTGCACTGCACCAAATGCAGTGATAATCAGCGATAATGGCGCTGTCACTGACTTTTCTTGTTGACCATTGTCAGTCCAACGCATCTTCATCGACATAGAGTCTTTTCCAACCGGGATAGCCAGATCCAAGGCAGGACATAACTCCTCCCCAACGGCTTTCACTGCCTCGTATAAACCGGCATCCTCTCCAGGGTGACCTGCAGCCGACATCCAGTTTGCTGACAACTTAATACGTTTCAAATCACCAATATCAGCGGCGGCAATATTGGTCAGTGCTTCACCCACAGCTAGTCGCGCTGATGCAGAATGATTAAGTAATGCCGACGGCGTGCGCTCACCCATCGCCATTGCTTCACCAGCATAAGTATCGAAAGCAGCAGCCGTCACTGCAACATCAGCTACTGGGATCTGCCACGGACCAACCATTTGATCGCGGTGAACCAATCCGGTTACCGAGCGATCACCAATAGTGATGAGGAATGTTTTTTCGGCAATAGTTGGCAACTGAAGGAGGCGCTCAGCAGCGTCTTCTAATGTGATATTAGAGGTATCAATTTCAATACCTTGGACAGATTCACGCTTAACATCACGGTGCATTTTAGGCGTTTTACCCAATAATACATCTAACGGTAGATCAATTGGATTATTATCGAAATGGGGATCTGAAACCGTCAAGTGACGAGCCTCGGTAGCTTCACCCACAATGGCGTATTGCGCACGCTCGCGCTGACAAATACTTTCGAACAGGTCAATATTTTCGGGCGCAACCGAGAGTACATAACGTTCTTGTGATTCATTACACCAAAGCTCTAATGGCGACATACCGGGTTCATCGTTTGGCACATCTCGAAGATTGAATATACCGCCGCGCTCACCGTCGTTGACCAACTCAGGAAAAGCATTGGACAAACCACCAGCACCAACATCATGGATAAACTGAATGGGATTGTTATCCCCCAGTTGCCAGCACTTATCGATCACTTCCTGGCAGCGCCTTTCCATTTCAGGGTTTTCACGTTGCACCGAGGCAAAATCAAGATCGGCATTTGATTGACCAGACGCCATTGAAGACGCAGCACCACCACCTAAACCAATGTTCATGGCGGGACCGCCCAATACAACTAATTTGGCACCAACTGTAATCTCACCTTTCTCAATATGATCACGACGAATATTACCTAAGCCGCCAGCAATCATAATTGGTTTGTGGTAACCACGAACTTCTTCGCCATTAAAACTGTTTACCTGTTGCTCGTAGGTGCGGAAATAGCCAAGTAAGTTTGGACGACCAAATTCGTTGTTAAACGCTGCACCGCCCAATGGCCCTTCAAGCATTATATCAAGCGCCGATGCGATATGTTCAGGTTTTCCGTAATCTGATTCCCAAGGTTGAGAGAAATCAGGTAAGTTGAGATTAGAAACCGTAAAGCCAACTAGGCCTGCTTTTGGCTTGGAACCACGTCCAGTCGCACCTTCATCACGAATTTCACCACCTGAGCCTGTTGCCGCCCCGGCATGGGGTGCAATTGCGGTTGGATGGTTATGGGTTTCAACTTTCATTAATACATCAATGGCTTCATGATGGTATTCATATTGATGTGATTGGGTATTTGGGAAGAAGCGACCTGCGACAGTACCTTCCATGACCGCGGCATTGTCTTTATAAGCCGAATACACATGTTCTGGCGTTTCAGCAAACGTGTTCTTAATCATTTTGAACAACGACTTATCTTGCTTTTCTCCATCAATTGTCCAGTCTGCATTAAATATTTTATGACGACAATGCTCAGAGTTTGCCTGTGCAAACATGTAAAGCTCGACATCATTTGGGTTGCGTCCTAACGCTTGGAAATTTTCCGTAAGATAGTCAATTTCATCATCGGCAAGTGCCAGACCTAATGTGCTGTTGGCTTCTTCTAATGCCGTTTTCCCTTGGCTCAACACATCGACACTGGACACAGGGGCTGGAGAATGATCACTGAACAATAGTTGGGCATCATTGATGTCAGTCATAACAACTTCGGTCATGCGGTCATGAAGTAGTGCTGTTACCGACTCACGTTCAGCCGCTGTGACTTCGCGATTGTAGGTGAGATAGTAAGCAACACCACGCTCTAGACGTTCAACTTGTTGCAATCCACAATTATGAGCGATGTCAGTCGCTTTTGATGACCATGGCGATATAGTACCAACACGAGGAACCACAAGCACCAAATCGCCTTGAGGTTCGTGAGATGCTAGTTTAGGTCCGTAAGTGAGTAGCTTTTCTAACGTATCTACCTGTTCACTCGAAAGCTCTCCTTTGACTTTTGCAAGGTGCTGGTACTCTGCATAAACATCGGTCACAGGGAGGTTAGACTGTGCAAAAAGTGCTAATAATTTTTGCGTGCGAAAATCAGACAATGCGGGGGCGCCACGGAAAGTCATCATAAGTTAAATCACCTAGAATCAGGGTACAAGTAAAAGCACTACAAACATATTTAAGCGCTTAAAAGTCGTACTTAGGATTAAAAATATTATGGTGCTAAATTGTATCGCAAAATGCGGTTGTTGTAATCAAACATTATAGAGGTCTGACAAATATACGAAGAATTCTAGAAATAATCAGATGATAAACTTCCCTTATTCATTGGTTCTACTGTACTCTTAACCGTAATAAAATTCCTAATTAATCATTAGACGGCATAATTTTGAACAATATTTTCAAAAAGTTAGCAATATTTCTGTTTGGAGCACCGGTGCTATTTATGCTCAGTACCGGGTGCAAAGAAGTTGCAAAAACGCACGAAAATAATTTATCCCAAATATTATCTCGGGGAGTACTGAAGGTCGGCACTGTGTATGGCCTGTCAACCTTTTACCATGACGCTGATGATGCAACAGGCTTTGAATACGAATTACTGAAAGGTTTTGCAGACAAACTCGGTGTTCGGTTAGAAATCTACCCCTATTACACGCTAGCCGAAATGCAAGCTCAAGTAGCTGAAGGCCACATTACAATCGCGGCAGCGGGCATCCCCATCCGCTATTCTCAACTCACAGAGCTAGATATTGGCCCAATCTACCGTCAAGTGAGTCAAAAATTAGTGTTTAAACAAGGCAACCCACGACCACGAACTTGGACTGATATTGAACACCCCATTACCGTTGTCGCGGGGTCTGGGTTAGACGAGCAAATCAATACGTTGAAGAGTGCCTATCCAAACCTTGAATGGGAAGAAACACACGAACTGGACAAAGAAGAAGTACTTGGAGCCATCAAGCGTGGAGAAATCCGATATACCATTACGGATTCTGATACCCTCGCCACCGTTAGACGCAGACATCCGGAAGTCAGTGTCGGATTCACCACAAAAGAAAGCGCTGATATTGCCTGGCTATTACCAAAATCGATTGACGACAGTGTGCATCATCAACTCTTTGAGTATTTTGCTCTTATTGAAAAAGACGGTAGCTTAGACCAACTCAAAGAAAAATATTTTGGCCACACAAAACTGTTTAACTATGTCGATACCCGCGCGTTTATCAAAGCTGCACAAGTTAAGTTGCCTACTTACATTGAGTGGTTTAAAACACACTCGCTAAATCTTGATTGGCGTTTAGTTGCCGCCTTGTCCTATCAAGAAAGTCATTGGGAACCAAAAGCGAAATCGCCAACGGGGGTGCGCGGTATTATGATGTTAACCCAAAATACTGCGAAAGACTGGGGCGTCACTTCACGACTTGATCCTGAGCAAAACATCATCGCTGGTGCAAAATATTTATCGAGTTTGATGCGAAGGCTACCAAAACGAATTGAACATCCGGACCGCTTATGGTTTGCTCTCGCAGCATATAACATAGGAATGGGGCATCTGGAGGACGCGCGAGTGCTGACCCAGCGACAAGGAGGAAATCCCGATTTATGGCTAGATGTTAAACAGCGCTTACCGTTATTGCGCCAGAAACACTATTATAAAAAGACTAAATATGGCTATGCACGAGGAGACGAAGCAACTATCTACGTGTCGAATATCAGACGTTATTATGACACGCTTAGCTACCTCTATTCCGAGCAGAACGTGTTACAGAAGATTGAATTAACCGAGCAAATCAATCCTGTCCCAATCACTGAAAACGAACCAACAAAAGCATTAGAGGACGAACAATAACTGCTTTGTCATTTTTTTGTAAACCTTGCTGAACACTAAATAGCCACTGCTCGCCACGCTCTCACCGCATCTGCCTCGACTCAACATCTTTTCAACGGTATAAAGAGTATACAAAAGAGACTGACATAAAAATTTCAAAAGATTGACTCGTTGGTGCAACATTAAGCAGCCAAACTGAAAAAAGACAATCAATAAACAAGGAATTACATGAGAACACGACGATTATTAGCTAACACCACCCGACGCAGGCAGCTACTCAAAAAGCTCCACAAGAAAGTGATTATTAGAAGACAACAGTTTCAGCAAGACACGTTTCAAACGAAAGAAACTAGCCACAGCAACTAGCAGCATCCTACTGTTGCAGATTTTTCTCTGCTTTTTTTTCTGCCCGCCTTTGCTTAAAGAAGCGAGATAACATATCTCCACACTCTGCTTGTAACACGCCTCCAAACACTTCAATGTTATGATTAAGGGATTCGTGCTCACACAAATTCATCACACTACCCGCAGCCCCCGTTTTTGTGTCATAGGCGCCAAATACCAAAGTTTGAATTCGGCTATGAACCAGCAGTCCTGAACACATTGGACACGGTTCTAGTGTGACATATAGGGTTGTGTTGGGCATACGATAGTTATTCAGCGCACTGCCAGCATTGCGAAGAGCAACCATTTCAGCATGTGCTGATGGATCATTTAGAGTAATCGACTGATTCCAACCTTCGGCAATTACCTTATTATCCTTAACTAACACTGCCCCCACCGGGATCTCTCCCATTTGTTGAGCACGATCAGCCAGCGCCATTGCATGTCGCATCCAGAATTCATGTGAGTTTTCGGTTACGGTAGTTGTCATTCGCTATCCAATAAAAAAGGTTACTCGGCAGTATAATCACCAAGTAACCTTATACACTTATAAACAGAGATCGGAAGAGCGTCGTGTAGGGAAA
>CAXRGH010000030.1:0-5442 GCA_964230195.1 Alteromonadaceae bacterium
TTCAGCAGCTACAAAGTGGCGGATTGACATTAGCTGAATGCAAATCGTGCCTCGAAAGTAAGTTGGATAAGTCTATTCTTCAATGTCGTTATGACGAGTTGGAACAAGAAATTAAGCGAAAACAAAAGTCGTTGGCGTTTCTGTCCTCCCTATTAGGAGAAAACAGCAGCAGATCATGGCACCAAACGCTAACTGAAGTAGCCCCGGATGCACATATAGATTGGTTAAAAGTCCAAGGGTTTGATGAAAAGCAAGCTCTCAGAATCAAATGGTTATCAAAAGACATGAACGAACATGACAAATATATGCAAGATTTCATGAGCGTATTTGAAACACTGGAATCGTGGGGGCCGAATAGTGAAGCCGACACGACCAAAGCGTTTCAATTACTCGACACCAATCCTGAACGAATCTTGGAGATTGGTTGTGGTAAGGGCAATTCAACAATCGTACTGGCAAAATTATCTAATGCAGAAATAATAGCAACCGACAATGAACAAAATGCGCTGGATAAACTAGAAGATAAAATAAAGCAAAATAACTTCGATAATCAGGTGTCAACCAAGTGCGTAAGCATGACGGAATTAGACTTTGGCGCAGAGAAGTTTGACGTTATTTGGGCAGAAGCCTCTGCTTACATAATGGGCATCGAAAGCGCCCTTAAGAAATGGAAATCGTTACTCCGCGACGAGGGTACTTTAGTGTTCAGCGATTTAGTTTGGTTAACAGACAGCCCAAGTCAAGACTCTATTGACCATTGGAAGCGCGACTATCCAGATATAAAAAGCATTGATACTCGCAAGTCACAAATAGAAAAGGCGGGTTATAAACTTCAACATACGTTTACAGTATCTGAGCAGGCTTGGAAGAGCTACTACGAGCCACTCGAGCAGCGTCTGAAACAGGTAGCTCAAACGATGCCAGAATCGCAAGCGGTGATTGATATTCAAAACGAAGTAGATTTGTTTAAATCTCGCCTAGGCGAGTTTGGTTATCAATTTTTTGTCGCCAAAAAGCTTTAATTTATCAACAGCATCGGAGTGATTACAGACAACAAACAACCCTAGTTTATTTCAATCAAAAGATAACTTAGGGTAATGACCGCTATTCGCTCTAAAGCTATCGAAACTCTATTTTTATTTGAATGTCAGCAACACGTACAGGCTGTGTGAAAACCCATTTTAGCGATTTTGATTATTGCCAAGGGTTGCAGCTTGTTTTTGGGTGCCTAAAAAATTTGCATGAGTGAGACCGCAATTCTCAAGTTTTCAAGGCTGATATGAATCCGTTAACACCCATGATATTTATCATTCTTTTGAAGTTGTAAGCCAGAATATGCAAACTCACCTCTGTTTTGACATTTTTCAGTGTTCTTGTGAGTAACTGATGTGTGCCTGCCCACTGTTTAATCGTACCAAAGGGGTGTTCCACAGTTTGATGCCTCAAGCTCATAGCTGCTGGCATGTTTTTGTAAGCTTCAGCGACCCTTTCGGCGTGTTCCTCCTCTTCAAGTCTGCGGATGCGTCGACCTGATGGTGATGTTGTGCAACGAGACTTCATCGAACAGTCTTTACAGGTCATGACGGAGAGATAGCTGCGTACAGATTTGCCTCTGTCAGTTGTAACAAAGCTAAACGGAATATCTTTTCCAGCCGGACATTCATAAACATCTTTATCTTTGTTGTAGACAAAATCTTCCTTAGTGAAGAGCCCTTTACTCCGATTACCCGACGTATGCGTTTTGGGAACGATAGCATTAACACCTGCCTCGTGAACCGCCTTAAAACTCGCGTTGTCGTAATACCCCCTGTCTGCCAGCACGGTGATATCGTGTTTATCTAATGCTTGTTGAGCATGTTGGCTAATTGGAACAAGCTGATGCCTATCGGTTGGATTATTCGTCACGTAATGTGCAAGGATTAAGTGATGCTTAGTGTCGACAGCCGCTTGAACATTGTAGCCCACCAACACACCCTTATGTTTTAGTGCCATTCGCCTGCTGTCTGGGTCGGTATAGGAAATTTGTTTATCAGGTAAGGATTGCAATTCTTGCTGGAGTGTTTTCTCACTCTCTAGACGTGCCTGAAGTTTCACCAGCTTGTCTTTTAGTTTTTCTGCGTCGTCAGTTCGAGACTGTCGGTCAGCTCTGTCCAGCTCCGTTAGATAGTTGACTATGTCTTTTTCTGTGGTTTCAATACAGGTTTTAATCAGACCGCGAGAATAGTTTTTAGCGATATTGTTGCTGGCTTTGAACTTAGTACCATCAACCGCCACGATAGTATCCGTGAACATATTCAGCTCACGACATATCAGCACAAATTGCTTACAAACTTGCTGAATACCCTGACTGTTTTCCTTTCTAAAATCAGCAATCGTCTTGAAGTCTGGGGTGAGACGCTCAACTAACCACATTAACTCAACATTACGCTGTGTCTCTTTTTCCAAGCGTCGGCTCGAATGGATGCGGTTAAGATAACCATAAAGGTAAATCTTGAGCATGGTTGCCGGAGAATAGCTAGGTCGGCCTGTTTTTGCAGGTTGGCAGCGTACAAAACCTAACGCGGATAAATCCAGTGAGTTGATAAACAAATCAATTGCACGAATAGGGTTATCTTCATGGATATAGTCATCTAACACTTCGGGAAATAGCGTGCTTTGCGTTCGGTTTTGACCTTCAATAAATCTCGACATGTATCTGAAACCTATCAGATTTTTGATAGATTGATTTTATCAAAACACCCATCGAGAAAGGAGCAATAGCTAAGACTGATTGATCATATAAAACCCATACTTAGACCAAAAGGTGATCAATAGTTTTCACACAGCCTGCGTACTTTGCGGATGCTGATTTTTCAGGCTAAAACCGTAGAGATACGGATCGCGCTCAACGCATTATCTGTTAGCCCATAGTTTTGGTAAATCTCTGTTTCCAGTTGCCGTTGTCGTTGCTTTCGCAGTTTTCTTCCGTATCGAAAGCAACATGGTGACCGATGTTCGTAATCTTTACACCTATTCCAACGAGTTTTTCACGAACTTGATTGAGTACTTCGTCTTTTGCTTTCTGAGACATAAAGATTTGAAGGCTTTCATTTGTCTCAAATACGAACACTACTTTGAGGCCTGTGGGGAAGTTAGAGTAGTTTACGAAATGCGTTAGCCATTGAAATCCGTCAATGTTTTTCAACATATCTTCACAAACGACGGTAAGAAGATTACGGAGTTGGTTTTCTAGCTTTTTATCAGTTTTACGCATGCTAGTTATGGAGTTGCTCTTAACACCCTGTTGTTACTATCCCACTGGCAATTTGGCCATCGCCACTGCTAAGACCGTTGTGATACCAGGCATAACAGTTATCCGTGCGGCTAGTGCCCTTCGGCCATACTTGCATATTTTGTCCGTTATTTGCTCCGGTTATACCCAACGAACCCACATTTCCGCGAGTACACCAATCGGCTGTACAGACAGCCGTTCCACCAGTATCGAACCGTCCAGAATCGTTGACCAATGCGTAGAACGTGGCATTCCATTGAGCGGTTGGGAAACCACCTGCAATCTGGACGGTATCGCCATTTATGTCCATAGGCCCATTTTCGATCCCTTCTATCTGCGCCTTTGCAACGGCTAGGTTTGTACCGCCTCTTATTGCGGCAAGCATACCTTGAAGTGCCGCTATACGAGCATCCGAAGAAACGTCAATAAACCTAGGGGCTGCTGTGACTGCCAAAATACCCAATATAACGATAACGACAATGAGTTCAATCAGGGTGAACCCACTTATCCTTGCTGCTGAATGATTCATTGTGTTGTTGAGCCTTGAATGTTTATGCACTTAGTTTAAGCGGAAAGATGAACGAAAAGCTACTCGATTTCTAGTTTTCTAGAAGACACAAGGTAGTTCGAATCATCTACAGAATAAATAGAGCATAAGAAAAATTAACGCTATTTACTACCCTCTATGACAGCTGAATTGAAGGCTTGTTTCGTGTACTGCAAATTGAAGTTTTGCAAAAAAGACGTGAACTAAATATCCATCAGATCCCCAAGAGTGCTGGCTATTGGTACTGAAATATTTTTCGTGATGTGTCAAAGGTGATGCCCCAACAAGTTAATGTTCAAGCTCAATGGGTGATGGGGCTCTTAAGCGCCAAAGTTGAAATCTCTCTGAATAACGTAATCGTCAATTGTTGTTATTTGTGGTCAACTCAATAAGTGGGGGCGCTCTGCTCGAATTGGCGGTAATCGGTGAGTCTTGTTCATCCAAATGTGTTAATATCTTTTGGATGGTTGCAGGCGCTGTAATGCAGGCGATTATCTTGACATTCGTCTTTGTGCAAGCCTCGCAAATGGTAATATCAATATTGAACACTCTCTTCAGCCTTTGCGCCCATGACATGCTACGGGCATGGTAAGGCGTATCAGAATCATTCTCAAGCACTGCTAAGCGAGGACTATTCTTTCCTCGCTGAGAAGCAGTCACTGCTGCACGTACATTGGCATTTGGCGCAAATACCCCATAAAAACGGGTAAGATTGAGTCTAGGCGGTGGTACCAAAGCCACGAGTTTGGCCATAAAGTCTAGCGGTTCAAAGAATACGTGTGTGGTGCCGTCTGTATAGGGTGTTTTGAGTTCGTACCTGACCTTGCCTGTGGATGTCAGGCTTAAGCGTTGTTCACTTAACGCTGGTCTTGCAATATATCGGCAAAGTCTTTCGAGTTTTTTATCTGGCTGATGTGCATCGGCAAAGACACCCCCGTGTAGGCTAAATCCAGCTATCTTTGCGAGTTGTCCTAAGTTATCAGGGTCTTTTGCTGGCATGGTTTGCAAGGTAAACACTTTTTTACCGGTATCTGCACCAACTGCGATCCGGTAGCTGACCGAAGCGGCTTGCAGTGGTAACAAGCTGTCTTCATCGTCAATTGGCAAGTCCAGATAGGTATTGTCAATGTCGCGTTGAATTAGCCCTGCTTTCTCGAGATATTGTGCGATGCGATGGCTGATGGTGTTAACCAACTCCTCCATCACTGAATAACTCGGCGCTTTGACTCGCTTGAATTTCATTTTTCCATGCTCTTGTGTGATAACACCTTCGAGGAAAAGCATGTGAAAGTGGATATTCAAGTTTAGCGCACTACCAAATCTCTGAATGTAGGTGACTGCGCCTGTTTTGGCCTGCTTTTTCAAGTAGCCTGAGTGATGGATGATGTCAGTAGAAATTGCACGATGGATGATTTGCAGGACGTTGCTGAGCTCTTTGGGGTATCTGGCCAGAAGTAGACGCAGAGGGATGGGCAGACTCAAAACCCACTGACGCACAGGATACCCATTGAGCACATCGTCCACAAGCAACTTGGCACTTTCAGCCATCCTTCGAGCCCCGCAACTCGGGCAGAAACCTCTTCGCTTGCAACTGAACGCTACAAGCTTCTCATGTTTGCAGTCA